>JAEULQ010000054.1 GCA_016792685.1 Tabrizicola sp. | reverse complement strand
CTGATGCACTCTCGCCGGTACTGGACAAGCTCCAGGCCAGAAGCCGCCCAAAACTCCCCACCTCCTACACGTCCCCCGCGGTGTCCTGATCTCCCGCGCCGTCAGCTCCGCCGCAATCGTCCACAGCGACCTATGCCCCGCAGCCCTGATGTCTGCGAGCACCGGCGCCAGGTCCGCCGCAAACGCCGCAGCATTTGACGAAACCGCTGTTTGTATTGCCCCGCCACCTTTCTCGGCCTGTCTGAGGTTTGCCGTCCCTAAGGGGTTGCCAAGCTTCAACTCACTGGCCTAGGCCACGGCAAGGGCCTCCTCGGTTTGCCGCGAGATCGCCTCCCGCTCGGCCTGGGCCGCCAGAGCCACGATCCCGACTGTTAGGTCATTGGCCTCTGGCATGTCCTCCGCCACGAACCGTACAACGCTATCCCGCAGGGCAAGGAGGAACGTTGCATTCTGTGTGGCTCTCGATATCGGCCCACGCGGCGGCTTCAATGACTGAAAGGGAATGACATGAACGAGACGGTGACGATCCCGCGCGGAGACTATGATCGCCTGCGGGCGGCGTCCGAACTACTGGCCGATCTCCAGACCTACGATCGGGCAAAGGGCGCCTTGGCGGGACGGGAGGAAGACCTGATCCCCACCGATTGCGTGAACCGGTTGTTTGGCGGGGAAAATCCGCTGCGCGTTTAACGAGATCTGCGCGGCCTGACCCAAGCAACTCTTGCCGAGAAGGCCGGGGTCAACCGCGTGACCGTGGCCGAGATCGAGACCGGCCGCAAACATGGCTCGGTCGCGACCCTGCGTGCCCTCGGTGTCACGCTGGACGATCTGGCGGAGTAGTCGCGGCACATTGCCACCTGTCGGGCTAGGCGCCACGTTGCAATGCCGCTTCCCGATCCGGTCACTCAGGCTTGCCGCAGCATATTCTTGCGGGCAGCGTCGGCGTTGCGTGACAGGAACTCGGCCAACGTGACATTTAACAGCAGGCCACCGTTATCCGCTGGTGCTGGGCGAATTGCGGTGCCGTCCCCCGTCGGCGTGTGCTGCGGACGGAGCCGCCAGACCGCGGCGGCCGACATCGGGCAAAGCTTTGGTCATGCGTCGCGCTCGGCCCGGCTTCGGCATGACATCCGTCTGTCATGGTGTGACGAAGGTATATAGCTCAGGATCGTAACCCGCTCCCGGCATCCAGCCCTTAAACCGCTGCACCAAGTCCGCAACACGCTCCACGCTCGTCTCGCTGACCTGCAGCCAAAGAAAGACGGTGCGAGGAAATCTTTCGAGCCCATCAGGGTGCAGATATACGCAGCCCAGATACCCTCCCGTCGGGTTCCGGACGACCCAGGCAAAGGCGAAGTTCTCGTCAAACTCGCGCGCATGCCGCTGGAGATCCGCGAGGTTCTTGTCCCAGGTCAATCCCATGGGCCAGTCCGATCCGAACAGCCCGGTCAGATGCGCCTCCGAAGAAGTGACCGCCCGGAAATCCTCATCGACACAATCCGGTCCGAGGACAGAGAAATGAAACTCTCCAAGGCTGAAACTACGAGGCGCGGCATAGGTTTCCGGGGCGGTCATGGTCTAAGTTCCTTTTGGGCTGCAGGCATTCGCAGGACGGATTTGCGCTCCGACACTGAACCGACATTCCCCAATTGGCCTGCCTATTGATGGCAATATCGCCCGATCTCGTCTTCCGAACAAGTGTTTCGTGCTTCGGAGGGTATGTTGAGACTTTCGACTCAGACCTCTGGCTCAACCCGGCGGCGGCAATAGCTCTGATCCGTCTCGTTGAAGACAATTATCAAGAAGAACTCGCCATCGATGTTTTCCGGGCGGTCAGGCGGGCCGGTCAACGTCAGGGCCTGCGCGCCCACTACCGCTTTCAAATCACCGTTGAGAACGACAAAATGCGGAAATTGGGTATCTTTTGTGTCCAACAAGCATAGCTTGCCGTAGCCTGCCAGAAGCCCATCGAGGTCAATCTAAGCGATAGAGAAAGCGCTGCGCTGCGGCGCCCTCACTCAAAGGCAAGACCAGCTGCAATCGCCCACATGGTTGCGCCCACGCCGACCTCCAGCCAGACCCAGGCCGCGGCTTTCGCAAAGATCGGCGCCAACAGCCGCGCTCCAAAGCCCAGCGCGGCAAAAAAGCTTAACGATCCCAGTGCCGCCGCCGCCGCAAAAACCCATTCATGCGGCGCATATTGTGTCGAGATCGACCCCATCAGCACCAGCGTATCCAGATAGACATGCGGATTGGCCCAGGTCAGCACCAGACAGGTCGCCAGCACTCGGCCCAAGGGGGCCGCCCCGTCCGCGGCTGGCCGCAACGCCTCGCCACCGCGCAGGGCCGCGCGAAACCGCAAAGCCCCATAAACCAACAGAAACGCCACCCCCGCCCAGCGCATCGCATCCGGCACCCAAGGCCAGGCCGCTGACACGATGCCGAACCCCGCCACCCCCGCCGTGATCAGAACCGCATCCGATAGGGCACAAGCCGCCACCACCCAGCCCACATGTTCGCGGCGCAATCCCTGCCGCAGCACAAAGGCGTTCTGCGCCCCGATGGCGAGGATCAAGCTGACTGCGACAACATACCCCTGAACTGCCGCTTCAAGCATTTAACAACCGTCGCTGTGCAGCCTCAGAATCCTCGCGCCGGCCCCGATGCAAGAAGATGTGGTCGTGGTGGTAGCCCGCGATCACCTTGCTGCTGATCGCCGCGGCTTCGGTCAAAGTGGCAAAGGGTACAAAAGGCAGCCGACCAACCGGCCAAACTGCATGGCCACACGGCGCTCCGTCCAGCAAAGGTTCCACAGTCAACCCGCCCCGACAATATCTGCAACGCATTCAATTTGAGAACACAACTTAGGATACCGGATCGAGTACAACTAGATTTCCCTCTTTCGCTTTACCTGCATCAACCCGTCCAGCCGAAGCCGAGCCATATGATGGCAGATTATTGTCTGGTGCGATCTCAAGAGCGCCTGAAGCTTAGTGACCGACCGCGCGCCGGCCGTCAAATAGTATAAGATCATCAGACGACCTTCATGAGACCAAGGCTTCAGGACTGCCGCCGTGTTGGTAGCCGACCTTGCCGTTCGATCAGTCTTAACTTCAGCCTTTCCGTCATTGTCGGCGAAACTGAGCCGGGTTGCAGAGGCTCGAGTAAAATCAATGGGATCGGGAGAGTACCTGTGCGTGCTCCTCTTCATCGCATCTAAGTGAGCGGAGAGCAATATCTTGCTTGGATGCCGCACCACTGAATACCGAGAAGAGAGCTTCTGCCAATTCTGTTGCACAAATCATGTGATGGATTCATCGCGAGGACCCAGTGTGCTAGCTGAGCTGCATGAGCAGACCGATCCCCCCACCTGCAAGACCAGGAACTGGCCGGCCCATAACGAGGCGCTCAAGCGCGGTGGCTCGCTGACGGTCTGGTTCGATCCCGCCATGACCTGGGAGGCCACTCCGGCTGGCAAACGTGGTCCCCAGCCCGACTATAGCGATGCTGTCATCCAGAACTGCCTTACGATCAAGGTGCTGTTAGGCATAGCGACGGGGCATACGACGGGGTTTGTCGAAAGCCTACCGGGTTGATCGGCCTGGACCGGGCGGCACCGGCCTTCAGCACCCGGAGCCGTCGCCAGAGGATCTTGAAGGTAGACATTCCCTTCCGTGGATCAGGCGGCCCGTTGCAGCTGCTCGTCGACAGCAGAGCCGATCAGTCGCCTTCGCGCTTAGCTTGCCAGCCTCAGGTAAACGGGCCGGGCTTCCGCAAGGGCGACCTTTTGTCTTAGGTGGCGAACACGCCGTTCGTGTTCCACGAACGCGATCTCCGAGCTCTTCCCTTCGCGAACCGAGGCAATGGACTGCAGATAATCCTCGTAGATCTGGATCTTGAGCATGTCGATTTCTTCGAGCGATATTTTCATCTTGGACAAACCTTCGAAGTGAAGACTTCTCTGGTTTTGCGGTCAAAGATGGCAAAATCTGGGTAACGCAGGCGCCGCCCGATGCCGAAATTCGGCCTTGGGATTGTCGATCAGTCGACATCTCCGCGTTGCTCTTCAGTCACAATGGCGCGTCGCGGGTCAAAATCTGGACATGACAACCGCTATCAGGACACGCACGCCTTCAGAAGAAGTGCCTGACGCCGTTCGCAAGCACGGTTTGCGAACGGCGGCTAGGCGAGGTCGCACAGTCTGGTCAAGTAACTGTGCAACCATATGCAAATAAAGAATTTTCTTCACAGAACGCCCCAGCGAAACGCTGGTCTGTACTCACTCTTTAACACGAAACTCTTGTCCGCAGAGGGGGGTTACACGGCAAGAGCCCGCTTGGCGACCAGAAGAACACTACACAAAAACCACTCGCTACAAGAATCAAGTTACTCAACTAATGCACGATTAGCAATGCTTATATTGCTCGCTATGGGAAACGGTTTGTTCGCGCTGCGGCATAGATAACCATTCACACATTCGCTCCTTACGGGTGCCTCGGCGGCGTATTGTTGCCATTTCGGCATCGCATCTGCAGTGCAGGCGCCAAGAATCATCCTTCTGTTTCCGTGCGAAAGTCGCATCGGGCCCGGACGCAAACCGATGAATCGTTGCGATTCGAGGCGCCAGCCAAATCCTTAAAGGGATGCATCCATCGGCTGATCGACGGCCCTGTGATCGATTCGACCCACTGCAGCGGGCAAGCGGCGGTAGCTCGGGTCCCGGCTCAGTTCTTGATGGGCCTTATGCAGATGCCGTGCCGGAATCTGCGGAAAGAGATGATGTACAAGGTGATAGGAGTCGTTGCGCGGAAAGAAGATGAGCCGCACCAGCGTTGGAGCCAGCACATTTCGCGAGGCTTCGATCTCGTCTTTCGCCCCCACCAACCCGGCATGATCCAGGCAGTCTGTCCAGAAGTTGAGCGTCGGATAGATGTAGAACAGCGGCAGGATCACGAAGGCAAGCGCGGCCACTGGTTCAAGCAGCAGGAAGAGCACCATCGCAGCGAGGAGCGCAAGCTTGAGGCCGTAGAACAGTCGGCCATCCTCAGCCGAGAGGTTAACGCTGGTGTACAGCGGCAGGTGTCGCCCGGTCAGTGGCACGAAGACATGGCGCAGGACCGTCCGCGGGGTGATTGGATCATGCAGCCCGAACTTCTCGATCAGGCCGAATTCCGCGTCATGTTCGTAATCGCCGTTGTGGGCATGGTGCGACAGATGGTCGTCACGGTACTTGCGGAAGGACTTCAGCAGGAGCGCGGCGCAAAACCGTCCGATCGTCACATTGTCCGACCGGTCTTCGGCGAAGGTCGCATGGCTGCATTCATGAACGATGTTGTTGATGCCCCGCAGACGGGTGCCGATGAAGGTCGCCGTGGCGATCGCGCCTGCCACCGTCCAACCTGAAAGCGGAAGCGACAGCAGGTAGCTACCCAATAAGATGGACGCGAGGATGAAGCCGACGTAGCCGGCAACAATCAACCATGCGTCCAGCCTGCGGTAGCGTTCCAGACCCAGAAACGGCCGAATGTATGCTCTTCTCAAGACCCGACCAGACATGCTTCCCCCCTTAGTCTCACCCTAACTCTACTCAAATTGTTGAACAAACTAAAGACTTTCGGCTCATTGTTCACCTCTAAGCTACCGTACATGAGCACAGCTTATGCAAGATCAGTTCTCACCTTTGCGTTTCTTGGACTTATGCGTTATAGTGTGTTGTGGAGCATTAGGGTTTCTTATGTTTAGGGGGCAACAATGTCACGCTTTGACTATGATTCACTGACGATCCTCGCGGCTGTCATCCGCGAAGGAAGCTTCGAAGCAGCGGCAAAGTCGATGAAAGTGACGCAATCTGCAGTCAGTCAGAGAATCAAGCAGTTGGAGGAAAAGGTTGGTGTGGTGCTTGTCGCGCGCGGTAGGCCATGCGTCCCGACCGAGGCTGGCCTGCAGTTCTTCCGTCATGTCGAACAGGTGGGTCTTCTGGAGCAGGAACTGGCCGAGCGGATGCGCGCGCTGGTCGGCGGCGAGGAGAACGTTGCTGCCACTGTCCGCATCGGGGTGAACAACGATAGTCTGGCAACCTGGTTTCCAAAACTGATCAAGTTGGCAACGAAGGAACTCGGCATTCGCTTCGACATTCTACCCGACGATCAGGAGCATACGGAATCCAGCCTCAGATCCGGGGACGCCCTCGCCGTCATCACCACGATGGAGACCCCTGTTCAGGGGTGCAAGATCATCTCGCTGGGGTCGATGGACTATGTCGCCGTCGCGTCGCCCGAACTGTATCAGACCCACTTTGCAGACGGCGTTTCCCTCGAGGCCCTGCGGAACTGCATCTCTGTGGCGTTCAATCGCAAGGACACGATCCAGGATCAATGGATGGCGATTTGCTTTGGGGCAACGGTTCCGCTCTCCATCCACTATGTGCCTTCGTATGAGGGATACCTTTCATGCTGTCTGAACGGCGCCGGTTGGGGCCTGGTGCCAAGCATCGCCGGCAACCCCTTCATCAAGAGTGGTGACCTGGTTGAGCTTAGCCCCGGCAAGAAGGTCAACATCGCCTTGCACTGGCAGGCCGCAATGCAGTCGAGCGAAATCCTCAGCCGCCTTGGCAATCTGGTACTGGAAGTCGCACGCGAGCATCTCGTCCCCGACCGTTTCCGTCCGAACTGATCTGATTGGGCCGTTGGCCGGAAGACTTCGCACTCTGTCGAAGTCGGGGCAGGGTGATCGCTGTACCGCCTTATGACCCCATCGCCGACGCATTGAAGCCATATTGATCCTCAAAATCAGACCCGACCGGGTTTTCCGCCGTTGGTTGGATGGTTTGTGAGGAGAGAACGCACGTGACTTCCGCAAGGGCAAATCGAGATAGCGGCCTTCGCCCGCAGCCTGCCGGTCCCACACCGTTGCGTCCGGCTTTGCGCGCTTCGATGGATGCGGATGGGGTGCCGGTTGTCGTGCCGCTCAGCTTTGAGGCCCAAGAGCAACTCGTGCTGAGGGCTCTGGTCGAACGGTTTGGCGGCGAGGTGACGGGAGCCGTATTGACCCGGTACCTGAGACAAATGTCGGGCAGGACGCAATCCGCCCTCGGACCCAGATTGATCGATGTTCTGCACACCCTTCACCGGTCTGGCGCCCTAAGTCTGGAGGCCAACGGCGAAGACGACTTCATCGTCAGGCTCTTGCCTGATGGAGCAAAGCTGTACGTTTGACCTTTCGGTGAAGGCCTTCCGGGCGCGCGGCCCTTCCAAAATGAAAGACCCTCTGCAAACACCCGGCCGAAGGGTCAGCCTGGCAATCCATTCGCAGTCTCGCTATGGCCGAAGCGAACTCCTGCTTCCTGACCTTTCCGGCCGGTCGCCCGATCACACGCCATTGCCAGACACGTTTCGACCCCAGGTCCACAACGCGCGAACGAGGCAGTAATCCAACTCCACCAAGGGCTCTGCGAAATCTGTTCTTGTGCAATGCCTTAGGACGTGAACACCAATATGGCGCGGTCATCAGGTCCGGAGAAAGTCAGCCTTGAGAGACTGCCTCTTGGCCTCGTGGCATACAGTCCGGTATTGAACCCTACCCGTGTAAATATTTCAAATTATTGAGAAATCCGGTCGTAGCCGGATCGAGAGAACGCTTTCGCGGGGGAAAGTGGCGGTGCTGTCAGACGAATGCGAACCAGTCTCCGTTACACCGACCCCCCATATCGGTCAGGCAGCGAGAAGGCCGCGCCACTCGGCAAGAGCGGCGGCACGGGTCTGCTTGTAGGTTGTGCGGTCTTGGAGGTGGCGCTCCGTCGGAAAGTGATTGTGGACCGAGGCATGGACTGAAGCGAACTTCTGTAAAGTATGCATGCGCCGGAACCGTGACATCGCCCGCTCGCGTCGTCGGAATGGCAGGTGCGAGTTCTCAGCGCGATTGTTGAGCCAGCGCCCCATCTCGCGGTCGTCGCCGCGGCCTAGGTCTTTCAAGGCAGCGCCATAAGACCGAAGCCGATCCGTCACGATCGTCTCCGGCCGGCCATGCCGTTTCATGGATTTCTTCAAGAATTTCAGGGCCGCCTTCCGATCTCTGGTCTTGGTGACGATGCTTTCCAGCACCTCGCCTTCGTGATCGACAGCCCGCCAGAGATAGTGCGTCATCCCGTTGATCTTCACGTAGACCTCGTCCAGGTGCCACTGCCAATGACGGTGCGCCCGCATCGCCTCGACCCGCTTTCCCCTGATCTCGGCGGCGAACATCGGGCCGAACCTGTTCCACCAGTACCGAACCGTCTCGTGGCTGATCTCGATGCCGCGCTCGTGCAGGAGATACTCAACATTGCGGAGCGACAATGGGAACCGGATATAGAGCATCACCGCCAAGCGGATGATCTCAGGGCTTGTTTTGAAGTAGCGAAATGGGGAGCGTTTGGTCATCGGGCGAGGCTAGCTGGGCGCACTAGCCCTCTCAAGCCAAGTTCCTCTGACAGCACCTTCCACCTTGATGAAACCTGATCAGCCGTTCCTTCCAGCCAGATGGCAAAACAGGAGGCGCAAGCGAGAGCGCAGGCGGCAATATCACCACAACGGCGCCGTCCTTGGGCCTATCGCAGATTTCGGCCCGATGGGCGGTCGCGCCACTCGCTTCAGCCAACTGAGCCGCAAAATCCAACAGATCCCGCATGCCCAGAATTGCCGATTGCTGTGCGCCGGGATAGTCGAGAATCTGGATCTGCGCGTGTTTTCTGGCGTCCTCTGGCAGTCGGCAGCCCTCCCTTTGGTTAGGAAATCATGGACCGAACGTATTGTCGGTAGAAAAACGGGGACGCGAGTGAACTGCCCGAAAGAACAAGGTTTTTCCATTCCTTGTTGCCAATCGACCGGCCATATCTGCGCAACAAGGTTTGATCTAACAACACATGTTTTGACCCCGGATCTAAAATGGCATCGATCCGGATCCACCTTCGGAAATTTGCCGCGAAATCTCATCGCGCACGATCTGAGCATCGGCTGCCGCTGCCCGGTCGGCGGCGTCGACGTCCTTGGCGCGGATCGCCTCGATCAGGGCGTGATGAAACGAGAGCTGCTCGTTCGGGACCAGTTCCTCGTGCAGACGAACATAAAGGCGCATGATCCTTTGGCCTTGATCCAGAATGCTCGCCAGCCAGTCATGATAATAGCGGTTGCCACCAATCAGTGCGATTTCCAGATGGAACAATCTATTGTTCACGATCACGCCGCTGGCGTCGCGTGCGGCAACGATCTCTTCGTGCCGGGCTTGGATCCGCATCAGCCGTTCTGCCGCCGCATGCCCACCCCGCTGGGCGGCCAGGCGTGATGTGACGCGAAACAGCAACGTTTGAGCATCGAAATAGGCCGGGAGCATTTCGATATCGAGCCGCGAGACGACCGCCCCGCGGTTCTTCAGCGTCTGGGCCAGCCCTTCAGCCGTAAGCCTTACAATGGCTTCGCGGACCGGAGAACGGGAAATGCCGAAGGTGGCGGCGATTTCGGCCTCGTCCAGCACTTCGCCCGGGGTGCGGCGCAGCTCAAGGATATCGTCGCGCAGGGCCGCATAGACCATGTCGACATTCCCGCCTCTCGGCTTACGCTCCGCATCGCCGGGCACATCGTTGCCCTTCGGGTTTTCCAAGGTCATGCCAGCATCAACCCGCCATCCGCCACAATGGATTGACCCGTGATGTAGCCCGAAACGGCGCCGTCGCAAAGGTTCAGGGCAAGGGCTGCCATCTCGTCGTAACGGCCTTCGCGGGCTAAAGGTACGAGGGCAGACGCCGCGCGGGAACGTTCGGAAAGATCGGCATCCGACATGGTCTCTTTGCGGTCGGCCATGACCGATTCCAGAAATCCTGGACACAGAACGTTTGCCCGGATGCCCTGTCGTGCGTGATCCAGTGCGATGGCGCGGGCCAGTTGGATGACGCCCGCCTTGGAAACCGCATAGGCCGCCTCGCGCGGGGTGGGTTTCAGGCCCGCGATGGAGCCCGTGAAAAGAAGGCACCCGGCCTGCTTTTCGATCATCCCTGGCAGGACGGCGCGGGCAAACAGAAAGGCCGAGGTCAGATTGACCGACAGGATCGATTGCCAGTCTTGCAGACTGGTGCCAGGCACATCCGTGGCTGAAAGTGGGTCGATCCCGGCGGTGTGCACCAGAATGTCGACCGCGCCTGCTGCCTTGACCGCCTGTTCAGCGGTTGCCGGATCGGTGGCGTCGGCGCAAATGATGGTCGCGCCCGGATCACGGGCGGCCTGGCGGCTTAGTCCGCCTTCGTCGCGATCCACCAAGATCAACCGCGCCCCTTGGCAGCAGAAGGCCGCAGCCGCCGCGGCCCCAAGGCCCGAGCCTGCCCCGACGATCATCACCGCCTTACCTGCAAACCGCATCTCGCTTCCCTTCAGTGCCGGATGATCTTGGACATGAAAGCCCGCGTCCGCTCTTCGGTCGGGGCGTCGAAGATCTGGCTGGGGGGGCCGACCTCGACCACGCGGCCGGCGTCCATCATGACAACCCGGTGCGCTGCCTCACGGATAAAGCCCATCTCGTGGCTGACAAGAAGCATGGTGATCCCCTCACCGGCAAGGTCCTTGATCACATCCAGCACGTCGCGGACCAGTTCGGGGTCAAGCGCAGCCGTCACTTCGTCCAACAGTATCAGAGCAGGCTTTAGCGCCAGGGCACGGGCGATGGCCACACGCTGTTGCTGGCCGCCTGACAACTGGTCGGGATAGGCACGTTCCTTGCCAGCAAGGCCGACGCGGGCCAGCAGCGCGCGCGCCTCGGCCTCTGCCTCTGCCTTCGGGCGACCCCGCACCTTGACGGGCGTCACGGTGATGTTGTCCAGCACCGACATGTTCTGAAACAGGTTGTATTGCTGGAACACGATCGCCGCGTGATCGCGCAGGCCGCGCAAAGAGGCTTTGCTGGCATAATCCACATCCTTGCCCTCCAGGACGACCCGGCCCGCCGCAGGTGGCACCAGCCCAACCAAGGCGCGCAGCAGCGTCGACTTGCCCGAGCCAGAGGGGCCGACCAGCCCCACAAGCTCACCACGTTCGACCGCCAGATCAATGCCGCTCAGGACCGGGACCGTACCATAGCGAACCTCAAGGCCCGAGATATCAAGATGCGCCATCAGTTCCCCCGCTCAAATCCTGTTCGTATTCCCGCACCACCAGCCGCTGAAAGGCCGAGGTATGGGCCAGCGTATCGGCCCGGGTCGGACGTTCGGCGCGGGCATAGACAGCGTTGTAATCGGCCTCGCATGCAAACCATTGCTCGGCGATGCCGTCCCATTCCGGCTCTGCCGCAGGTTTGCCGGCCAGCCCGCTTTCATCTTCGACCCGGACGTCGATGACATAGCGTTTCAGGTAGGGGGCCTGATCGGCAGCGATGTCCTTGGCGTGACGGTTCAGCCACCAGTCGGCGAATTCGGCCTGACTTAGATGCGGGGCGCGTTTCAGAAACCACATCACCTTGATCATCGTCTGTCTCCTTCATGGGTTCGGCGCGCCAACTGCGCCTCAAGCCACCTGCCAAATCGGGCAAGCGGCCAAGAAATCACAAAATAGGCGAAAAGCACGGTGGCAAAGACCAGGAAAGGATCCAGCCCCCGGTTCGCCAGTGCCTTGCCCGCGAACATCAGTTCGAACACCCCCGCCTGACTGGCAAGGGCCGTGTCCTTGACGAACATCACCATGTAGGACACGGCCGAAGGCAGAATGACCTTCCAGGCCTGCGGCAGGACGATCATCCAGGTGATGCGCCAACGCGAGAAGTTCATCACCTCGGCCGCCTCGATCTGGGGCGCAGGCACGCTTTCCATCCCGGATCTGACGATCTCGGCCATATAGGCCGAGCAAAGCAGGCAAATCGATACCACCGCCACCCAGAATAGTGGCGCACGCGGCACGATCATCTGGGCGGTGTAAAGCACCAGGAACAGCGTCACTAGAAAGGGGATGCGGCGGAAGATCTCGACAAAGGCGGTAGCACCCCAGCGCAGCGGTGCCGTAAGAGTTCCCTTGCTGCCGCGGGCATAAGCCAAAAGAAACCCGCCGAATAGACCGGCCGTGCAGCCGATCATTGTCAAAAGCAGCGTCATTCCCGCGCCGCGCAATAGGAATTGCATGTTCCCAAGGGTGAAGAGGGCGGACATGTGGTCGATCATCAGATCATCCTCGCCTTCACCCGGAAAAGCCACCGGCCCACCAGCGCCAAGGCAGCACTCGCGAATAGCGACAGGACCACATAGGTAACCGCGACCAAGCTGAAAACCTCGATCGAGCGGAAGGTGCGTGAAGAAACTTCGATAGCACGGCCAGTCAGTTCGTTGACCCCCACCAGCGATGCCATGGACGTGCCAAGCATGGTGAAGATGAAGAAATTGGACAGTGCCGGATAGGTGGTCTTGATGACATGCGGTGCGATGACAAAGCGCAGGATCTGAAGGCGGCTCATCCCCAGTGTCTCAGCGGCGTCAAGCTCTGCCTGACGGACAGACTGGATGCCGCCGCGCTGAATTTCGGCCAGATAGCCCGACGAAATGGCAATGAACGCGATCAACGTGGCCGCGATGGGCGACAGAAGGATGCCCCAGTTGGGCAGGCCGTTGAACAGAAAGAACAGCACCACGAACAGGGGCGAATTGGTGGTCAGCGTGACCCAAATCCCCGCCAGCCGCGAGGCCAACGGCCCCCCTTTCAGACGTACCATGGCGATGAACAGGCCAAGGGCCGCGGCGACAAAGAAGGTGACGAAGGTGATCCACAGCGTTGGCCATGCGCCCGACAGGATGTAGGGCACATCCGCGGCGATCTGGCCGAATTGCAGGCTGTAATTCATGGCTTACCTCCGGAAAGGTGAACCGGGCACCGGTTTTGGCGCCCGGTTCCAGTAATCAGAACACGGGATCAAGCGGAACCGGCTTGGGGTTCGGCGCGCCGTACCACTTGGCCCAGTATTCTTGGGTCTTGCCCGACTTGTGCATGTCGTGGATCACGACGTTCAGGAAGTTCTTCAGCCCCTCTTCGCCACGTGGAACGCCGATGGCACACCAGGCCGAATAAATCTCGGACTCGATGACCTTCCATTTCACATCCGGATACTGCGTCGTGAAGGCCATCATCGTATCGATGATGTCCACAATAGCAGTGGCGCGGCCCTGAGCAACGGCACGAACCTGATCGGCGGGGGCGTCGTACAGGTCTTGCTTGGCGTTGGGAAGTTCGGCTTTAACCATGTCAGTCGTCCAGTAGCCGCGCCCCGAGGCGAGCGTCTGAGACGGATCGTTGAGATCGCGCCACGTGGTGATGGCATTCTCTTCCGTCGTCAAAACCAGCACAGATTCCGAATGCAGCGGGATTGTGTAGTCGACCAGTAAGGCACGTTCCGGCGTGCGGGTCAGTGCGCCCAGCGAGATGTCAATCTGGCCGGACTGCAGGAAGGGAATGCGCTGCGCCGTGGTCAACGGCACGATTTCCACCTTCACCTTCATGATCCCGGCAATGTGGTTGGCGACCTCGATGTCAAAGCCTTCATATTCGCCCGCATTGTTCAGCGAGGCCATGGGCGGTTGGTCCGCATAGGTGCCCACGCGCAGCACGCCGCTGGCGATGATTTCTTCCAGCGACCGGGCAATGGCGGTCTGCGCCATCGAGCTTAACGCCACGACGCTGGCGACAATCAGGCCGAAAAGTCGTCTGTTCATGTTTTCCTCCTTGGGTTGGATTGGATGGCGCCGCTGTTGGTCCAGCGGTCGATTGGTGGTTCAAACGGCAAGAAAACCTCCATCGACGCGCAGGGTCGCGCCGGTGGTATGCGAGGCAAGGGGCGAGGCCAGAAAGATGCAGGCCGCGGCAACCTCTTCAGGGCGGGCCATGCGTTTCAGGGGGGTGCGGGCGAAAAGCTTGGCGGTGATATCCGGGTCCGTATGACCCATCGCCGTGTCGACATCGCCAGGGGCCACCGCATTGGCGCGGATGCCCAACGGGGCCAACTCGTCGGCCAATGCCAAGGTCAAGGCCGCAAGACCGCCTTTCGACACGGTATAGGCAGAGGCGCGTTCGGCCGAGGTTTCGGCCCGGACCGATGTGATGTTGACGACGGCGCCCCCTGCCAGTTGCGGCACCAAGGCGCGGGTTAGAAGGAAGGGGGCGCTCAGGTTGATGGCGAGCGTCCTGTCCCATTCGGCCTCGGCTCCCACCTCGGTCAGGGGCATCCGGCGAAACACTCCAGCACAGTTTACAAGTGCAGCCACGGGACCCGAGATGCAGGCCGCAGCCGCAGTCAACGAGGTCCGGTCCGCAAGATCGCAGCCGATCCAGCCCCGTTCGTTCTTGGGGACGGCTTCGGGACGGTCGATCCTGATCAGGTCAGCACCACACGCCGCGAAAGCCGCCGCGATCGCACAGCCGATGCCCCCGGCAGCGCCGGTGATGACGATCTGCTTACCTTGGAAAAGATCATTGGAAAATCCGGACAGATGGGTCATTCGGCGGCCCTCGTCTCAAGTGACTTGGCGCAGGCGTCCAGTGCTGCGACATAGCCAAAGGTCATGGCCTGTCCGATGGTCAATCCCGCAGCCGGATAGGTCCCCCCTGTCATCGGTGCGGCCGCGCTGCCGGCCGCCCAAAGGCCCGCGACCACGGTCCCTCTGGCATCCAAAACCTGCGCATTCTCATCCACCTTGAGCCCGACAAAGCTGCCGATATCACCGGGCACAAGCCGGATCGCGTAGAACGGTCCTTTCTCCAATGCCCCAAGCGTCGGGTTGGGCGCATGGTTGGCATCGCCATTGCCCCGGTCATAGGCGCTTTCACCGCGCCCGAAATCCGTATCCTTGCCTGCCTGGGCAAAGGCATTGAACCGCTTGATGCTGTCCAGAACTGCAGCGGGTGGCAGGCCGATGGCCCGGGCCAGATCGGCGGGCGAGTGTCCTTGCTTGAGGTAGTCCGCGCGCAGGTAGGGCCCAAGGCGCACTGGAAACGGCCCGATTGGCCCCAGTCCATAGCGCCGCAGGGCGCGGTGGTCGGTCACGATCCAGCAATGCGCGCCCTCCGGATGGGCGCCGGTTGCGGCGATCATCGCGGGGACGAAATCGTGATAGACCTGCGCCTCATTGGCGAACCGCTTGCCATCGGGACCAAGGCAGATCACTCCCGGCTTGGCGCGATCCGCGAAATGTGGCCAGGCCCCCGAACGACCGACCGAGGTCGGAACCACCGAGGCCGGAGCCCAAAGCACAGGCTGCGAGACATCGCGAGCAATCGCCGCACCGGTTCCCGCCACAAGGTCTTCCAGCGGTCGTACGGCGCTTTCAACCGGTATCGCGACATGTCGATGGGCGCCGACCAGCGCCTTGCGTGCCGCATGGTTGGCATTGAAGCCACCGGATGCCAGGATCACGCCGTGTTTCGCCCTGATCTGCCCGCCCTGCCCCGCGATGCCGACCACCTTCCCCTCTTCGCGCAGAAGCTGTTCAGCGGGCCATTCCGTCAGAATTACGCCACCCCTTTGCTGGATGGCCTCGGCCAGTTGCGCCACGATAACGTTGCCATTGGCCAGCCTTGTGCCGCGCGGCCAGCCTGTCATACGATCGGCCAGATATCGAAGCCCATGGCCGAGGACTCTCAGAAAGGCCGCCGGGCTGCGGCCGAAGTTCAGATAATCCCCCGCATCCTGCGAGGCGATTGACAGTCCCTTCAAGACCATCATCGTCCCAAGCGGACGGCGGATCCGGGAGAACAGCGCCCGGTCCATGCCCCGCATCGAAGCGGGCAAGGGGTTTAGCGCACGGCGGCCCAAGGTGGCACCCTCGGCATCGGGGTAATAGTCGCGCGAGTACCGGTTTAGGGCAAAGCGCAGGCCGGCAAGCCTATCGGCGAGAGCCAGGGCATTGGGCGCCTGGGCGATGTAACTCGCCACCCGCGCCGCATCGAAGAAGTTTCCCGCCGTTGCGCGAACATAGGCCAAGGCTGCAGCCGCTTCCATCTCGGGTGCCGCAGCGTCGGGTAAGGCCAGCGCCTCGGGGTTGCTCGGGACCCAGATCATTCCTTCGGACAAAGCAGTCGCGCCGCCGATCCAGGCGTCGGCCTCGACGACACAAACACGGTGACCCTGGTCCAGCGCCGTCAACGCGGCCATCAAACCGGCTGCGCCGGAGCCGATGACGACCAGATCAAAGGTTTGGGTGGTTGCATCTTTCATGAACCGACGAAACCATCCACCCCATGAGTCGTCAATACGTATTTATGTTGTCGACTAACTATGTCTTCAGTTGTCAGGAAGCGCTCCAAGTTCGATTATGCCCCTGCCAACCGAACGAAGGGAAAGTCCTCTGGCAACGATGACAGTTTATTAGGCTCCAGACTCATTGATCTTCAAAGCCAGAACAGGACGGTTGCAGCCAGGGCGACGGCAGAGAGGAAGGTCCTCGCACATCTGTCGTAGCGGGTAGCGACGCGGCGCCAGTCCTTCAGCCTGCCGAACATGATCTCGATGCGGTTGCGGCGCTTGTAGCGGCGCCTATCGTAGCGGACGGTCTTTCCGCGTGACTTCCGACCAGGGATGCAGGGCTTTATCCCCTTGTCTTTCAACGCTTCCCTGAACCAGTCGGCATCGTAACCCCGGTCGGCGATCAGCCATTCGGCACCGGGCAGGCTGCCCAGCATGGCGGCACCGGTGTAGTCGCTGACCTGGCCTGCGGTCATGAAGAACTTGAGGGGCCGTCCCTTGGCGTCGGTTACGGCATGCAACTTGGTGTTCAGCCCGCCCTTCGTGCGCCCGATCAGACGCCCGCGCTGGTCGTCAGGCCCCCCTTTTTCGCCCGCAGGCTCGAAGCCGTGCGGTGCGCCTTCAGGTAGGTCGCGTCGATCATGATGGTCTTCTGGTCGCCGCCCTCGGAGGCCAGCCCCTCCATCATCCGGGCAAAGACCCCCATGTCACCCCACCGCTTCCAGCGATTGTAAAGGGTCTTGGGCGGGCCATACTCCCGAGGCGCGTCACACCAACGCAAGCCATTGCGATTGATGAAGATTATGCCGCTCAGAACGCGCCGATCATCCACACGCGGCTTGCCATGGCTCTTCGGGAAGAACGGTGTCAACCGTTCCATCTGCTCGTCCGTCAGCCAGAAGAGGTTGCTCATCATCACCCCCGTAAGTTCGGGAGCTTGAATCATGCGGGAAGGGCGGCCTCAAGCCGATTAATGGGTCCTGACCCTAGCGCACTTCCGGACTGGACTTCGCGCGCGACAGGAGCGTCACTGTTCACACGCCCGGTTGGATCCCGGGCGCATCTCGGTACCAGGGCCAGCCGTCCGCTGGCCCTCACCACCGAGGAGCCATCATGTCCAGATCCGCATCGACACCCCCACGCGCGACCAAGGCCGCGATCCTGCGCAAGCTGCTGAGCCGTAAAGCCGGCGCCAATCTCCCCACCCTGCAATCCGCCACCGGCTGGCAGCCGCATTCCGTCCGGGCGGCGATGAGCGGTCTCCGGAAGGCCGGATACGCCATCGACCGCGCGGATCCCGCCAAAGCCGGCGGCGGCACGGTCTACCGTATCACCAGCGGCCCGGAGAGCGCGACATGAGGCTCTCCCTGGTCGAGATCGAAACCATGGACCGGGCGGCGCTGAGCGCCGCCTGGGACGCGGTCTTCGGCACCCCCGTCCCGAAACGCCTGAGCAGCCCCTTTATGCGCCGGTTTCTGGCCTTTGAGATGCAGGCAAAAGAACGCGGCGGCTTGCCAAAAGGGTTTGTCAGCAAGCTGCAGAACGCGGCCCGCGACGACCGGGGCACGCCCAGCCCCGGCCTGAAGCCCGGAGGGCGCCTGATCCGGGAATGGAACGGCGTGACCCACGTGGTCGATGTCGTCGAGGGCGGGTTCCAGTGGAAGGGCCAGCTCTACGCCTCGCTCTCGCCGATCGCCCGGGCCATCACCGGGGCCCGGTGGTCCGGGCCGCGGTTCTTCGGCCTGAAACGGTCGACCTGACCATGAGCCCGCCGCGCATCCGCTGTGCCATCTACACCCGAAAATCCTCCGACGAGGGGCTCGATCAGGACTTCAACTCGCTCGATGCGCAAGCCGAGGCCTGTGCCGCCTACATCGCCAGCCAGCGGCACGAAGGCTGGGTCGCCGGCAAGGCCCGCTACGATGACGGCGGCATATCAGGTGGTACCCTCGAGAGGCCCGCCCTCCACCGGCTCCTGGCCGACATCGACGCGGGGCACGTGCAGATGGTGGTGGTCTACAAGATCGACCGCCTGACCCGGTCACTGGCCGACTTCGCCAAGCTGGTCGAGCGGTTCGATGCCGCCGGCTGTTCCTTCGTCTCCGTCACCCAGGCCTTCAACACCGCCTCGTCGATGGGGCGCCTGACGCTCAACGTGCTTTTGTCCTTCGCCCAGTTCGAGCGCGAGGTCACGGCCGAGCGGATCCGGGACAAGATCGCGGCCTCGAAGAAGAAGGGGCTCTGGATGGGTGGGATGACGCCGCTGGGCTACGATCCCCATCCCGATCCGAAGACCCGGGGTCTCGTCATCAACGCGGACGAGGCGGAGACCGTCCGGGCGATCTTCGCGCTTTACGACGAGCTCGGCTGCCTCAACGCCGTCATGCGCCGTGCCAACGACCTGGGCTTGCGCTCCAAGCGGCACCACTTCCGATCCGGGCGGGTGCAGGGCGGCACGCCCTTCTCGCGGGGCCAGATCTACGCGCTCCTGCGCAATCCGATCTACATCGGCAAGATCCGCCACAAGACCCGGGTCTGGGACGGACAGCATGCGCCCATCGTGGACGAGACCCTGTGGGAGAGGGTCCAGTCGAAGCTCCAGGATGCCAGCGCGCGCCCGCGGGGCCGAAAGGATCCCGGAAATCGTCCCGGCGCGACACGCGTCGCTTTGCTGACCGGCAAGCTCCGCGACGACACCGGCGACCGGCTGACCCCCACGCATACTCGGCGGCATGGACGCCAGATTCGCTACTATGTCTCGAACCGGCTGATCTCGGGCGGGACAGATCCCCGAGGATGGCGCCTGCCCGCAGCCGCTCTCGAAGAGGCCGTTGCCAACACCATTGCGGGGCACCTCATCGCCCTTGCCCGCGACCACCGGATCTGCGCGGAATCGGACCTGCAGCGGGGCGACGCCGTTAGGGACAGGGTGCGCCAGCTCGCTGATCGGCTCACAGGCAGCACGTCCGACTTGCTCTCCGCGCTTCTGGCAGAGGGGCACATTGAAAAGCACCGCATCGTTCTGCGGCTGCAAGCAAAGGTTCTCGGCGAGCTCCTCGTTCTTCCGCTCGACGTGCTCGATCCGGCGGTGCTCACGATCGACGCGCCCTTCGCCCTGCGGCGTCGGGGCGTCGAGGGCAAGATCGTGGTCGGCGATCGGGAGCCAAACCCCGACCGTACCCTGCTGCGCGCCCTCGCCAAGGCTCATGACTGGGTGGCCGATCTTCGCAAGGGCAAGCCCCTGGGCGACACCGCGGCCTCAACCGGGCACTCCGAGTCCTACATCCGCACCCGGGCGCAACTGGCCTACCTCGCACCCACGATCCAGGGAGCCATCTTCGAGGGACACCAGCCAGCCGACCTGACGCTCGAACGGATCATCCGCAAACCGGTGCCCCTGGACTGGGACGCGCAGGCGAGGCTCTACGGGTTTGGGCGCGGCGCACGGCATCCCTGATCTGCGGGCGGCATTCACTGTTCCTGCGAAAAACGTCCCTGATAATCTCGGAAATGTTCCCTGTTACCTTGCGTAGGGAAATCTCCCGCAAGTCATTGATAAAGATTGCAGATTCACAGTACAATTTTGGGGAGAGAGAGAATTCCGCGAAATTTCCCTGCAAATTCCCTGTTAGCAGGGAAATCCGGGCCCAACCGAAGCGGGTGATGCTGCTTCCGGAGACGGCGCAGGGAAATCGAGGTGATACAGGGACTGGCTGTCGTCTCCCCCGCAGAAGGCATTAACCAAGTCCCCGAGAAATAAGAGGAAAACAGGGAAGAAACGACTGCGCAGGCAGAGACAGGGGTGGCTGGCGGAGACGAAGGGATTCGAACCCTCGAGACCCTTTAGAGGTCTGCGCCCTTAGCAGGGGCGTGCCTTCGACCACTCGGCCACGTCTCCGCCTGCCCGTTTATTGGGGAACGCAGGCGGGAGCAAGTGGAAAGCTTTCGACGCCGATCTTCACGGATTGGGGCCGGCAAGCGTCACCTTGACCTCATGCTCTGCCAGTACGTGGGCAAGGTCTTCGAACGGGGGCGCATCGGTTACCAACTCGTCGATCATCGGCCAGTCGGCCACCCGAAGGAACCCTTCCCGACCGAATTTGGAGGCGTCGCAGATCACCGTGCGCCGGTCCCCGCAGGCGAGGGCTGCGCGGGCGAACTCGGTTTCCTGCAGGTCGAAATCAAGGACTCCGCGCAGGTCGGCCGCTCCGGCCGAGATGATGGCATGGCGGACCGAGAAGGGGCGGATGAACTCCAGCGCGGAAGCGCCAAGCGCCGCGCCGGAATCGCCTCGCAACTCGCCGCCTGCCATGAACACCCGGTTGCCGTTCACAGTCGCCAGCGTCCGGGCGATGTCGGAAGAGTTGGTGACTACGGTCAGGCGGCGGTGGCCCAGAAGCTCGCGGGCAAGAAAGCTCGTGGTCGTGCCGGTGTCGAGCATGAGGGAATCGCCGTCGGCAATGCTTTCCGCCGTGACCCGGGCAATGGCCTTTTTCGCTGCAGCGTTCTCACGCATCCGCCGCTCGAACGGCGCTTCGCCCATCTGTCCGGCCAGACCGACGGCGCCGTGGACCCGAACGGCCAGGCCCGCTTCTGCCAGGGCGCGGACATCGCGGCGGATCGTCTCGGCCGAGACCTGCAGCGCACGCGACAGGTCGCCAAGGGCAAGCGGTCCCTGTGCTTCCAGCAGTTGCAGGATCTGGCTGTGGCGTCGCGGCTGCATTGGACCGATTTTGTGGAAATTTGGCCGATACTGACCGAAAGGCGCATGCAATGCAACAAAACGGTCATTAGTCGTGTAGAATACCCCCGAATCGCGGCGTGCCGGTCCCCTTTGGCGACGCCTCACCAAAGTCCACAAGCGGAAGGACGGCCCATGACTCTCCCCCCCCAAGCCCAGATCGTCGTCATCGGTGGCGGCATCATCGGCTGTTCGACCGCCTATCATCTGGTCCGCGACCACAAGGCGGATGTGCTTCTTCTCGAACAGGGCAAGATCACCTCGGGGTCGACCTGGCATGCGGCGGGGCTTGTCGGGCAACTGCGTTCCTCTGCCTCAATCACCAAGGTGCTGAAATACTCG
>JAEULQ010000043.1 GCA_016792685.1 Tabrizicola sp. | reverse complement strand
ACGCGGGGTGGAGCAGCCCGGTAGCTCGTCAGGCTCATAACCTGAAGGCCGCAGGTTCAAATCCTGCCCCCGCAACCAAAATCCAATAACAATCAATCACTTCGAAGCCGAGCATACAGCTCGGCACTTGTCGTTCGCGGTCTAAACCAAAACCAAAGCAGCGTTTGACGAGTCCCTTGCATTACGGTCCGTTCTTCTCGAGCCGGAGTTGGGTCCCGACCGGATAACCCCGCCGCTTCTTCGGAGTGATGGATGCTGCGATGCGCACTGATTGGAAAGTCCCCGGCGGCTAATGTCCGTCGCCTTCATCGGAGAACGGAACATACTCAAAGGGTGGACGTGTCTGAGGAGCAGGTTGCAACCAACGAAGGACTTGAAGCCGCCGTCAAACCCGCCGCGGTTCGGGCAAATGCGTTCTGACGGCGTGCCTGGCGACCCCGGGCCAAGCGCAAAGCTGCGGCTCGCCAAACGGGACATGGCCGAACTGACTTGCGTTCGGGGGTGCCCAGGCCAGTCCTGTCCGGGATAGCCCGGTCGACGCGCAGGTCAGAACAGGCCGTCGCCGCCCTTGTCCTGCTCGATCACCTCGTCGGCCACAACTGCCGCCGCACCGCCGACGATCAGAGGCGCACAGGCTGCCGTCGACAGCACCAATAGGGTCGTCAGAAGCACCAGACCAGTTTTCCGCATCCGTTTCTCTCCCTGTGCAAGTCTTGCCGCTTCGTTAACGCCTGCAGTCAAGTCCTTGATTTTCATGTCTGTCAAATCCGTCCATTGTGGACGGCCTCTAGAACTCCACCCCCGCCTGCGCCTTGATGCCCGACCGGAACGGATGCTTGACCAAGGTCATCTCCGTCACCAGATCCGCCGCCTCGATCAGCTCTTCCTTCGCATTCCGGCCCGTCAGGACCACATGCGTCAAGGGGGGCTTTTCCGACCGCAGGAATTCCAGCACCTCGGCCAGGTCCAGGTAATCGTACCGCAGCGCGATGTTGATCTCGTCCAGCAGCACCAGACGGATCTCCGGGTTCCGGATCAGCTCCTTCGCCTTCTCCCATCCCGCCCTTGCCGCCGCGATGTCGCGGGTCTTGTCCTGCGTTTCCCAGGTGAAGCCCTCGCCCATGGCATGGAACTGGCAGAGGTCGCTGAAATGGGTGGTCAAGAGCCGCCGCTCGCCGGTATCCCAGGCCCCCTTGATGAACTGCACCACCGCGCAGGGCATCCCATGGGCGACGCAGCGCAGGATCATCCCGAATCCGCTGGAGGATTTCCCCTTCCCTGCCCCGGTATGGACGATGATCAGCCCCTTCTCGCCGGCCTTGCCCGCCATGATCTTGTCCCGCGCGGCCTTCTTCTTCGCCATCTTCGAGGCATGACGCGCAAGCTCGTCGGTTTCGGGTGTCGCAATGGTCTCGGTCATGGTCGGTCGCGTCCTTGACAACGGGGGGGTGCTTGCCTCAGGTGGGCTTGCGCTGGTTCCTGTTTATGACAGGCGAAGAGGGAATGCGACAGGTCGGAAGCGACCTTAAGCAGCCGCCCCCGCGACCGTGACCGGAGAGGTCCCATGGCCACTGGCGTCAGCCGGGAAGGCGGGGGCCGTTGGGCCCAGACGACTGGCGTCCAGTATCCGCAAGCCGGGAGACCTGCCAGCGCATGACGGTAACCGGCGGACGGGGTGTTCCGCGACCGGTGATCGGCGGCCTCCCATTCCCCGGGCCGCCCCTCGCTGGCCCACCCCTTCGCCAACGGAAGGCAAAGATGGGCACGACCCTTTACGTCTGTACGACCTGCAAGGCCGGGGAACCGGTCCTCGAGGGCGACGTACCCCCCGGCGCGAAGCTTCACGATGCCCTGACCGCCGCTGGCGCGCCCGAAGGTGTGCGGATCATTGGCGTCGAGTGCCTCTCGGCCTGCAATACCGGTTGCGCCATTTCGCTGACCAAACCGGGCGCCTGGTCCTATGTTTACGGCCGCCTCACCCTTGACGACGTCCCCGCGATCCTTGAAGGCGCCGGGAAATATGCGGCAACGACAGATGGAATCGTCCCCTGGCGCGACCGCCCGACCGTCTTCCGCAAGCAAAGCATCGCCCGCATCCCTCCCCATCCGCCCATTGACGAGGCCGCCGAATGACCGATCTGACGAAAATCCCCGTGACCGTGATCACCGGCTTCCTTGGTGCGGGCAAGACCACGCTGATCCGCCACCTGATGCGGAACCCTCAAGGAAAACGGCTGGCGATCCTGGTCAACGAATTCGGCACCGTGGGCGTCGATGGCGACATCCTGAAATCCTGCGCCGATGAGAATTGCCCGGTCGAGAACATCGTCGAGCTTGCCAACGGCTGCATCTGCTGCACCGTGGCCGACGACTTCATCCCGACCATCGAGGCCTTGATGGCCATGCCGATCCGCCCGGATCATATCCTGATCGAAACCTCGGGCCTTGCCCTGCCGAAGCCGCTTCTCAAGGCCTTCGACTGGCCCGCGATCCGCAGCCGGATCACTGTCGACGGCGTCATCGCGCTTGCCGACGCCGAGGCCGTGGCAGCGGGCCGCTTCGCCCCGGATGTGGAGGCGGTAGAGGCCCAACGCGCCACCGATCCCTCGCTGGATCACGAGACGCCCCTGTCGGAGGTCTTCGAAGATCAGATCCTCTGCGCCGACCTGATCCTTCTGTCCAAGGCCGACCTCGCTGGGGAGGCAGGCCTTGCCACCGCCCGCGACATCATTGCGGCAGAGATGAACCGCCCGGTTCCGATGCTGTCGATGACCGAAGGCGTGATCGACCCCCGTGTGATCCTGGGCCTGAACGCCGCCGCCGAGGATGACCTTGCCGCCCGCCCCTCGCACCACGACGGGGCTGACGACCATGAGCATGACGATTTCGACAGCGTCGTGATCAACCTGCCCGAAGTGGCCGACCCCGAGGCGCTGACCGCCGCGATCACCCGTCTGGCCAACGAGCAGAAGATCCTCCGGGTCAAGGGCCATGTCGCCGTCGCGGGCAAGCCCCTACGACTTCTGGTGCAGGCGGTGGGCTCGCGGGTGCGGATGCAGTTCGACAAGCCGTGGGGCAGCGCCCCACGTCGGTCGCAGCTTGTGGTCATTGCCGAGCATGACGACATCGATGAAGCCGCGATCCGCAAGGTCCTGGGGGCATAAGGGCGCGCCATGCACGTCGTCTTCCGCGAAAGCCATGGGCTTGAGGAAACGGAAACCCCGTTCGACCTGGGTCAGGACCCGGCCGACATGGT
Source organism: Tabrizicola sp. (assembly GCA_016792685.1). Taxonomy (GTDB): domain Bacteria; phylum Pseudomonadota; class Alphaproteobacteria; order Rhodobacterales; family Rhodobacteraceae; genus Tabrizicola. The sequence continues at coordinate 738 of JAEULQ010000043.1, read as the reverse complement.
GGTGCTTTCGTTTTCCGACAGCGACCTTGGCGCCTTCGCGGCAGGCTATGAACGCATGCGCAAGGTAGGCAACCTGCCCAGCCTCCGCCTCGCCAATATCATTGCCCTGAAACACCCGGTTTCCGTTGACACCTACGCCGAGCGCACCCTCTCGGGCGTCAAGGCCGTGCTCGTCCGACTGATCGGGGGCGAGGCCTACTGGCCCTATGGTCTGGCCACCCTGCAGGACCTCGCCCGCCGCCAAGGCGCCGCGCTTGCCGTCCTTCCTGCCGACGGGCGCCCTGATCCACGGCTTGATGAGCTTTCCACGCTGCCCGTCTCGACCCTCCGCCGTCTGCAGGCGCTTTGCGACGAAGGCGGGGCGGTTGCCGCCCATGCGGCGCTGGCCCAGCTTGCCCTTGCTGCCGGCATCTACGCAGCACCTGTGACGGGCGACAAGACCGTGCCGCAGATGGGATTCTACGATCCCGAAAAGGGGGTCATTCCGGCCCCCGCGGGCGCCAACCCGGTCCTAGTCGCCTTCTATCGCAGCTACCTGACCTCTGGCGACACTGCACCGGTGGATGCCCTGATCCAGGCCCTTCGGGTCGAAGGCTTCGCGGCCTATGGTGTCTTTGCCCCCAGCCTGAAGGCCCCCGGCGTTGCCGACTGGCTCTCTGCCCAGCTCACCGAACATCCCCCTGTCGCAATAATCAACGCCACCGCCTTCTCAGCCAAGGCCGACGACGGCCAGACCCC
>JAEULQ010000031.1 GCA_016792685.1 Tabrizicola sp. | reverse complement strand
TATGTTGCCGCCATCTCCAATGCCGAAAGATTCGACCGTCCCAATGGCTCTGATGACATATTGCTTGCCGTCGCCGAAGAAATTGCCAGTTTTGAAGGTGCGGTACCGCTGCATATCGATGCAATTGATAATGTTGACCTTGATATTTGTGTACGTGGAACCGTTGCTTTTTCCTGTTGTCGAGTCATGGCAATTAGGATTGTTGTCCCCTGCATCTGATCTTGGCTGGGGTGCGAAGGCATCGGCCTTGCCATCGCCATCGAAGTCCGGATGAAGCACGCCCGTCTCCGTCAAAGGAGACAGCGTTGACAGCGCAATACGCATAGCGGGGTCGGAAGTATTGGGCACGACCGCATTGCCCTGGTACTGGAAGGTATGGGGCGGAAGGGCGGTGCCGCCGGTGATGGTGTTGGCGCCGTCGATGGTCGCGTCCTTGCCGAACTGCTGGACGGAGACGAGCCGCGAGGCCCCAGTGGCCGGGCTCTGGTCGTAGCCGAGCTTGTAGGCCCGTGCGCGGGCACCGTAGGAGACAATGTCGATCGTCTTCAGGCGGCGGTCGAACCGCATCATGTCTCCGCCGATCGCCATCTCGACCGGGTCCGGCCGCGTCTCCGAATGAAGCAGGATCGTATGCGGGCCGTAATCGATCCGTGTCGGCCAGCAGGCCGGCCGCGTCTGGCAGGTATAGCCGAACGTCACCGTGTTGCCGTTCGGGTCCACGATCCTGTGCAAGACGTAGCGGTAATAGACCGCATGCTGCGCAAGGTTCTGGCTGACCGCCGGGAACGAGGCGACGGGCAGATAAAACCGCTGCGTCCCATCCCGATCGGTGACGACCCATTGGTTGGCACCGGTATCATAGGTATAACGCCGATAGCTCTCCACCCGCGTCGCATGCGTGCCGCCATAGCCACAGGAGGGGCTCTCGACGCCAGCCCCGCAGGCAACCATCTCCTCGCCATCGATCATCCAGGTGTCGGTCGCATCAAAGCGCGGCGCACCCCGGCGCGGGGCGATGCGCACGATCTCCGACGCCCCCTCCAGATGCCAGCCATGCCCGACCCAGCCCGCATTCAGCCCGCCCGCGCGAAGCCCGTGGTTGGAATCGTAGACCAGCCGCAGCTTCGGCTCGTATCCCCGGAAGGCCGGAACCTCGATCGGAATGCTCTGGGTGAAGGAGCCGTTGAACATCGCCGAGGGCGGAGCCGGCAAGGCCGGATCGGTCGGCGCCGGCGTCTTGGATTCGTCGCCCGTCGGCGCCACCGCTGCAACCGCCTTCTCATCGGTCTTCAGATCGCCCGTCTTCTTGTCCGGCGTCTGGGTCTTGCGCTCCGCTTCCTTCGCCTCGCGTTCCCGCGCTGCTGCTTCCGAGGTGGCCCGGTCGGCCCGCGCCTTCTCCTGCAGCGCGCGCTGGAGCGCGTCATGCGTCAGGGGGCGTGCTTCGGTGGGCACATCCGCCAGCCATTTCGGGTTGGTCTGCAGCAGGTCCGGCAGCTTTGGTACAGCCACCGCCGTCGCGGGCGCGTTCGGTACCGCCTGCCGCATCTGCCGGTGAACCTCCGTCCCGCTGAAGGGCGAGCGTTCGATAGCTGCCGGCGCCTGCATTCCCTTGGGCGGGGTCTCGGGCATCTGCTGGCCGTGGACACTCCCGCTCGCGA
>JAEULQ010000008.1 GCA_016792685.1 Tabrizicola sp. | reverse complement strand
CCATCGGAAACCGTCGCTGGCGAATTTTGCGACCTTTAGGTCGGAATTCGGCGTCGTTTTGTCCGTTTGCCCCGTTATCACGTCGCTAACAGAAAAAAACTTGCCCCCTTGGGAGACAACCATGGCCTTCAAGACCGACATCGAAATTGCCCGCGAAGCGAAAAAGAAGCCGATCATGGAGATCGGTGCCAAGCTGGGGATCCCGTCCGAGCATCTGCTGCCCTATGGTCATGACAAGGCCAAGGTCAGCCAGGACTTCATCAAGTCGCTCGCGGGCAAGAAGGACGGCAAGCTTGTCCTCGTGACCGCCATCAACCCGACGCCTGCGGGCGAGGGCAAGACCACGACGACGGTGGGTCTGGGCGATGGCCTGAACCGGATCGGCAAGAAGGCGGTGGTCTGCATCCGCGAAGCCTCGCTTGGCCCGAACTTCGGGATGAAGGGCGGGGCCGCGGGCGGCGGCATGGCGCAGGTCGTGCCGATGGAGGAGATGAACCTCCACTTCACCGGCGACTTCCACGCGATCACCTCGGCCCACAACCTGCTGTCGGCGATGATCGACAACCACATCTACTGGGGCAATGACCTTGGCATCGACGAGCGCCGGGTCGTCTGGCGCCGAGTGATGGATATGAACGACCGGGCGCTGCGGGATATCGTCGTCAGCCTTGGTGGCGTGTCGAACGGCTTCCCGCGTCAGACCGGGTTCGACATCACTGTCGCTTCGGAAGTCATGGCGATCCTGTGCCTGTCGAACGACCTGGAAGACCTGCAGAAGCGCCTGGGCGACATCGTCGTGGCCTATACCCGCGACAAGAAGGCGATCTACTGCCGCGACATCAAGGCCGATGGCGCGATGACGGTGCTGCTGAAAGACGCGATGCAGCCGAACATCGTGCAGACGCTGGAGAACAACCCGGCCTTCGTCCACGGTGGCCCGTTCGCGAACATCGCCCATGGCTGCAACTCGGTCATCGCGACCAAGACCGCGCTGAAACTGGGCGAATATGTCGTCACCGAAGCGGGCTTCGGGGCCGACCTGGGTGCCGAGAAGTTCTTTGACATCAAGTGCCGCAAGGCCGGGCTGAAGCCAGCCGCCGCGGTCATCGTCGCCACGGTCCGCGCGATGAAGATGAATGGCGGCGTGGCGAAGGCCGATCTTGGGGCCGAGAATGTGGCGGCGGTGCAGAAGGGCTGCCCGAACCTTGGCCGTCACATCGCCAATGTGAAGAGCTTCGGCGTGCCGGTTGTGGTGGCGATCAACCACTTCTACAGCGACACCGATGCCGAGATTGCCGCCGTGAAGGCCTATGTGGCCGAACAGGGCGCCGAGGCGATCCTCTGCAAGCATTGGGCCATGGGCTCGGCCGGGATCGAGGAACTGGCGCACAAGGTGGTGAGCCTCGCGGAATCGGGGGCGTCGAACTTTGCGCCGCTCTATCCCGACGAGATGCCGCTGTTCCAGAAGCTCGAAACCATCGCCAAGCGGATCTATCACGCCGATGAGGTGATCGCCGACAAGTCGATCCGCGACCAGCTGAAGACCTGGGAAGCCGCTGGCTATGGCCACTTGCCGATCTGCGTGGCCAAGACCCAGTACAGCTTCACCACCGATCCGACCGTGCGCGGCGCACCGACGGGGCATTCGGTGCCGGTCCGCGAAGTGCGGCTCTCGGCCGGGGCGGGGTTCATCGTGGCGATCTGCGGTGAGATCATGACCATGCCGGGCCTGCCCAAGGTGCCTTCGGCCGAGGTGATCCGACTGAATGCCGAAGGTCATGTCGAGGGGCTGTTCTAAGCGTCGCATTGCCCTTTTCGGGCTGTCCCCTTATCTCGGGGGCAGCCTTCCCGAGGGAGAGACTGATGCGCAAGCCCGCCGATTGCACGACCATGGCAGAGATCCGGGCCGAGATCGACCGGCTGGACGAGGACCTCGTCCGGCTTTTCGCGGAAAGGGCCGGGTTCATCGACCGGGCGGCGGAGATCAAGGCCAAGGCGGACCTGCCGGCCCGGATCGAGGCAAGGGTCGAGCAGGTGGTGGGCAATGTCCGTCGCCATGCCGAGACCTACGGCCTGCCGCCCGACCTGGTGGAAAAGCTCTGGCGTCGGTTGATCGACTGGTCGATCGCGCGGGAGGAGAGCAAGCTTGGGCCGGACAGTTTGCGGAAGGGCTGAGGGGTGGCGACGCACCACGGCAGACCTGGGGGACGGTTGCTGGAGGTGGTGCTGCTTCTCTTGACCGTTGCAGCTACGGTCATCCTGATTGGCGGAGGCATTCTATTGCCATTGGTCCTCACTCAAGCTGCGGAGACGCAGAGCTACTTCGCCTCCAAAGCAGGGGCAGCCGTTGGATTTCTGATCTCCGGTCTGCTCTGGCGTAAATTGCTGACCTATTACCGCTACGAGGTGCATACGTTGCGCCCGATCAAGGAAGAGAAGACCGCGACGCCGACAGACGGCCGCGAAACGAACGAGGGATGAGGGAATGACGGCCAAGGTGATCGACGGCAAGGCCTTTGCGGCCAAGGTCCGGGGGCAGGTGGCGGCGCATGTGGCGCGGCTGAAGGAAGAGAACGGCATCCAGCCCGGCCTGGCGGTGGTGCTGGTGGGGGAAGACCCGGCGTCACAGGTCTATGTGCGCAACAAGCATGCTTCGACCATCGAGGTCGGAATGGCCTCTTTCGAACATCGGTTGCCCGCGGAGACCGGCGAGGCCGAGTTGCTGGCCTTGATCGATGCGTTGAACGCGGACCCGAAAGTTCATGGGATTTTGGTGCAGTTGCCGCTGCCGGGGCATCTGAATTCGGAGCTGGTGATCAACCGGATCGATCCGGCCAAGGATGTCGACGGATTTCACATATCGAACGTCGGCCTTCTGGGGACCGGGCAGAAGTCGATGGTGCCCTGCACTCCGCTTGGCTGCCTGATGATGCTGCGCGATCACCATGGCAAACTCGCCGGGCTGAATGCGGTCGTCGTGGGGCGGTCGAACATAGTCGGCAAGCCGATGGCGCAGCTTCTTCTGGGCGACAGCTGCACGGTGACGATTGCGCATAGCCGGACCAAGGATCTGGCCGAGGTTTGCCGTCGGGCGGACATTCTGGTCGCGGCGGTGGGGCGGCCCGAGATGATCACTGGCGACATGGTGCGCCCGGGTGCCACGGTGATCGACGTGGGCATCAACCGGATCGAACGCGACGGCAAGGCCAAGCTGGTCGGCGACGTGCATTACGAAAGCGCGGCGGCTGTGGCCGGGGCGATCACTCCGGTGCCGGGCGGGGTCGGGCCGATGACGATTGCCTGCCTGTTGGCGAACACGCTGACGGCCTGCTGCCGGGCCAACGGTCTGGCGGAGCCGGAGGGGCTGACGGCATAGGTGCGCCTACAGGCACACCCTACCTGGGCATGGGAATGGCAAGGACGCGCGGGCCGGTGAGAACGGCCAGCGCGTCCTTTGCCATCAGGGCGGTCAGCGCCGGGTCATGGGCGCGCAGGCCGCCGGTGTAGACGCCATAGGCGGGCAGGATCAGCCTAGCGGCATCGGCAAGGAAACAGGGCCTCGTCTGGCCGGCGAGGCTGGCTTTCGGGTGGTAATGGCCTGAGATTTCGGCCCTTTCGCCGGGCTCGGCGATGTGGCGGAAGGTGAAGGGCTGGAGTTTGAGCTCGGCCCGGTGGCTGCCGCCGATCTCGATGGGCCCCGGATCGTGGTTGCCGGTGATCCAGGTCCAGTTGCGCCCGGCCATCAGGCGGGTGAGCCAGAGGCGGGCCGCCTCTTCGATGCCTTCTGCGGCGGCGAGGTCGTCGAAACTGTCGCCAAGGCAGATGACCGCCTCGGCCTGGGTGCCTTCAAGGTCGCGGTCGAGTTTATCGAGCGTCGCCTGGGTTTCGTAGGGCGGCAAGAGCATACCGCCGCGACGGGCGAGGCGCTCGGACTTGCCCAGGTGCAGGTCGGAGACGGCAAGAAGCTTTCGGGCGGGCCAATAGAGCGCGCCGGAGGGCAGGCAGTGCAGCGTTTCGCCGTGGAAGAAGAGCGCGTGATGCATGGGGTGAGGAATGCCCCGGCGACGGGCCCCGAGGCAAGGGGCGCTGATCAAATTGCGTGCTTCGCACAAGGTCTTTGCCTCGGCTGCGCGGACTGCGCCGCTTGCCTCAGGGTGCGCGCCGCGCGGGGATATTTGGGCAAAGATGAAAGGGCTCAGGCGAGGCCTGCGGCCTCCATCAGGGCTTGGGCTTCGGTCGCGGCGAGCCGTTCGCGGCCTTCGCCTTGCACGGGGATGCGTCCGGGCTCGAAGAAAAGGGGGGCGGCGAGGGGCGTGACGCGGGGCAGGCGGCGGAGGTCTATGCGAGGGCCGACGCGGGCGAGCAGGGCTTCGATCCGGGAGAAGTCGATCAGGCCACGCAGTGCCTCTTCGCGGGTGATCTGCAGCAGGAGGTGGTCGGGGTCGTAGCGGCGGAGCGTGTCGTAGAGAATGTCGGAGGAGAAGGTCGCTTGTCGCCCGGTCTTGCGACGGCCCTGGTGGGTGCGCTCTATCAGGCCGGAGATGACGGCGGTGTTGCGGAAGGTGCGTTTCATCACGGCATTGCCGGAAAGCCAGGTCTCCAGGCCTTCGCGGAGGGTGGTGAGGTCGAAGAGGGGCGCGGGGTCGGTGACCGGGTCAAGGCCCCAGATCAAGGTGGCGTAGTCGGTGGCGACGAAGCCCAAGGGGGCAAGGCCCTGGGATTCCATCTGTTTTGTCAGGAGGAGGCCGAGGGTTTGCTGGGCGTTGCGGCCCGCGAAGCCGTAGACGCAAAGGTGTTCACGGCCGTCGTGGGGGAAGGATTCCAAGAGCAGGGAGTGTGGGTCGGGAAGGCGGGAGACCTCACGCTGTTTCGCAAGCCACCAGGCGGTGTGGGCGGGGAGGTCGGGCCAGCTTTCCTGCTGGAAGATCTCGAGGATGCGGTCGGTGAGGACAGTGGAGGTGGCGAATTTGGTTCCCGAGAAGACGGCGACGCGGGGGTCGCGGCCGGGGCTTCTCGAGACCTCGACGGTCATTTCACGCAAGGATTCGTAGCGGACGATCTGGCCGCCGATCAGGAACGTGTCGCCGGGGGACAGGGAGGCAGCGAAGCTTTCCTCGACCTCGCCCAGGGGGGCGCCGTGACCGCGCAGGCGAACTTTCAGCGTCTCGATGTCGATGATCGTGCCGAGGTTCTGGCGGATAAGGGCAGCGGCGCGGGGGTCGCGGAGGTGCCATTTGCCTTGGGTCTGTTTCAGGCGCTGCCAGCGGTCATAGGCTTTAAGCGCGTAGCCCCCGGTCGCGACAAAATCGAGGCAGGCGTCGAATTCCGGTTTGGTCAGATGCGCATAGGGACCGGCGGTGATGACTTCGGCGTAGAGGTCATCAGCGTCGAAGGGACCGGCACAGGCAGTGGCGAGGATGTGCTGGCAGAGGACGTCCCTTGGGCCAGGTCCACGCGGTTCGCCGTCGAGCGTGTGGGCGCGGACGGCGTCGAGGGCTGCCTGGCATTCGACGACTTCGAAGCGGTTGGCAGGGACGAGGAGCGCCTTGGACGGCGCGTTGTAGCGGTGATTGGCGCGGCCGATGCGTTGGACGAGGCGCTTGACGTTCTTGGGGGCGCCGACCTGGATCACCAGGTCGACGTCGCCCCAGTCGATCCCGAGGTCGAGGGAGCCGGTGCAGACGACAGCGCGGAGGGCGCCGGCGGTCATCGCGGCCTCGACCCGTTCGCGCTGTTCGCGGGAGAGGGAGCCGTGGTGGATGCCGATGGGGAGGTCCTCGGTGTTTTGCAGCCAGAGGTCGTGGAAGAAGAGTTCGGCCTGAGCGCGGGTGTTGTGGAAGATGAGGCTGGTGCGGTGGCGGGTGATCTCGTTCAGGATCGCGGGGATGGCGTAGCGGCCGCCGCCGCCGCTCCACGGTGGAGGCGCATCGGTCACCAGCATCGAGATGTCGGGGTCGGGACCAGGGTCAGCCTCAAGGATGGTCGTCCGGGGTGCGAGGAAGCGGGCCAGGGCGGGAGGGTTTTCGACCGTCGCGGAAAGGCCGATGCGGCGTAGGCTGGGGTTCAGCGACTGGAGGCGGGCGAGCTGGAGGACAAGCTGGTCGCCACGTTTGGATTCGGCCAGTGCGTGGATTTCGTCGATGATAACCCTTTGCAGACCTTGGAAGATCCTCGGGGCGTCTTCGTAGCTGAGGAGGAGGGCGAGGCTTTCGGGGGTCGTGAGCAGGATATGCGGAGGGTCGGCGCGTTGTCTGCGCCGTTGGGTGTAGGAGGTGTCGCCGGTGCGGTCCTCCACCCGGATTTTCAGGCCAGCACCTTCGATGGGGGTTCCGAGGTTGCGGCGGATGTCGGCGGTGAGGGCCTTGAGGGGCGAGACGTAGAGGGTGTGGAGGCCGGGGGGCGGGGTGGGGCCAAGCTCGGCCAGGGTGGGCAGGAAACCGGCGAGAGTCTTGCCGCCGCCAGTGGGCGCGATGAGGAGGGTGGCGGGGTCCTGAGACCGGGCCAGCATGTCTTGCTGATGGGGGTGAAGGGTCCAGCCCTTGGTGGCGAACCAGTCGGAAAGGGCGGGGGGAAGCATGACCATGAACGAAGTGATAATGCGGTGAAGGGGTTTCGGGAACGGGGTGGGCCGCGCGGTATGTTAACCTGCTGATCTAGCATGAAATTCCCTGTCTGCTTTCAGTCTGCTTTCTGTCTGGCATGCGTCTGGCAAGTGTATGGCACTGCGGTTTGGCCTTGTGGCGTTAACCATCCGCGGCGAATCGCGGGATGGAGCCCGGGAGGGTCGCGAAGAATTTTCGGCGGAATTCGTGGTTTGTGGGCGGTTTTCCCAAAGGCGCCAGCGAAATGAGGGAGCTTGGGCTTTTCGGCGAAATTTATTCCCTGAAACCCGCCAATTCGCTTGCCGGAGACCGGGCGCCCGCCTAATCGGGGTGCCATGAGACTGCTTTTCCTTGGCGATGTCGTGGGCCGGTCGGGCCGGACGGCGGTGGTGGAGCGGCTGCCGGGGCTCCGGTCGGCCTGGGGCTTGGATTTCGTCGTCGTGAACGGCGAGAACGCGAGCCAGGGGGCGGGGCTGACCGGGGATCACGCGAAGGAATTGCTTGCCGCGGGGGCGGACTGCCTGACGCTGGGGGATCATGCCTTCGACCAGAAGGACATGCTGAGCTTCATCGAAGCCGAGCCGCGGATCATCCGGCCGCTGAATTTCTCGAAGGTGGCTCCGGGCAAGGGGTTCCGGGTGTTCGAAGCGACGCAGGGACGAAAGGTCCTGGTGACGCAAGCGCTGGGGCAGGTCTTCATGAAGCGACCGTTCGACGATCCGTTCAGTGCGCTGGAAACGGTGTTGAAGACGCACACGCTGGGCGGCGTCGTGCAGGCGGCAGTGGTGGATTTCCATGCCGAGGCGACGTCCGAGAAGATGGGCATGGGGCATTGGTGCGACGGGATGGCGAGCCTTGTCGTCGGCACGCATACCCATGTGCCGACCTCGGACACGATGATCCTGTCGAAGGGGACGGCCTATCAGTCCGATGCTGGCATGTGCGGGGATTATGACAGCGTGATCGGCATGGAGAAGCTGGAGCCGTTGCGGCGCTTCCTGACCGGCATGGCCAAGGGGCGGTTCGAACCCGCAGGCGGCGAGGCGACGCTGTCGGGGGTCTATGTCGAGACCGATGACAAGACGGGCCTGGCGACAAAGGTGCGGATGATCCGGGTGGGCGGCAGGCTGCTGGAGGCCATCCCATGAGCGAGGTCACCGTGGCCGCGCCAGTGCCGGGCAACCGAATGCCGGGCCGGTGGTTCTTTGTCGGTGTGCTGTTGTGGCTGGGGATCGGCTGGGGATCGACACATCCCTTGGGGAAGATCGCGACCGAGACGGGGCATGGGCCTTTCGGGCTTATCTTCTGGCAGCAGGTGGTGATGGTCGTCGTTCTGGGCGCGATTGCGCTGGTGCGGCGGAAGGGAATGAAGCTGACGGCGCCCGCGCTGCGGTTCTATGCGGTCGTGGCGATCCTTGGCACGATCATTCCGAACGGAACCTTCTATGCTTCGGTCGCGCATCTGCCCTCGGGCGTCATGTCGATCATCATCGCGATGATCCCGATGCTGGCCTTTCCGATGGCGTTGGCGCTGGGGATGGACCGGTTCTCGGCCTTGCGGCTGGTCGGGCTGGCGATGGGTCTTCTGGGTGTGGCGCTTCTGGCGGCGCCGGGGGCGGCCCTACCCGAGGCCGCCATGATGGGCTGGCTGCCGGTGGCGCTGGTCGGTCCGCTTTTCTATGCGATGGAGGCGACCTATGTCGCCTGGCGGGGCACGCAGGGGATGGACGCGTTGCAGGCCATGCTGGGGGCCAGCCTCATGGGACTGATCCTTTGCGCGCCGGTGATGCTGGTCATGGACCAAAGCTATTCGCCCTGGCCCCTGGGTCGGGATGATCTGGCGCTGGCTTTGTCCTCGGCGCTGCATGCGCTGCTTTACGCAAGCTATGTCTGGCTGGCGGCGACGGCCGGGGCGGTCTTTGCGGCGCAGTCGAGCTATCTGGTGACGGCGGCGGGGATGATCTGGGCGATGGTGCTTCTGGGTGAGCGGCCCTCGGCCACTGTTTGGTTGGCCCTGGCGGTGATGCTGGCGGGCGTGGCGCTGGTGCAGCCGCGCGGACGAAGGGTGGAGGGCTGATGTTCGGGATCTCGCTCTCGGCCGAGGCCGCCCCCTGGGTTGCCCTGGGCATTCTTGCCGTGATGTTCGTTCTGTTCGTGCTGGAGAAGAACCCGGTCGAAGTGACGGCCATCGGCGGCGCCGCGCTGATGCTGATCCTTGGCATCCTGCCGGTGAAAGAGGCGACTTCGGTCCTGGCCAACCCCGCGCCCTGGACCATCGCGATGATGTTCCTGATCATGGGCGGGATGGTGCGCACCGGCGCGGTCGAGGCAATCGTGGCCGAAGTGACCCGGCACGCGGGCGATAGGCCCAAGCTTACGGTGGTGGTGCTGATCGGGTCGATTGCCGTTGCCTCGGCCTTCATGAACAACACGCCGCTGGTGGCCGTGATGATTCCGGTCGTGATCCAGCTTGCGATAAAGCTTGGCACCGCACCGTCCAAGCTCCTGATCCCGCTCAGCTACATGACCGTTCTGGGCGGCATGATCTCCCTGATCGGCACCTCGACCAACCTTCTGGTGGACGGGGTCGCCGTGGACCGGGGGCTGGAGCATTTCGGCCTGTTCGAGATAGCGCCCCTGGGGATCGCGGTCACCCTCGCTGGAGGCGCCTTTCTTATGCTGTTCGGCGACCGCCTGTTGCCCAGCCGCCAGTCGATGGGCGTCCTGCTCAGCGAAAAGCGGAAGATGAAGTTCTTCACCGAAGTCGCCGTGCCCGAGGACAGCCAGCTTATCGGTCAGCCCGTGATGGATATCGACATCTTCAAGCGCGACGGGGTGCGGGTGATCGATGTCCTGCGCGGCGATGCCTCGCTGCGCCGTGATCTGGCCCCGGTGATGTTGCAGGCCGGCGACCGCGTGGTTCTGCGGACCGAGATGACGGAACTCATGGGCCTGCACGAACGCAAGGACGTGCACCTTGTCGACAAGCTCTCCTCGGTCAACACCGAGACGGTCGAGGTCCTGATCGGCCCCGGCTGCCGGATGGAGGGGCACCGGCTGGGCGACCTGCGACTGCGTCGGCGCTATGGCGTCTATGTGCTGGCGGTGCATCGTCACAACCAGAACATCGGGCGGCAGCTCGATGACCTGATCGTCCGGGTTGGGGACACGCTGCTTCTTGAAGGCACGATTGAGGACATCCAGCGGCTTGCCGCCGACATGAACCTTCTCGACGTGAACCGCCCCCGCGTGATGGCCTACCGCCGGGCGAAGGCGCCCATTGCCCTGGCTGCCCTCGCGTTGATCGTTACGCTGTCGGCGCTGGACGTGGCGCCGATCCTGCCACTTGCCCTGATCGCCGTCGCGGGTATCCTGATCACCCGATGCGTCGACAGCGACGAGGCCTTCTCCTTCGTCGACGGTCGCCTGATGGCCATGATCTTCGCCATGCTGGCCGTGGGCGAAGGCCTCGACCAGTCCGGCGCGGTCGAGATGATCGTCGCTGCCGTCTCGCCCTGGCTGGAAGGCCTGGGCCCCTTCGCCCTGATCCTGGCGGTCTATTTCATCGGCCTCGTGCTGACCGAGTTCCTGTCGAACAATGCGGTTGCGGTGATCTACACGCCGATCGCGATCGAGCTGGCCGAGAAGCTGGGCCACGATCCGCGGCCCTTCGTGGTGGCGGTGATGTTTTCTGCCACGCTCGCCTTTGCGACGCCGGTGGGTTACCAGACCAACATGATGGTCTATGGTCCGGGGGGCTACAAGTTCTCGGACTTCACGCGGGTGGGTCTGCCGCTGAACCTGATCGTGATGTTCGTGGCTTGCGCCCTGATCCCGCTGATCTGGCCGCTTTGAAGGAGATGGCGATGCGTTGGATGATTGCGCTTCTGGCCGTGGCGGGTTGTGCGTCGCTGCAGGCAAACCCGGTACCGCAAGCGGCGCGCTTGTCCGCCGAGGTGCTGACGCTGACTCTGTCGGACGGCACGGTCTGCCGGGCGAACTGGGCGGCCGAGGGCGGGGCGGGTCGCCTGGAACCTTGCGGGCCGGGCTATGGCTATGCGGTGACGGTGGTCGAGAATCCCAATATCCTGCGCCAGCTGTTTACCGGCCTGACCGAGGCGCTGGGTGCCGCGGGCACCGTGCCACCGATGGCCGAAGTGGTCATCACGGACGCGATGGGGCGGGACCATGTGTTCGTCTCACCGCCGCCGGCCGAAGAGTGAGGGGAGAAGCGAGATGCGGAGATCGACTCGGCTGTTTCTTGCGGGGGCCATTCTGGTGGCCGTCGGGGCGGGGCTGTTCTGGTGGGGCGCCACGACCGAGCTGACCCCGGCCCAGGGCCTGACCAAGGCGGATGTGATGCGCACGATCGGACAGGTCGCGGGGGGCGTCGGCGGTGTAGGCGTGGCGATCTGGGTCGTGGCCCTGCTGATGCGTGCCCGCGGGCGGTGAGCCTGCTGCCCGAATTCCGGGTGAAGGTGCCGCCGGCACTGGCAGTCCCGATCCTTCCATGGCTTCGGCGCAAGGATAGCGCGCGGGTTGGCGCGCGGCTGTGACCTGAACGATGTGAAAGTACAGCGTCCTCATCAACCGGTCCAAAGCGCTCCTTCGATCGTCGCGCGCAGGGCCGCGCTGCGCAAACCCCAGTCCCCGCTTGCCGCCCGTGAACCGTCGCTCTATAGAGCGGCGGTTCCGGAAGATTGGGGTTTGAGGACATGGCAGGCCATTCGAAATGGGCGAACATCCAGCATCGCAAGGGCAAGCAGGACAAGCTGCGCTCGAAGATGTTTTCCAAGCTGTCGAAGGAAATCACCGTCGCGGCCAAGATGGGCATGCCCGACCCTGACATGAACCCGCGCCTGAGGCTGGCTGTGAAGGCTGCGAAGGCGGTCTCGATGCCCAAGGATGTCATCGACCGGGCGATCAAGAAGAGCCAGATGGGCGACGGGGCTGATTACACCGAGATCCGGTATGAAGGCTACGGCGTGAACGGGATCGCGATCATCGTCGAAGCGATGACCGACAACCTGAACCGCACGGCCTCCAACGTGCGGAGCTATTTCACCAAATGTGGCGGAAACCTCGGCACCACCGGCTCGGTCGCGCATAGTTTCGACCGGGTGGGCGAGATTTCCTATCCTGCCTCGGTTGGATCGGCCGACGACGTGATGATGGCGGCGCTGGATGCCGGGGCGGACGACGTCGAAAGCGACGAGGACGGCCACTGGATCTACTGCCAGGTCGAGAACCTGTCCGAGGTCTCGGACGCGCTGGAGAAGGCGCTGGGGGAATCCACCGAATCGAAGCTGATCTGGAAGCCCCAGTCCCGGACCGAGGTGGATCTCGAAACGGCGCAGAAGCTGATGCGGTTGATCGACCTACTGGAAGAAGATGACGATGTGCAGGCCGTGACGCACAATTTCGACGTCCCCGAAGACGTGGCGGCGGCCCTTTAGGCCCCGGAATTCTGAAACAGAATTCCGGTCCGGAAATCGTACGATTTCCGGCGCCCTGCAATAAAGGACGCGGAAAGCCTTGCAATCATGGTCCCGAAGGCGCATGTGCGAGGGGCAGAGTTTCCTTTCTATCGTCTTCTGTCTGCTTCGGCCTTCAGCTTCGATCGTGACGACACTTGGGCCAAGCCATCGCATGCTGCGGGTGGCAAACTGACAGGAGATCTCACGATGGCCAATGGCACCGTGAAGTGGTTCAACGCAACCAAGGGTTTCGGCTTCATCGCGCCGGAAGGCGGGTCGAAGGACGTTTTCGTCCACGTGACCGCGCTGGAACGTGCGGGCATCCGTTCGCTGCCCGATGGGCAGGCCGTGACCTATGACGTCGAGAAAGACCGCAACGGCCGGGAATCGGCTGTTAATCTGGCTCTGGCGTAAGCCTTTCAACCCTTTCGGGTTGGGACGGGGGTGGCGAAAGCCGCCCCCGTTTGCATTTGCCTGCGGCGCGGGTGGGCCTGTGTCTCAGGCATCGGCAGGGTTGCGGGCGCCTTGGACCAGCGTTGCCCTGGCGGCCCTGCCGATTGCGGCGGTCAAAGGGGCCAGCGACGGGGCAGCAAGTCGGGTGAACTGCCAGTAAAGCGCAGTGTCGAGCGGGGTGTCGGGGACCAGCTCGGCCAGGGCGCCTGAGGCCAGATGGGCCCGGATCAGCGGTTCGGGGTTCATACTCCAGCCAAGTCCGGCAAGGCAGGCATCGACAAAACCGTGGGATGTGGCCATGCGGTGGGTGGGCAGGATCGACCGTCCCGTGCCCTTGACGCGCTGGGCGACCCAACGCGCCTGCAATTGGTCCTTCTCGGAGAAGGTCAGCGTCGGGGCAAGGGCGAGCGAACTGGCACTGACGCCCTTGGGGAACCAGCGCGCCATATAGTCCGGTGTGGCCGTGGCACGGTAGCGGAGCGCACCGAGTGCAAGCGTGTCGCAGCCCTGCAGCGGTCCGGGGTGGGAGGTGATGGCCGCAACCACCTCGCCACGCCGAAGCCAGTCCTGGCTAAAGTCCTGGTCGTCGATCACGAGGTCGAAGAGCAACCCCTCGGTCGCCGCGAGCGCCGGGATGACCCAGGTGGCAAGGCTGTCGGCATTGACCGCGATGCGTAATGTGGCGGGGCCAGGTGCCAGGCCGGGCAGGTCCTGGGCCAGCCTGCGTTCCAGGAGGGCGATCTCGTCATGGTGGCGGATGAGGCGGAGCCCGGTTGCGGTGGCCTTGCAGGGCTGACCGCGACGGATGAGAAGCGTCCCGGTCCGTTCCTCGAGCGCCTTGATCCGCTGGGAGATGGCGGAGGGTGTGACATGAAGCTCGGCCGCCGCAAGGTCGAAGGCACCGCGGCGATGCACGGCGGCAAGGGCGGCAAGCTGAGCGGGGTCAAGCATTAGCAGCGATTAAGCAAGGACAGGAAGATTAACTGGATTGTGGCGGATCGCCCGCGTAAGTCAAGGAAAACGCGAGGAACCCATGGCGGAAACCGATCTGGCAGCACTGCCTGCGACACTTGTGCCGGAGCTTTGGCCCAAGCCTGACGGTTATCCGGTCTGGGAGGGCGGGAATCCCAGGATCGAGCCTTTTGCCACGGTGCGCGGGGCGGAAGGGATGACGGTTGTCGCACGCTTGGCCGAGATGCAGGCGGCGGGTCTTACCGGCGCGCTGGGCAAAGACGGGATCAGCAGCAAAGTGACTGCCGGCCTTTTCCATGACCATCGCCTTGTACAGCGGGACCGCCGCGGGGACGCGCTGCGGGTGCTGGGGGCGCTGTCCTGTGCTTGAAGCGGCGCTGAACGGTTATCTCGTGGCACTGAGCCTGATCCTGGCGATCGGGGCGCAGAATGCCTTCGTGCTGCGGCAGGGGCTGCGGCGGGAACATGTCGGCGCGGTTGTTGCGGTCTGCGCGCTGTCGGATGCCGCCCTGATCGGCGCGGGGGTTGCCGGGTTCGGGTCCCTGAGCGCGGCGTTGCCCTGGTTCGGCGAGGCAATGCGCTGGCTGGGGGTGGTCTTCCTGCTGGTCTATGGGGCGCTGCGGTTCCGGGCCGCCCTGCGCGGAGGGGAGGCCCTGAAACCTGCAGAGACGGGATCTGCACCCCTGGGCCAGGTGCTGGCGACCTGCGTCGTACTGACCTGGGCCAATCCGCATGTCTATCTGGACACGGTGGTGCTGATCGGGTCGATCTCGGCCCAGTACGCGCCGCATCAGCTGGCCTTCGGGATCGCTGCGGCCTGTGGCAGCCTGAGCTTCTTCTCGGCGCTGGGCTTTGGGGCAAGGGCCCTGGCACCGGTCTTCGCAAGGCCTGCCGCCTGGGTGTGGCTGGAGGTAGGGGTAGGAGTGACGATGTGGGCCATCGCGGCGGGGCTTGCCTTCGGGGGCTGAGGCTGTCCGGACCCCGACGGGATTGCCGAGCGATTTGATTCAAGGGGGTGGGTGCGGGCTTCAGGGGATCAGCACCCATGATCCGCTGGATTGGTGCGCTCTAGCGCATTCTGTAGGTCGGAGGTCGTCCGGCTGGACTTGCCAAGCTTGATACTTTCGGGTCAGGTCCGCCCATGCGTGAAGTGAGCGACCTTGGCCGCCCCTTTGAGGGCGCCTTGTGGATGGCGGGAGCGGGGCTTTCGTTCGTGGGGGTGAACGGGATAGTCCGTTACCTCGGGACCGAACTTCCGGCGGCGCAGTCGGCATTCATCAGGTTCGGGTTCGGCCTCTTGTTCCTGCTCCCGGCGCTTTGGGCGATCCGGGGGACGCGGTTCGGCCCCGGCGTGGGGCGGATGTTCCTGGGGCGCGGGGCACTTCATGTCGTGGCGGTGATCCTGTGGTTCTACGCCATGGCGCGGGTGCCGGTGGCGGAGATGGCGGCGATTGCCTTCCTGGGGCCGGTGATGGTTCTGGTGATCGGCGGGCTGATGCTGGGCGAGGGGCTGGGCATGCGGCGGGTGGCGGCGGTCATGGTCGCGGTGGCGGGCGGGCTGATCGTCCTGCGGCCGGGGTTGCGGGAGCTGAGCCTTGGGCATCTGTCGCAGCTGGGTGCCACGGTCTTCTTCTCGCTGAGCTACATCATCGCCAAGCGGCTGAGCCGGGAGGCCTCGGCTTCGAGCATCGTGGCGATTCTGTCGGTGACGGTGACGCTGGGCCTTGCGCCGCTGGCGGTGATGCAATGGCAGCCGGTGCGGCTGGAGCAGGCGGCCTGGCTGGCCGGGGTCGCGGCGCTGGCGACGTTGGGGCATTACGCGATGGCGCGGGCTTTTCAGGCGGCGCCGCTGGCCGTGACGCAGCCGGTGACGTTCCTGCAGCTGATCTGGGCCGCGCTTCTTGGGGCGCTGGCCTTTGGCGAGCCGGTCGAACCATGGGTTCTGGCTGGGGGTGCGTTGATCATCCTGGCGATCAGCGCGAATACCTGGGCCGAGGCGCGGCGCGAGCGGGAGCCTGCGGTGGTGGAGGATCCCTGAGCCGATGGTGAGTTGCCCTGCGCGGTGTTGCGTGGTGCGAGGGTTGGGCGCGCGGTCTGATCAGCGGGTGTGAAGGAAGCTTTCCTAGGGTCGCGGGCCAAGGCGATCCCCGGAGGTTTTCATGCCCGACGATACGACGATCCTGTCGCTGCCCCTGATCCTTCCGGCGCAGGCGCAGAAACATGTCACCCACAACGAGGCCATCAACCAGCTGGACCTGATCGTGCAGCTGGCGGTGATCAACCGGACGCTGACCACGGCCCCGGCGCTGCCGTCGATCGGCGACCGGCATATCGTTGCGGCGGGGGCGACGGGGCCCTGGGTCGGGCAGTCGGGGCGGATCGCGCTTTACACGGCGGCGGGCTGGCAGTTCACCCAGCCGCTGCCGGGCTGGCGCGCCCATGTGCTGGCCGAGGGGCAGACGGCGGTCTTTGACGGGCTGGTCTGGAAGGCGCCGTCGGAGGGACCCCTGTCGGTGACCCAGCTTGGGGTTTCGGCCACGGCGGACGCGACGAACCGGCTGTCGGTCGCTTCGCCCGCGACGCTGCTGAACCATGCGGGGGCGGGACATCAGCTGAAGCTGAACAAGGCGGCGGCCGGGGATACGGCGAGCCTTCTTTTCCAGACGGGCTTCAGTGGCCGGGCCGAGATGGGGACCGCGGGGGCGGATGACTTCACCGTCAAGGTGAGTGCCGATGGCGCGGTCTGGTTCAACGCGCTGGAAGCCGATGGGGCATCGGGCGAGGTGACCTTGCCGCAGCCGCTGCATCTGGGCGGGCAGGCGACGGACCCGGGTGCTCCGGCAGACGGGACGCTGTGGCTGAACACCACGACGGGTGAGATCAAGGTCCGCAGCGCAGGCGTGACGCTGGCGGTCGGTGGCGGCGGCGTGAGCGATGGCGACAAGGGCGACATCACCGTCTCGGGGGCCGGGGCAAGCTGGGTGATCGATGCCGGGGCGGTGACGCTGGGCAAGCTGGCCGATATGGCGAGCGACAGTTTCCTTGGTCGCGACACGGCAGGAACCGGGGCGCCGGAAGTGCTGACACCTGCCCAGGCGCGGGGCATCCTGAACGTGGCGGACGGTGCCACGGCGAACGCCTCAGACGCGAGCCTGCGCGACCGTTCGACTCATACCGGCACGCAGGCTGCGAGCACGATCACCGGGCTTGCTGCCGTTGCCACCTCCGGCTCGGCCGCCGATCTGACGGCGGGCACGCTTCCGGCGGCGCGCTTCGACGACACGGCGCATGGCAACCGGGCCGGGGGTGCATTGCATGCGGCGGCGACAAGCTCGGTCGCCGGGTTCCTGTCGGCTGCTGACAAGGTCAAGCTGGACGCGATCACCGGGACCAACACCGGCGATCAGACGATCTCTCTGACCGGGGACGTGACCGGGTCGGGGACCGGGTCCTTTGCGGCGACGATTGCGGCGAATGCCGTGGGCAATGGCAAGCTGGCGGATATGGCCACGGCGAGGATCAAGGGACGCGCGACGGCGGGCACAGGCGACCCGGAAGACCTGACGGGCACACAGGTGACAGCGCTGCTGGACACGTTCAGCACATCGTTGAAGGGCCTTGCCCCGGCCTCGGGCGGGGGCACGACGAATTTCCTGAGGGCAGACGGCACCTGGGCGGCCCCGGCAGGCGGGGGCGGCGTTACGGATGGGGACAAGGGCGATATCAGTGTCTCGGGTGGTGGCGCGACCTGGACGATCGACGCGGGGGTCGTGTCTCTGGCCAAGATGGCCGACATCGCCACGGCCCGCTTCATCGGGCGGACGACGGCTGGCACGGGTGTGCCCGAGGCACTGACCGGAGCGCAGGCCACCGCGCTCCTGGACAGCTTCACCAGCGGCGCGAAGGGGCTGGCTCCGGCATCGGGCGGGGGCACGACCAACTTTCTGCGGGCTGACGGGACCTGGGCGGCACCAGCGGGCGGCGGCGGCAGCCCGGGCGGAGCTTCGGGCGAGATCCAGTTCAACAATGCAGGCAGCTTTGGCGGTGCGGCCGATGTCGAGATCGAGGGCGGCCAGCTGCGCCTGCCAGTGA
>JAEULQ010000119.1 GCA_016792685.1 Tabrizicola sp. | reverse complement strand
ATGCGCTGGTGATCCACCGGCACGGGCGGCTGGGGCCGGGGGAGGCGATCATGATGGTCGCGACCGCGGCCCCGCATCGGGGGGATGCCTTCGCCGCCGCAGAGTTTCTGATGGACTACCTGAAATCCCGGGCGCCATTCTGGAAAAAGGAATTCGGGGCGGACGGAACGCAATGGGTCGCGGCCAAGGCGGCGGACGAGGACGCGCTGAAGCGGTGGTAGTGTCCACAGTGGACACTTTCCGATAATCGTTAAATATCAAAATCTTGCTTGCGGCCGTTCAGGATTTCTTAACCCCTGTGCCGAACCTTGATTGCCATGTCGGCTGCAGGTCGCCGGTCTGCGCCTGGGCAAGATAGACAGCCCGGGCGATCGCACGCGCAAGGCAGGTCGCGGCGGCGTGGCCAAGCTGGAAGCCGTCGGCAATGGGGTCCGCCATGTCCCGCTCACCCGTGGCGACCGAAAACACCAGATCCCCGTCCAATGGCGTGTGAGAGGGCACAAGTGCCCGGGCCATGCCGTCATGCGCGGCGACGGCCATGCGGTGGGCCTGCGCCTTGGTCAGGCGCGCGTCGGTCGCGACAATGGCGATGGTGGTGGCCTCACCCAGCCGCTTGCGCGGCAGTGGGGCTTCCTGGCGCTGGTGGGGTGCGGGACCAAGGCCGCCGAACTCCCGTCCTTCCTCGAAAGGGGCGGCCCAGAAATGTGCCGTCTCGCCCACGGTCGCCTGTCCCAGCGCGTTGACCACCGCCAGCGCGCCCACGGTGATGCCGGAGGGCAGAAGGCAGGAGGCCGAGCCGAGGCCGCCCTTCAGGTTCCCGGTCATCGCGCCATAGCCCGCCCCGGCCGTGCCGAGGGCGAAGTCCGGGGCCGCCGCTTCGAATGCCTTGCGGCCAAGGGCGGGATAGGGGCTGCCCGAGCCGGTATCCGGCCAGTCCTTGTCGCCGCCGTTCAGAAGGTCGAAGACGATGGCCCCCGGGACGATGGGCACCTGAACGGGCCCCACGGCAAAGCCCCGGCCTTGCGCGCGTAGGCCTGCCATCACGCCCGCCCCGGCATCAAGGCCAAAGGCAGAGCCGCCGGAGAGGAAGATGGCATCCACCTCCTGCACCATCCGGTCAGGGGCAAGAAGATCCGTCTCGCGCGTGCCGGGTGCGCCGCCCATGACATGGACGGCGGCCACGAAGGGGCGGTCGGCGGTCAGGACCGTGACGCCCGAGCGAAGGGTGGCATCTGCGGCATTGCCGACACGGAGGCCGGGGATATCGGTGATGAGGTTCAGAGGTCCGGGGCGCATCCCGGCAGAGTACCGGGTGCCGCCCGCAGCGCAAGGGCGGGCGATTTCTTCGAAGAAATCGCACCGGAGCCTTTGAAGGCTCCGGTCCGGAGTTTTCCAAAACTCCGGCGCGAGCGGCCGCTCATGCGCCTTTGTCAGAAATCGAAGATATCGCTCAGAAAGCTTTCCTTGCGCTTCTTCTTGTAGCCATGACGGTAATCGTCGTCGTCATCATAGTCCTTGTGACGACGCCGGTCGTCCTCGCGGTATTGCGGCGCGCGCGGCTCGGGCTGGTAGACGGGGGCCGCGTGCTGGGGCGCGGCCGGCTGTGGCGGAGGCGGCGGAGCCATGGGCATGGCAGCGGGGGCGGGCGCACCGAGCGAGCGTTCGATGATCTTGTCCAGCTCACCGCGATCAAGCCAGACGCCGCGGCATTTCGGGCAGTAGTCGATCTCGACTCCGCCGCGATCGGCCATGACCAGAGTTTCACCATCAACCGGGCAGCGCATGTTCGTCTCCATTCCCATGTGTCAGTGCGTTACATGGGGTCGCTTTCGCGCCTCGCAAGGGTCGAAAACGAACTTGCGCGAAAGGTCGCAAGGGCGCATTGAAGAGCGGAGCCGTGGCGATGGCGTCGCCACAGGGGCTTTCCGCCCCGACGCTTGCGGGCCCGGGTCAGTCCTGGGTCGCTTCCGTCCTGTACGCCGGGACCTTTCGGGGTCCCGCATCGAGCCAGACCCCTGACAATGAGGTCTGAGATGTCGTTGAACCGTCCGGATATGTACCGCTTCCACAATGGGGGCAAGAAGGACACGCTGCCCTTTGCCGATCAGGAATATCATGACCGGCTTGCCGGCCTGCGCGAGATCATGGAGATGCACGAGCTGGACGCGGTCGTCCTGACCTCGATGCACAACGTGGCCTACTATTCGGGCTTCCTCTATTGCTCGTTCGGGCGTCCCTATGCCTGCGTGGTGACCAAGACCGAATGCGTGACGATTTCGGCCGGGATCGACGCGGGCCAGCCCTGGCGGCGGTCGATCGGCGACAACATCACCTTCACCGACTGGACCCGGGACAACTTCTGGCGGGCGGTGGCCTCGGTCACCGGGACGGGCAAGGCCATCGGCTGCGAGGCCGACCATCTGACGATGGAGCGGTCGGAGAAGCTGAACACCTTCCTCAAGCCCAAGCGCGGGGTCGATATTGCCCCGGCGACGATGCATCAGCGGATGCGGAAGTCGGAAGCCGAGATCGCGCTGATCAAGCATGGGGCCAATGTGGCCGATGTCGGTGGCTACGCGATCCGCGAGGCGATCAAGGTGGGCGCGACCGAGCTAGAGGTTTCCATCGCCGGTCGGGACGCGATGGAGCGCGAGATCGCCAAGCGCTTCCCGGATGCGGAATACCGCGACACCTGGGTCTGGTTCCAGTCCGGCATCAACACCGACGGGGCGCATAACCCGGTGACGAACCGGAAGCTGCAGCACGGCGATATCCTGAGCCTGAACTGCTTTCCGATGATAAGCGGCTATTACACGGCGCTGGAGCGGACCTTGTTCGTGGGCGAGGTGGATGATGCCTCGATGAAGGTCTGGCAGACCAACATCGACAGCCACGAATTCGGGATGAAGCTGCTGCGGCCGGGTGCGTCCTGCGCCGAGATCACCATGAAGATCAACGAGTTCCTGGCCGAGCGGCAGATGCTGCAATACCGGACCTTCGGCT
>JAEULQ010000038.1 GCA_016792685.1 Tabrizicola sp. | reverse complement strand
GAGCGTACGCCCGGCAAAGATGATCCGGCCTGACGAGGGCGGCAGAAGCCCGGTGATTGCGCGGGCGAGGGTGGATTTGCCCGAGCCGCTTTCGCCGACGACCGCCAGGGTCTGGCCGGCCGGTAGATCGACCGAGACATTCTTCAGCACATCGAAATTGGTGCCCCGATACCGCGCGGTGATGTTCTGGACTTGCAGGACCGGCGCTGCCGGGGGCTTTTCGCTGTGGTCGATGCTACGGACCGAGACGAGCGCCTTGGTATAATCCTGCGCGGGTGCGTGGATGATCTGGCCGGTCTCGCCCAACTCGACCATCCGGCCATGGCGCAGCACCATGATTTCATCGGCGACCTGGGCGACCACGGCAAGGTCATGCGTGATGTAGAGGGCTGCGACCTGAGTATCCCGGATTGCCTCCTTGATCGCGGCCAAGACGTCGATCTGCGTCGTCACGTCAAGCGCGGTTGTCGGCTCATCGAAGATGACCAGGTCAGGCTTCGGGCAAAGTGCCATCGCCGTCATGCACCGCTGAAGCTGTCCGCCGGAAACCTGGTGCGGATAGCGGCTGCCAATCTTTTCCGGGTTCGGCAGGCCCAGCTTGCGGAACAGCGCAACCGCCCGGGCCTCGGCTTCGGACTTGGACATCAGCCCATGGGACAGGCAGGTCTCGATCACCTGTTCCATGATCTGCTTGGCCGGGTTGAAACTTGCCGCTGCCGACTGCGAAACATAGGTGACCTCGCGGCCCCGCAGGGCGCGCAGGGCGCGCGCGTCGGCCAGACGGATTTCGCGTCCGTTCAGGTGGATCGTGCCGCCAGTCAGCCGGACGCCGCCCCGGCCATAGGCCATGGCGGACAGGCCGATGGTGGACTTGCCGGCACCGGATTCGCCGATCAGGCCCAGGACCTTGCCTCGCTGCAGAGTCAGGTCGACCCCGTGGACTAGGGTGACGTTCTTCGGCGGCTCGCCCGGCGGGTAAGAGGTGGCCTCGATCACAAGGCCCTTGATCGCGAGGAGAGGGTCAGCCACCGCGGCCTCCTTTCAGGCTGGAGGTGCGGGTCAGGATCCAGTCGGCGACCAGATTCACACTGATGGCCAGTGCGGCGATGGCGGCGGCAGGCAGAAGGGCTGCGGACTTGCCATAGATCAGCCCGTCCTTGTTTTCCTTCACCATCCCGCCCCAATCGGCCAGCGGAGGCTGCACCCCGAGACCCAGGAAGCTGAGCGTCGAGATGAAGAGGACCGCGAAGATGAACCGCAGGCCGAACTCGGCCACGAGGGGCGAAAGCGCATTTGGCAGGATCTCGCGGAAGATCACCCAATTGCCCTTTTCGCCGCGAAGACGTGCGGCCTCGACATAGTCCATCACCGTGATGTCGACGGCGACGGCGCGCGACAGGCGGAAGACCCGGGTTGAATCGAGGACGCC
This sequence comes from Tabrizicola sp., assembly GCA_016792685.1. Taxonomy (GTDB): domain Bacteria; phylum Pseudomonadota; class Alphaproteobacteria; order Rhodobacterales; family Rhodobacteraceae; genus Tabrizicola. Next base: position 37,290 of record JAEULQ010000038.1, on the reverse strand, counting down.
CATGACCAGGATCAGGACCGTTAGGTTCAGCGGCAGCACCGAAAGCATGACCAGCGCCACGATCAGCGAGGGCACGGCCATCACAAGGTCGACGATGCGCGACAGGAGCTGGTCGATCCAGCCCCCCTTGACCGCCGCCAGAAAGCCCAGGAACGCCCCGAGCGAAAAAGCCAGGATCGACGAGGCAAGGGCGACGAAGATGGTGATCTGCGCGCCGTAGATCAGGCGCGACAGGATATCGCGACCGATCGTGTCGGTCCCCAGCCAGAAGGCGGCCGAGGGGTCTTCCCACTGGCCCCCGGAGACATCGTCGATCGGGTAGGGCGCAAGCCAATTGGCGAAGACCGCGACAAAGAGGAAGGTCGCCGTGAGCACGAGGCCGATGAGGGCGGAAAGCGGTATCCTCATTTCGGGTGCCTCAGCCGCGGGTTCGCAAGGATGCCGATGATGTCCGCGAGCATGTTCAGGAAGATGTAGACGGCTGCGAAGATCAGGCCGACAGCTTGGACCACGGGCAGGTCACGTTTGGTGACATGGTCGACGAGGTATTGCCCAAGCGCGTTGTAGCCGAAGACAACCTCGACCACGACGACACCCACGACCAGATAGGCGAGGTTCAGCATTACGACGCTGACCACCGGCGCGATCGCGTTCGGGAAGGCGTGGCGCCAGATGACCGTCATTGGCGAGAGGCCCTTCAGCTCGGCCGTCTCGATATAGGCCGACTGCATCACGTTCAGGATCGCGGCCCTGGTCATGCGCATCATGTGGGCCAGAACGACGAGGACGAGGACGATGACAGGCAGGGCGACGGCGTTGAGCTTTGCCCAGAAGCTCATGCCCGGAAAGACCATTGCGACAGGCTGGAACACCGGGATGAGTTGGGTCAGTACGAAAATCACGAAATAGGCCGCGACGAATTCCGGCAGGCTGATCGTGGTCAGCGTGATGCCCGAGATCACCTTGTCGGGCCAGCGCCCGGCATAACGTGCGGCAACGAGGCCGAGAAGGATCGCAAGCGGCACGGCGATGACAGCAGCGCAACCGGCGAGGAAAAGCGTATTGCCCAGGCGCTGGCCGATCGCGTCGGCGATGTCGACGCCATTGGTCAGGGCGGTGCCCAGATCGCCGGTGAGCACCCCGCCCAGCCAGGCGAAGTAGCGGGTCAGGGGCGGGTCGTTCAGCCCCAGCTTCTCGCGCAGGTTGGCCAGCGCTTCTGGCGTGGCCGATTGGCCAAGGATCTGCTGTGCGGTATCGCCCGGCAGCGCCTCGACGCCCAGGAAGATTACCGCTGACACGGCGAGGAGAAGGAGAAGGCCCAGCGCAATGCGCTGGACCAGAAGCTTCAGGATCGGGTGCACGGGCTTACGCCAGCCAGCACTTGAGCAGGGCTTTGCCGTTCATCAGTTCGCCGTTCGGGTCGGGGTTCCAGCCGGCCACTTCGGCACGGCGGGCTTCGACCCAGTCGTTGAACATCGGCAGGATCAGACCGCCTTCGTCGCGCAGGATATGGGCCATTTCCGAGTACATGCCCTTGCGCTTTTCCGTATCAAGCTCGGCGCGTGCCGCAACCAGGAGTTCGTCGAACTTGGCGTTCTTGAACTTGGTGTCGTTCCAGTCCGCGGTCGAGAGATAGGCGGTCGAGTACATCTGGTCCTGCACCGGACGGCCGCCCCAGTAGGAGGCGCAGAAGGGCTCGACGTTCCAGACGTTCGACCAGTAGCCGTCATCGGGCTCGAGCTTCACCTGCAGCGGAATGCCGGCCGCATTGGCCGAGGCCGAGAACAGGTTCGCTGCGTCGACAGCACCCGGGAAGGCGCCGGGAGCTGCCCGCAGGATGATCGGGCTGCCGTCGTGGCCGGACTTCTTGTAATGCTCGGCCGCAAGTGCAGCGTCATACTCACGCTGCGGAATGGTGTCGTCGAACATCGGATAGGCAGCGTTGATCGGGAAGTCGTTGCCCCTGGCACCCAGACCGCCCAGGATCTTATCGACCATTTCCTGACGGTTGATCGCCAGCTTCAGCGCCATCCGCAGGTCGTTGTTGTCGAACGGCGGCTTGTCAACATGCATGATGAAGACATAGTGACCGCGGCCAGGCGCGTGCTCGATGGTGATGCCATCGACGCCCTTCAGAAGCTCAACGATCTTCGGGTCGACCCGGTTCATCATGTGGATCTGGCCCGACTGCAGCGCTGCGGTCCGGGCTGTGTTGTCGTTGATCACGATGATCTCGACTTCGTCGGCATGCGCGCCGTTGGCGGCATCCCAGTAGTTCGCATGACGTTCGAACACGTGGCGGACGCCCGGCTCGTTGACCTTTACCTTGTAGGCGCCGGCACCAATGCCCGCAGCCGGATTGTCGAGGCCGCCACCAGGCTGGATCACCAAGTGATAGTCGGCCATCAGGTAGGGAAGGTCAGCGTTGCCCGACGACAGCTTGAGCGTGACCATGTCGCCTTCGGCGGTCATTTCGCTGATGCCCTGCACGATGCCCAAGGCGCCGGACTGCGACTTCTCGTCGGTGTGCCGCTTGAGCGTGGCGACCACATCCTCGGCGGTGACCGTCTTGCCGTCATGGAATTCGACGCCCGCGCGGATCTTGAACTTCCACTCGGTCGCATCGGCGTTCGAGGAGATTTCCTCGGCGATGCGGTAGTCGATGGTATTGTCGGGGGCCACGTCGACCAGCATTTCGCCCCAGGTCATGTTGACGGCGAACGGAACCTCGGACGCGGCCAGTGCCGGGTCGAGCGTGTTGGTCGATTCCCCGCCCTGCATGCCGGCGCGCAACACGCCGCCCTTCTTGGCCTGGGCTAGTGCAGCCTTGCTGAACAGTGCCGAGGCGAGGCCAGCCGAGACACCGAGTGCGGTCGTCCGGCCGATGAATTCGCGCCGGGACATCCGACCCGACTTCGCCTGCGAAACCATCCAGTCAAGCTGGTTATGCTTGTCGTTCATCTTCGTCTCCCTGTGTGGTCCCCAGTTCGGGGATTCTTTTGTTGACTCGGTAATCAATAAACCGCGAACCATTCTTTCCGACAAATGATTTCTTCGCGGAATCAGACAAAGTTGCGGTCCACCCGTTCATCCCATTGACGCTGAAAGACGATGAGGTCGCCTTCCCAGGCGACAAGGCTGGCTTCCATCCGCAACTCGGTCGCCGTTGCGGTCATGACCGACTCGGCCCGTGTCATGATCCGCCAGTCGCCGCGTGAGAGGCGCTGCTCCCAGGAAATCTCGGCCCGGGCCGAGAGTGGATCGGCCCCGATTTCCCAGCGCTCTGTAGTGTGTTCGCCCGTGATCAGACCATGGGTCAGGTTTTCGGGGTCGCCCTGGTCGTCTTGCACGACCAGCACATGTCGACCGCCGATGAGGTCGGTCTCGATCCGGCGGCTGGCACTGCCGGTGCGCAACATCCGGTGCTTCCAAGGCGGCGCGGTTTCGGCAGGTGGCGGCGTCCATTCCGCCTCGCCCGTCCCCTGATGCACCGGAAGGTCCAGGCTGGCCGCAGTGATTTCCAGCGTCGCGGCCTCGGGGCTGGGCCAGACAAAGGGCCAGTAGGTGGTTGAAAGTGCCAGCCGCAACCTGTGGCCGGGCGCGACGCGATAGCCCATCTGGTCCAGGACCAGCGTGATGTCCTCAGGGACGCCCGGCGTCATCGGTTCGGGCGCTTCGCGGTCTTTGCGGTGACAGAGGTTCAGGATGCCATGCGCGATCCTGGTCGATGCGCCATCCGGCGCCACATCGCACAGCCGGGCCACGAGGAAGGCAAGCGGCTTGTCCGAGGACAGGCGCAGGGTCAGCTTGGCGGCCCCCAGAAGTTCAAGGGCTTCGGTCTGAGGCGCGGCATCAAAACAGACCGAAAGCGCATCGTCGCTGCGCTGGTCCCCCGCCATCTCGGCGTTGAGCCCCATCGGGAAGAACTCGCCCGCGGTCATGCCCAGGTGCTGCGGAGTGCAAACGCTGGCCGACAGCGGCCCGTCTGCGCCAAGGCCCGCGTCGGAAACCTGCAGCATCCGGCGCGAGACACGGGGCGTCGGCCACACCTGTTCGGCGATCCAGTGCCCGTCCCGATGCGAGGCGCTCGGGTTCGGCGGCGCGGAATGAAACATGTAGGCGCGCAGGGCAGGGTCATCTTCCGCCCCGTTTTCGATGCCCTTGAGCCAGCGGTCCCACCAGCGGATGGCCAGTTGCAGGAAACCGATCTTCGGCCCCGGCACGGCGGTATGAGGATACTGATGCACCCAGGGGCCGATGATCCCCTTTACCGGCCCGCGCGAATTCTCCAGCAAGGCCGCGACCGTGTTCATGTAGTTGTCGTTCCAGCCACCGAACGACAGGATCGGGACAGTCATCCGGTCCCAGTCCTCGCAGATCGAGCCATGCTTCCAGTAGGCATCCCGGGTCTGGTGAGAAGCCCAGCCGGGGGTGTGGAACGGCTGGTTGTTCAGACGGTTGAGCCAGGTCTCGCGCCAGCCGTTGTGCAGCAGGGGATCGCCGGGACGCGAGGAATAGGACAGCATGACCGCGCCCCAGCCGAAGTTCTCGCCCAGAAGCGCACCGCCCTTGAAATGGATGTCATCGGCAAAGCGGTCGGTCGTCGAATAGACCGAGATCACCGCCTTGAGCGCCGGGGGCTGCAGGAAGGCGGTCTGCAGGCAGTTGAACCCACCCCAGCTCTTCCCCATCATCCCGACTGTCCCGCTGCACCACTCCTGCCGGGCCAGCCAGGCGATCACATCGCAGGCATCCTGCAGCTCCTGGGCGGAATATTCGTCCTCCATCAGCCCTTCGCTGTCGCCATTGCCCCGGATGTCGACCCGCACGCAGGCATAGCCGTGACCAGCGACATAGGGGTGCATGAGCTCATCGCGGGGCAGGGTCCCGTCGCGCTTGCGGTAGGGGATGTATTCCAGCACTGCCGGGACCGGTCGCGTGGCCGCGTCCTTTGGCATCCAGACCCGGGCGGAAAGCCGGGTGCCATCCGGCATCGGGATCGACAGATCCTCGATCTCGGTCAGGGCTTCGGGAAAGTTGCTGCGGACTGTCACTGTGCCGATCTCCGATTCTCTGGCACCATCCGATATTATTCAATCGTGTAATTCAAGTATTCCGTGACCTGTTCATGACCGCACAATCGGCGCGCTATGCAACAGGGATGCAATCCAAGGGCAGGCGACCTAGATTGCGTGGAAAGGAGATTTCCCATGAGCTGGAATCCGATCCTCGACCCCTCGATCCCGATTGGCGACGCAGTGGATGCGATCGAGACCGTCATCGTCCCCCGCGCCCGCGACCTCGGCGGGTTCGAGGTCCGCCGTGCACTACCCTCGGCCCAGCGGCAGATGGTGGGACCCTTCATCTTCTTCGACCAGATGGGCCCGGCCGAGTTCCTGACCGGCGAAGGGATTGACGTGCGACCGCATCCGCATATCGGGCTTGGGACGGTCACCTACCTTTTGAAGGGCCGGATGCACCACCGCGACAGCCTGGGTACCGATCTCTGGATCGAGCCGGGGGCGATGAACTGGATGCTCGCAGGGCAGGGGATCACCCATTCGGAACGAACCGACGGCGCGGCGCGGCAGGCTCCCCTGTCGATGTTCGGGCTGCAGACCTGGCTGGCCCTGCCCGAAAAGCACGAGGAAGACGCGGCGCAATTTGTTCACCTCGGGCGAGCGGCGCTGCCGGAGCTTGAGGGCGAGGGCAAGACGGTCCGCCTGATCCTTGGCCATGCGTGGGGCGAGAAGGTCGGGCTCGAGATGCCGTCGGAGGTCTTCTACGCCGACGCCCGCCTTGCGCCCGGGGCCGCGATTCCGCTGCCCGAGGACCACGAGGACCGCGGGGTCTATGTGCTGGAAGGCGAGGTCACCTGCGCAGGCCAGGTCTTCGAGGCGGGGCGGATGCTGGTCTTTCGGCCGGGCGACCGGGTGTCGGTCCGGGCTGGGGCTGCGGGCGCGCAGATCATGCTTCTGGGCGGGGCCACGATGGACGGGCCGCGCTTCATCTGGTGGAATTTCGTCGCCTCGTCCCGCGAGAAGATCGAGGCCGCAAAAGAGGCCTGGCGGGCCGGCGACTGGATGCACGGCCGTTTCCGCCTGCCGCCCGGGGACGATGCCGAGTTCATCCCGGCGCCAGAGCGATGAAAATCACGCCGCGCCCCATTGACGCCGCCTGACCCCTTGCGTAAGAGGGCCGGGTTCGGGCTCGCCCGGACAAGCGCGCGGTGGTAGCTCAGTCGGTTAGAGTACCGGCCTGTCACGCCGGGGGTCGCGGGTTCGAGCCCCGTCCACCGCGCCACTTTCCCCCCAATCCCTATCGACCTCTTTGGGCAAGTAGCATATCGCGCGCCGTGCGGCGCAAGCGCCTGTCTCGCCCGTTGCGCGTGGGGTTGGCAACAGGCTTGGAGAGTTGGGGTTTCACCCACAAACCCCCAGACTATCTGGAAAAAGAGCAAGGTCGCCCCCGAACTGGGGCTTCTGCGGCGGTTCCCGGCTGTTCGGCGGAGCAGGGTGCGGGATTGGTGCGAAAAGCTGCGGTTTCCTGCTTGACGCCCCCGGCGCGAGCGACTATCTCGGCCCGCATCGCGCGGTGGTAGCTCAGTCGGTTAGAGTACCGGCCTGTCACGCCGGGGGTCGCGGGTTCGAGCCCCGTCCACCGCGCCACTTTCCCCTCAGGGTCATGTTTCCCGGTCTTGGCGCCAGCATTGGCACCGGGCTATCCCGCACCGATGAAATCCCGGAGGCCAGTGTCATGCAATCCGTTCTGCGCCCTTTCCTTGCAAGCTTGCTTGCCGCGTCGGCGGCCCTGGCAGAGACAGGGGCCGTGCTTTTGCCGGACGGGTTTGACGGCGCCTATGCGCCTGACGGGGCGGTTTGCGAAGGGCTTTCCGTCATCACGATTGCCGAGGGAGTGATGGTCGGCGCCGAGTTTGCGATCTCGGTCACCGATCTGATCGAGGATCCTGTCAACCCCCGCAAGGTCGAGGCGACGCTTCTGAACAGCGGGGGCGGTGCGGAATGGACCGACTCGGCTGTCCTTGAGCTGTCCGAAGACGGAACGCGTCTGACCTTCGACTATCCGGATGGCAGCCAAGTCGTCTGGCTGCGCTGCGCGTGAGACTGGTCGTTCCTGGCGGTCTGGCGGCCTGCTTGCTGGCTCTGGCATCGGCCGGGCAGGTGGTGGCCGAGGGAGGTGGCATGCCGGACGCCTTCCAGGGCAGCTTTGTGCCTGCCCATCAGCCTTGCGATCGCGACCAGTTGATCCTGGTTTCCGCCCTTGGGGTCGAGGTTGCCGGAATGACACTGCGAGTAACCGAACTGACTCTCGATCCGCAGTTTCCTGATTGGCTGCTGGTCACGTTGGCCGAGATTGCAGGCCCCGGCATCGAGACGGTCGTCCTGGTTCTTGCACCGGATGGCCAGAGCCTGCGGGTCTGGTTCGGGGATGGAACGGATCTGGTCTGGAACCGGTGCCTTTAGGCGCTGGAGCGGCGCCGACGGCTAAAGCGTCATCCGGTAGCGGATGTGGCCGTCGTTCTCGCAATACTGGTCATAAAGGCGGCGGGCGGTCGCATTCTCGATCTCGGTCAGCCAGTAGAGCCGACGCCAGCCGCGCTGGCGGCTGATCGCGATCAGATCCTCGATCAGAGCACGGCCGAGACCCTGGCCACGCGCCTCGGGGGCGACGAAGAGGTCTTCCAGATAGCCGTCATCGCCCATGACCCAGGTCGAGGGATGATGCTGGTGGATGGCAAAGCCCATCGGCATGCCGTCAAGGCAGGCGAGCCGCGCCGTCAGAGGATTGGCCGGGTCCATCAGCCGCGTCCAGGTGAAGGCGGTGACCTCGGGCGGAAGGGTCAGCCCGTAGCCGTCGAGAAACCCCTGCCAGAGGCGCAGGAAAACCTTTTCATCCAAAGGATTTGCGTCGCGAAGTTCAAGCATCACATGAGGCGCGCAAGGATGCGGGCCCAGGAGCGGATGCCCTTGTGGAAGCTTTCCACGTCGTACTTTTCGTTCGGAGAGTGGATCTGGTCGTCATCCTTGGCAAATCCAACCAGCATCGCATCCATCCCGAGTTCGGTCTTGAAATAGCCGGCGATGGGGATCGAGCCGCCTTCGCCGACAAAGACCGCCGGGCGACCCCATTCCTCGCTTAAGGCGGCGCGGGCGGATTCGAAGGCGGGGTCGGCGATCGACATGACCGAAGCGGGCGAGCCTTCGATCCCGTCGTGCCAGGTGATGCGGCAATCGGCGGGGATGCGGGCTTCGGCCCATTTGCGGAAGGACTGCAGGACTTTGGCCGGGTCCTGGCGCGACACGAGACGGAACGAAACCTTGGCATGGGCTTCGGCGGGCAGCACGGTCTTGAAGCCTGCCCCGTTGTAGCCGCCCCACATGCCGTTGACCTCGGCGGTCGGGCGCGACCAGAGCATTTCGAGGGGCGTGCGGTCCTGTTCTCCTGCGGGAATCGAAAGCCCCACGTCGCCCAGATAGGCCGCATGGTTGAAGGCCAACCCTTGCCACTGCTGGCGCAATGTGTCGGGCAATTCGTCGACATCGTCGTAGAAGCCGGGCACCGTCACCCCGCCAGTTGCGTCATGCAGATCGGCCAGGAGCTGTGCCATGACATGCAAAGGATTGCGGGCCAGCCCGCCGTAGGCTCCGGAATGCAGGTCGCGGCTGGCGGCATGGATGGTGAATTCCGATTTGGCGAGCCCGCGCAACTGGGTCGAAATCGCGGGCACCCGGTCTTCGTAAAGCCCGGTGTCGCAGATCAGCGCCAGGCTGGCCGAAAGCTCGGCGCGGTTTTCCCGCAGGAAGGGGATGAGCGAAGGCGAGCCCGATTCCTCCTCGCCTTCCAGAAAGATCGTCAGCTTGCCGGGAAGTTTGCCATGAACCGTCTTCCAGGCGCGGCAGGCCTCGATGAAGGTCATCAGCTGACCCTTGTCGTCGGACGCCCCTCGCGCCCGGATAACGCGGCCTTTCTGCGTTTCCTGGAGTTCGGGCTCGAAGGGCGGGCGGTCCCAGAGTTCAAGCGGATCGACCGGTTGCACGTCGTAATGGCCGTAGAAGAGCACATGCCTCCCGCCTTCGCCGCCATGAGCCACCACCATCGGGTGACCCGGGGTCGAAGCCGACCGGGCCGCAAAGCCCAGCGATTTCAGATCCTCGACCAGCCAGTCCGCGGCACGGGCGCAGTCGGCCGCATAGGCCGGGTCGGTCGAGATCGAGGGGATGCGCAGAAGTGCCATCAACCGGTCCACCGCCTCGGGCAGGGTGTCATCGATGCGGGATAGGACGGCGTCGAGGGTCATGGCGAACTCCGCAGGTATGGTTTAGCCGCAAGGTATCAGCCCGCCCCGCACTGTCCATAGGCGGCGCGTTGGTGTAAACTGGTGGCGTTTTGAGTGACCTTTGCATGACGAAGGGGGTGACAATTCGCCCCGTTGGCCTTAGCGGGCGATTGACCGAAATCAAGGAACTGTCACTTTGGCTCGTACTAGGGTCGCTGCGACAGAAACCGAGGATGCCATGGACTACGACAGCGCGCTCACCGCCAGCCTGCAACGCCTGCACGACGAGGGACGCTATCGCACCTTCATCGATATCGCGCGCCAGCAGGGCCAGTTTCCGCATGCGGTCTGGACGCGCCCCGACGGAAGCCAGAAGGACATCACGGTCTGGTGCGGCAACGACTATCTGGGAATGGGGCAGCACCCGGTGGTGCTGGCGGCCATGCACGAGGCGCTGGACGCGACCGGCGCGGGTTCGGGCGGGACGCGGAACATCAGCGGCACCACCGTCTGGCACAAGCGGCTTGAGGCGGAACTCGCGGACCTGCACGGAAAGGAAGCGGCGCTTGTCTTCACCAGCGCCTATATCGCCAATGATGCGACGCTTTCGACGCTGCGGACGATCTTCCCGGGGCTGATCATCTATTCGGACGCGCTGAACCATGCCTCGATGATCGAGGGCGTGCGGCGCGGTGGTGGCGAGAAGCGGATTTTCCGGCACAACGACGTGGCGCATCTGCGCGAGCTTCTGGCAGCGGATGACCCGGCGGCACCGAAGCTGATTGCCTTCGAATCGATTTATTCCATGGACGGCGATTTCGGGCCGATCGGGGCGATTTGCGATCTGGCCGAGGAGTTCGGCGCGCTGACCTATCTGGACGAGGTTCATGCGGTCGGCATGTATGGGCCGCGTGGGGCGGGTGTGGCAGAGCGCGATGGCCTCATGCACCGGATCGACATCATCAACGGCACGCTCGCCAAGGCCTATGGCGTCTTTGGCGGCTATATCGCGGCTTCGGCCAAGATGGTCGACGCGATCCGGTCCTACGCTCCGGGCTTCATCTTCACGACGTCGCTGCCGCCGGCCGTCGCGGCGGGGGCTGCGGCCTCGGTGCGGTATCTTAAGACCGCGCAGCATCTGCGTGACGCCCAACAGTTGCAGGCCCGCATCCTGAAGGCGCGACTGAAGGCCCTGGGCCTGCCGATCATCGACCACGGTTCGCATATCGTGCCGGTGCATGTGGGCAACCCGGTCCATTGCAAGATGTTGTCGGACATGCTGCTGGAAAACCACGGCATCTATGTCCAGCCGATCAACTTCCCGACGGTTCCGCGCGGGACCGAGCGGCTGCGTTTCACGCCTTCGCCGGTCCATGGGCCGGGTGAGATCGAGGCACTGGTGCGTGCGATGGACGCCTTGTGGAGCCAGTGTGCGCTGAATCGCGCCGAAGCCGTCGCGTAAGCCCTTCTGCGTGTGCAAAAGGCCTTGCCCTGTGCTACGGTTTGGCCAATACGAAAATGAGTGAGTCGCTCGGGAAGGCGGCCGCGCGTACAGGTGCACCGAAGGGGACAGGGCGCTGATGATCGGTTGGAGGTCGAAACCTTCGACAACCGAAGAGGACAAGCCAAAGGGCTTTGACGACTTCGAGTTGCGTCTTGGCGATCTCATGCGTGGCGAGCGTGCCACGCTTGGGAAGTCGCTGCTTGACGTCCAGCGTGAGCTGAAGATCAAGGCCACCTACATCGCCGCCATCGAGAATGCTGACCTTTCCGCCTTCGAGACCCCCGGTTTCGTCGCAGGCTATGTCAGGTCCTACGCCCGCTATCTGGCGATGGATCCGGAATGGGCCTTTGAGCGCTTCTGTGTCGAGGCCGGCTATTCGGTATCGCACGGACTGTCCGCGGCCGCTTCGCCGCAGCAGCTGGTCAAGGCCCGGGCCCGGTCCGAAATCTCGGATCCGCTGGCTGATCCCAACGCAAGCTTCATTCCGCGGGGCGAGGCGATCTGGGCCCATGTGGAACCCGGTGCCATCGGCTCGATTGCGGTCCTGGTCGCCCTGATCGGGGCCATTGGCTATGGTGGCTGGTCGGTCCTGCAAGAGGTCCAGCGCGTGCAGCTGGCTCCGGTCGACGAAGCGCCGAGCGTAGTCGCCGAGATTGATCCGCTGACCAATGCCGGGGCCACGGCGCCGCAGGTGGTGGCCAGCCGCCCGACCGAACTGGCGACAGAATCCGTTGCAAGCGCCGAGGGTTCAGCTTCGGTGGACGTGATGGACCGGCTTTATCGTCCGCAGGCGCTGGATGTGCCAGTGCTGACGTCGCGCGATGGGCCGATTGCGGCAATCAATCCGCGCGAAGCGGGAGTGCTGGCCGAAGTCGCCGCTGTCGATGCGGTGGATTCGGCGCTAGACGAAGCGGTCGGCACGGAAGTGCAGGTCGTGGCTTCCGCCAAGGAAGGTGTCGAGGTTCTGGCCGTACGGCCGTCCTGGGTCCGGGTGAATGCCGCTGACGGCACAGTCCTTTTCGAGAAGATCCTGGACGCGGGCGAGCGTTACACCGTGCCGCCGCTTGAGACGGCTGCAGTGTTCCGGACCGGAAACTCGGGTTCCATCTACTTCCTGGTGGATGGCGTGACCTATGGGCCGGCCGCGCCGGGGGCGAATGTCGCCAAGGATATCCTGCTTGCCCCGGAAGCGCTCACGCAGAGCTTTGCCCAGGCCGATCTGACGCAGGACGAGGATCTGGCGCGTTTTGCCACGGCGGATGCGACGGACGTCATGCCGCAGGCTGCCCCGTCCGAGTGACCGGACCGCCCATTGCCGCCAACTGCTGTCCGACTTATGCTTCTGTGCCAATGCATTGGAGCTTGACCCATGACGCATAATCCTGTCCGCCCCTGGCGCAATATCGACCGGCGGAAGTCGCGGCAGATCCGCGTGGGAAAGGTCCTTGTCGGGGGCGACGCGCCGATTTCGGTGCAGACGATGACCAACACGATCACTTCGGATGTGGCCGCGACGATCGAGCAGATCCAGCGCTGCGCGGTTGCAGGCGCGGATATCGTGCGGGTCTCGACACCGGATGAGGCCTCGACCCGGGCGCTGCGCGAGATCGTGGCCGAAAGCCCGGTGCCGATCGTCGCGGACATCCATTTCCACTACAAGCGCGCCATCGAGGCGGCCGAGGCAGGCGCGGCCTGTCTGCGGATCAACCCCGGCAATATCGGCGATGCGAAGCGGGTGGCCGAGGTGGTGAAGGCGGCGAAGGACCACGGGTGCAGTATCCGGATCGGGGTGAATGCGGGGTCGCTGGAGAAGCACCTGTTGGACAAGTACGGCGAGCCTTGCCCGGATGCCATGGTGGAGAGCGGGCTTGATCACATCAAGCTATTGCAGGACAACGATTTTCACGAGTTCAAGATCAGCGTGAAGGCGTCGGACGTGTTCCTGGCGGCGGCGGCCTATCAGCAGCTGGCAGATGCGACTGACGCCCCGATCCATCTGGGGATCACCGAGGCCGGGGGGCTGGTGTCCGGCACGGTGAAATCGGCCATCGGCCTTGGCAATCTGCTCTGGATGGGGATCGGCGACACGATCCGCGTCTCCCTGTCGGCGGACCCGGTCGAGGAGGTCAAGGTCGGCTATGAGATCCTGAAATCGCTGGGCCTGCGGCACCGGGGTGTCACTATCATCTCGTGCCCGTCGTGCGCGCGGCAGGGTTTCGACGTGATCAGCACCGTCTCGGCGCTGGAGGATCGACTGGCCCACATTACCACCAGCATGTCCCTGTCGATCATCGGCTGCGTGGTGAACGGCCCCGGCGAGGCGCTGATGACCGACATCGGTTTCACCGGCGGCGGCGCGGGGAAGGGGATGGTCTATCTGGCGGGCAAGCAGGACCACACGCTGTCGAACGACCGGATGATCGACCACATCGTGGATCTCGTCGAGAAGAAGGCCGCCGAGATCGCAGCCGCCGAGATCGCAGCCGCGGAGAAACTGGCCGCGGAATAGGACACGATCTTTCTGCGAAAGATCGGGGCAGGGCTGCCCGCCTCGATCAATGCGGGATCGACTTCGAGAAGAGATTGACGATCAGCACGCCCCCCAGGATGAAGGCAAGCCCGAGGATCGCGGCGAAGTCGAGCGTCTGGCGATACCAGATCCAGGCCACGCCGCTGATCAGCACAATCCCCATGCCCGACCAGATCGCGTAGACGACCCCGGTTGGCATCACCCGCAGCGGGTAGGACAGAAGCCAGAACGCCAGCGCATAGCCGAAGATCGCCATCACCGATGGCCAGAACCGGGTAAAGCTTTCCGACCGCGCCAGCGCGGTCGTGGCCACCACTTCCGCCACGATGGCCGCCAGAAGGATCAGATAGGTGCGCGTCATGGGTCTTCCGTGGAACGGTCTCTTCCGGGCATCCTGCGCGGGATGATGGCCAAGGGCGCGCTGCCCAGCGACAGTCTGCCCGGCGGAACCGGCACCCTCAGGTCTGCGTCGTCAGCCCGGCCCGTTGCCCCTTCAGCCGCCCGAGCGCATGTCGGCGACGAAATCGCGCATCACGTCCAGCGGTGCGTAGCCGCGCATCACCGCATCGCCCATGACGAACGCCGGGGTGCCGGAGATGTCCATCTGCTGGGCAAGCTGGTAATTCGCCTCGATCACCGCCATGACCTCAGGGGCGCCCATGCGCTGCAGGACCGGTTGTGCCGGGTAGCCCAGATCCTCGGCCAGGCGCGACAGAGTCTCGGTGTTCGGTTCGCCCCGCAGGGCGATCAGCGCGTCGTGCGCTTTTTCATAGGCCTCGTCGCCGTGCAGCTGCCGCAGCGCGATGGCGAACTGGGCCGACAGCATCGAGGCTTCGCCGAGGATCGGGAACTCCTTCACCACGAAGCGGATGTTGCCGTCGCTTTCGATCAGCTCCTCCACCTCGGAATAGGCCTTCCGGCAGTATCCGCAGCGATAGTCCATGAACTCGACCAGCGTGATGTCGCCGTTCGGATTTCCTCCGACCCAATCGTTGGGGTTGGCAAAGATCGCGTTCGCATGGGTCGAAACCATCTGGACGTCGCGCAGGACGGCCGCCTCTTCCTCGCGCTGCTGCAGGACGTCCATCGCCTCGATCAGCACTTCGGGGTGTTCCAGAAGATAGGCGCGCACTTCTTCACGCAGTGCCGTGCGCTCGGCTTCGGTCATCGTGCCGGCTTCTTCGGCGCTGGCGGAAAAGCTGGCGAGACCGGCGATCAGGCCAAGTGCGAGGCGGTGCATGAAAGCTCCTAAGTTTGCCGCAAGGGGCCGGACGCAGGTCTTGCGGGCGGCGGGCGCAGGATAGGGGGCAGGTCATGGCGTGACAAGGCGCTCGCCGCTTTGTGATCCGGGCTGTCGGGTGGAATTTACATTCGGCAGACAAGTGGGGATAAGGCGGGAATGATCCTGCGCCGCATCCTTCCGACGGTTCTGTCCCTGCTCATGGCCCTGGCCCTGCCGGCCCGGGCCGAAGAGCTTTCTGCGCTGGCCCGGCTGGACCCGATGCGGTCCGGGGTGGTTTCGGCGAACGGTGAGCTTGAGTTGCGGCTGACACTCAGCCAGCCGGTGCCATGGCGGTTGCGGCTTCTGGCCGATCCGCCCCGACTGGTGATCGACACGCGTGAGGTGAACTGGAGCGGTGCGGAAGCGCTGGCCATGGTTAAGCCGGCCGTTGCGCTGCGGGCGGGAACCTTCCGGCCGGGGTGGTCGCGCCTCGTGCTGGAGCTGGACGGGCCGCACAAGGTGGTAAAGGCCGAGATGGCAACCGGCGAGGAGACGCGGATCGAGCTGGTCCTGGCCCCCACCGATGCCGATAGCTTTGCGTTGGAGGCGGCCAAGCCCGACCTGCCGGAATGGTCCCCGCCGGAAGCCGCCGCGCTGGTGGCGCCCTTGCCGGAAGGCGCAGGGCCCTTGGTCGTGGTTCTGGACCCGGGCCACGGGGGGATCGACCCTGGGGCCGAGCGCGAGGGGCAGACGGAAGCGGCCCTCATGCTGACATTTGCCCGCGAGTTGAAGGAAGTACTGGTCCGCGACGGTCGGTTCCGAGTTGTCATGACGCGGGACGACGACGTCTTCGTGCCACTGGAGACCCGCACCTCGATCGCGCGTGAGGCCGAGGCGGACCTTTTCATCTCGCTGCATGCCGACGCGCTGGCCGAGGGCGATGCGCAGGGGGCCACGGTCTACACGCTGGCCGAAGAGGCCTCGGACGAGGCGGCAGAGGCGCTGGCCGAACGGCACGACCGCGACGACCTTCTGGCCGGGGTGGATCTAAGCGATCAGGACGATGTCGTTGCCGAAGTGCTGATGGACATGGCCCGAACGGAGACTGCGCCCCGGACCGAGCGGCTGGCCAAGGCGGTAGTGGCCTCGATCAAGGCCGCTGAAATCCGGATGCACCGGCAGCCGCATCAGGTGGGCGGATTCTCGGTCCTGAAGTCGCCCGACATCCCTTCCGTCCTGCTGGAAGTGGGCTTTCTGTCCTCGGACCGCGACTTCAAGCGGCTGTCAGACCCGGCTTGGCGCGCGAGCTTGATCGAGGCGGTCGTCCGGGCGCTGATCAGCTGGTCCGAGGAAGACGCCGTCCTGCGGGCAGCCGTGCAACCCTGAGCCTTGCGAAACCCCGCCACTACAGCCATTTGTGACCGGCCAAGGTTTTGACGCGCGGGCACGTCTGGTATACTGCGGCAGGGAAATCATCGGGGGCCACGCGTGCTTCGGTTTGTCGGAAATGTTCTGGGTGGCCTCTTTTCGGCTTTGACGCTGGGGCTGGTCTTTGCTGCCCTGACGCTGGGCGGGATCTTCTACATGTATTCCCGCGACCTGCCGAGCCACGAGAACCTGGCCCAGTACACGCCCGCAACCATCAGCCGGATCTATTCGGGCGAGGGGCGGATCATCGACGAATTCGCCCAGGAACGCCGGTTGTTCGTGGCCTCCGAGGATATCCCGGACCTCGTGAAGCATGCCTTCATCTCGGCCGAGGACAAGAATTTCTACACTCACCACGGCTATGACACGCGTGGCATGGTGGCAGCCCTGATCGAGGCGGTGAAGAGCCGGGGCGAAAGCATGCGCGGGGCTTCGACCATCACTCAGCAGGTGATGAAGAACTTCCTTCTGGACGGAAGCCGCTCGGTCGAGCGGAAGATCAAGGAGATCATCCTTGCGACCCGGCTGGAGGCGACGCTGTCGAAGGACAAGATCCTGGAGCTTTACCTGAACGAGATCTTCCTGGGGAAGAACTCGTACGGGGTGGCTGCTGCTGCACAGACCTATTTCAACAAGCCCCTTTCCGAGCTTGCCCCGCATGAGGCCGCGATGCTGGCGGCAATGCCGCAGGCGCCGGGGAAGTATGACCCGGTGACTGCCAAGGAGCGGGTGACGGAACGGCGCAACTATGTGCTGCGCGAGATGTGGCAGAACGGCTATATCGACGAGGCCACCTATCTGGCCGAGAAGGAACAGCCGCTGCGTTCGGTCCAGAATGGCGACTTCGAGGCCTTCCGCGATGCCCTGCCGCCGCGCGACTATTTCACCGACGAGATCCGCCGCCAGCTTTCGGGGGTCTTCGGCGAGGAAGAGTTCTTCTCGGGCGGTCTGACCATTCGCGCGACCGTCGACCCTGACCTGCAGGAAGCCGCGGCCGCAGCGCTGCGCGAGGGGCTGGAGGACTATGACCGCTCGCAAGGGGTCTGGCGCGGTACGGGCAAGACCCTGCCTGCCGAGGTCCTGGGGTCCGAGGAAAGCTGGCGCGCGGCCTTGGCAGAGCTTGAGCTGCCGCGCGACGTCGCAGCCTGGTTCCCGGCCGTGGTGCTGGACGTGGGCGAAAACGACGCCCGCATTGGCATCGAAGGCGTGATGGACGACGAGGATGGCCATTACATCCCGGCCGAGGACGTGACCTGGGCCCGCAAGCAGCTTGAGGGCGGCGAGCCGGGCCGCAAGGCCAAGGTTGCCGGTGACCTCCTGGCCGTGGGCGAGGTCGTCCTGGTCCGGGCGGTCACGAACGAGGACGGCACGTTCAAACGCTGGTCCTTGCGCCAGGTCCCGGAAGTGCAGGGCGCTTTCATGGCGATGGATGTGAACACGGGCCGCGTTCTGGCGATGCAGGGGGGCTTTTCCTACCAGGATTCGGTCTTCAACCGCACGACGCAGGCCACCCGCCAGCCGGGGTCGAGCTTCAAGCCCTTCGTCTATGCCGCGGCGCTGGACAGCGGCTTTACCCCCGCGACGATCGTTGTCGACGCCCCGATCGAAATCGACACGCCGCAGGGCCTCTGGACGCCCAAGAACGCCTCGAACAAGTTCTACGGCCCGACGCCCCTGCGGACGGGGATCGAGCAGAGCCGGAACCTGATGACCGTGCGGATCGCGCAGGAAATCGGGATGCAGACCGTCGCAGGCTATGCCGAGCGGTTCGGGGTCTATGACCGGCTGCCCGCCTTCCTGGCCAACGCGCTTGGCAGCCAGGAGACGACGCTTTTCAAGATGGTCGCAGCCTATTCGATGTTCGCCAATGGCGGCGAGCGGGTCGAGCCGACCCTGGTCGACCGGGTGCAGGACCGCTTTGGCACCACGATCTACCGCCATGACCAGCGCATCTGCGAAGATTGTTCTTCTGCAGAAATCGCCGCGGGGCAGGGGGTCCGGATCACGTCGAACCGTGAGCGGGTGATGAATGCGATCACCGCCTATCAGCTGACCAGCATGATGGTGGGCGTCGTGCAGCGCGGCACGGCCCGCGGGATCAACCTGCCGGTTCCGGTTGCGGGCAAGACCGGCACGACCAATGATGCCAAGGATGTCTGGTTCATCGGCTATACCTCGAACATCGCGGCGGGCTGCTACATCGGCTATGACCAGCCGCGCACCCTGGGTGGCGGGGCTTCAGGCGGCGGGCTTTGCGGCCCGGTTTTCGAAAGCTTCATGAAGACGGCGATCAAGAAATACGGGGGCGGTGCGTTCAAGGTTCCGCCCGGAGGCTATTTCCGCAAGATCGACCGTTTTACCGGCCAGCCCCTGCCGGACGACGTCGAGGGCGACTTCGTGGTCTCGGAATACTTCCGCGAGGGCGAAGAAGCGATGATCGGTCTGGGCTTTGTCGTCGATGGCGGCTTCGCCATGGGTGAGAACCTTCCGCTTTTTGCCTATGGCGAAGGGGAAGGCGAAGTTGACGAGGGCACGACCGTCACCAACTCCGAAGGCGAGACGGTTGTCGTGCCGAAGAAGGCCGATTTCGGCACTGTCTCCTCTGGCGGACTTTACTGACCCTGCCACAGGCCTTGGTCGCACCCTTGCCGGGGCGCGGCCAAGGCCTTATGACCGCCGGCTAGAACCCCGATCAGGACTGAACCGAGAATGCGCGCCGAAACGCAAGGCAACATCGAAGCGATCGAGAAGACGTTGAAACTCTTGGCCCAGCGGATGGACTGGGAGACCGCGCCGCATCGGCTGGAAGAGTTCGATGCGATGATTGAATCGCCCGATCTGTGGAACGACCCGGCCAAGGCGCAAAAGCTCATGCGCGACCGCCAGGCGCTGCTGGATGCGGTGAATGCCTACAAGCTGATCGCAAGCGGGCTGAAGGACAATGTCGAGCTCATCGAGCTTGGCGAGATGGAGGGCGACGCCGAGATCGTCAGCGAGGCCGAAAAGGCGCTGAGCGAGCTGGTGAAAGTGGCCGAAGCGAAAGAGCTTGAGGCGCTTCTCGACGGCGAGGCGGACGGGAATGACACGTTCCTGGAAATCAACGCGGGCGCGGGCGGCACAGAAAGTTGCGACTGGGCCTCGATGCTGGCGCGGATGTATGTCCGTTGGGCCGAAGCGCATGGTTTCACGGTGGAACTGCAGTCGGAATCCGAAGGCGATGGCGCGGGGATCAAGTCGGCCAGCTACAAGATTTCCGGCAAGAACGCCTATGGCTGGCTGAAGACCGAAGCCGGGGTGCACCGGCTGGTGCGCATCTCGCCCTATGACTCGGCGGCGCGGCGGCATACCTCGTTCTGCTCGGTCTGGGTCTATCCGGTCGTCGACGACAACATCGAGATCGAGGTCCAGGACAAGGACATCCGGATCGACACCTTCCGCTCCTCGGGCGCGGGCGGCCAGCACGTCAACAAGACCGACTCGGCGGTGCGGATCACGCACTTCCCGTCCGGCATCGTGGTGACCTCGAGCTTGAAGTCGCAGCACCAGAACCGCGACATCGCGATGAGGGCGCTGAAGTCGCGGCTTTATCAGCAGGAGCTGGACAAGCGGAACGCGGCCATCAACGAGGCGCACGAGAACAAGGGTGACGCGGGCTGGGGCAACCAGATCCGGTCGTATGTTCTGCAGCCCTATCAGATGGTGAAGGATCTGCGGACCGGGTACGAGACCTCGGACACTCAGGGCGTGCTGAACGGGGACCTCGACGGGTTCATGGCCGCAACGCTGGCACTTAACGCCAGCGGCAAGAAGCGCAGCGACATCGCCGACGTCGATTGATCGAGGTCAAAGCGGGGCGCCATTGCCGCCCCGTAGCCTTTCGGGATGACCCAGACCCATCCAACCGCCCCCGAGATCAATGAGGTCGATGCCACTGACCTGAAAGCCAGCCTTGCCCTTGGCTGGCGGGACTTCCGCCGCGCGCCCTTTCTGGGGCTCGTGTTCTCGGCGGTCTATGTGCTGGGCGGCTGGCTGATTGTCTGGGCGATGACGGCCAAGGGCCAGGTCTGGTGGACACTGCCCGCAAGTGCCGGATTTCCGATCCTTGGCCCATTCATCGCCTGCGGGTTCTATGAAATCTCTCGTCGACTGGAGGCGGGTGAGCCGCTGGTCGCGGGCGAGATCTTCGGCGTGATTTTCCGCCAGAAGGACCGACAGATCCCGGCGATGGCTGCGGTGATCGTGGTCTATTTCCTGTTCTGGAATTTCCTGTCGCACATGATCTTTGCGCTTTTCCTGGGAAACGCGACGATGACCAACGTGTCCTCCTCGCTTGCGGTCTTCCTGTCCCCCGAGGGGCTGACGATGCTGGCCTTTGGCACGGTCGTGGGGGCGGTATTCGCGACGCTGCTATTCTGCCTTACGGTGGTGAGCCTGCCGATGCTTCTGGACCGCGAGGTAGATTTTGTCACCGCGATGCTGACCAGCTTTGCCCTGGTGCGGGAAAATCCGCGCGTCATGCTTGGCTGGGGGGCACTGATCGCGATCTGCCTGTTCCTGGGCATGATCCCGGGCTTCTTGGGCCTCTTCATCGTGCTGCCGCTTTTTGGGCATGCAAGCTGGCATCTTTACCGGCGGGCGATCACCTGACCGGGCGCGCAATGAGCAGCGCAAGACCTGCGGAACATGCGGCCATCAGGCCCGCGATCATGGCGATACTTCCGAAGGCAGCCCCTGTGGCAGCGACATGGGTCGCGCTGTCCGAGGTTACTCCGAAGCCGGGCATGCCGGGTCCGTAGGCATGGGCCGCAACCCTTCCCAGGAGCGCAACGGCGATCAGCCCGGCGATTCGTGCCACGGCGTTGTTGATCCCCGAAGCCGCACCCTGTTCGTTGTCCTCGGCGCCTTGCATTGCCGCGGCTGTCAACGGGGCGACGACGAGGCCTAGCCCAAGCCCGGCCAGAGCGGTCAGCGGCACGACATGAAGCCAGAATTGCCCAAACGGGGCAGCAAGGGAAAGTCCGACATAGGCGAGTGCCACCAGGGCCGCGCCCGCTGCCATCGGGGGTCCGGCGCCCCAGCGGTCGGCAAGCCGGCCAGCGGGAGCCGACAGAAGACCGATCAGAAGGGAAATCGGCAGGAAGGCCGCAGTCACCTCCAAAGCCGAAACGCCCCAGGCCGATACGGCAGTCATGGGCAGATAGAACATCACCCCGTTCAGCGCGAAATAGAGCAGCAGGGTCACAAGATTGGTGATGGCCAGCGTCCGGTTGCGCAAGAGGCCAAGCCGCAGCATCGGGTCTGGTGTCCGGAATTCCCAGGCGACAAAGGCGGCCAGTGTGGCAAGGGCCCCAGCCCAAAGCTGCGGTCCTGCGTCAGGGCTGGTCAGTGCCCAGGCCAGGAGCCCAAGACCCAGGGTTGCCAGACCCGCACCAGGCAGATCGACCGAGACTCCGGGCCTGCCGATATCGCCGGGCGTGCGACCGCGAACCAGCCAGAAGGCCACGAGGCCAAGGGGAAGGTTCAGCGCGAAGATAAGCCGCCAGCCAAATTCGCCCCCCCAAGAGACGAACATGCCCCCGATCACCGGTCCAAGCGCGGTGGTCAGGGTCGACGCCGCAGCCCAGAGACCAAGCGCGCGGCCCCGTTCGTCCGGGGGATAGGCCCGCGCGACCATGGCCATCGAACCCGGCACCATCAGCGCAGCGCCGACGCCTTTTGCGGCTCGGGCAGCGATCATCTGGTCTGGGGTCTGTGCGGCAGCGCAGGCCAGCGAGGCCAGCACAAAGCACCAGATTCCCAGTGAAAACACCCGGGCGATGCCAAACCGGTCGCCCATCGCTCCGCCGGTCAATACCAGGGACGAAACCGCGAGCAGATAGGCGGCGTTGATCCATTGCGCCTCGGTCAGGCTTGCACCGAGTGCTTCGCGCATGGCGGGCATGGCAATGGAGGTGACAGAACTGTCGATGAAACCCATCGAGGAAGCCAGGATTGCGGCCCAGAGGATCGTGCGGCGATCCTGATCCGCACAGAATGAAACGGGCACCGGAGTGCCCTCCGATGCCCGTATGTCGGTCATATCGGCTGGGTCTATTCTACGTCCGCGGCCGGGGCCGGGGTCTCGAGCCGCACGGCGCCTGCAGGGCTGCGGCCGTTCGACAGCGGGTCTTCCTGACGCTGGACCGAGCCTTCGAAATGCGCGCCCGATTCGATCGCGATGGTCTTGTGAATGATGTCGCCTTCGACCCGGGCGGTCGAAGTGAGGCGGACCTTCAGGCCACGCACCCGGCCGATGACGCGGCCATTCACGACGATGTCGTCAGCGACGATTTCGCCGCGGATGGTGGCGCTTTCGCCAACGGTCAGAAGATGGGCACGGATATCGCCTTCAACGGTGCCTTCGACCTGGATGTCGCCCGTGGTGCGCAGATTGCCCACGACGGTCAGGTCCGACGAGAGGACCGAGGCCGACGCCTTGCCCTTCGAGGCCGAGGGGGTGAAATCCATGGACGGTTTGGTCATCGGCGCCTCCGGGGCTTTGGGCTTCTCGGCTTCAGCCTTGGGGCCGGGCTCGTTGATGCGGCTCTTAGAAAACATTCTTCGCTGCCTTTATGAAGGTCATCGGGTTCACGGCGGTACCGCCCAGGCGGACCTCGTAATGGAGATGCGTGCCGGTGGACCGGCCTGAATTGCCCATATCACCGATCCGGTCGCCGCGCGATACCCTTTGTCCGACCTCGACACGGACTTGGCTGAGATGCGCGTAGCGGGTCTCGACGCCAAAGTCGTGGCGGATCTTCACCAGGCGGCCATAACCGGAATCCCAGCCCGCATGAGTCACGACCCCGTCGGCAGTCGCGTAGATCGGCGTGCCATAGCTGCCCGCCATGTCCGTGCCTTCGTGCATACGGGTGCCGTAGCCTTTCGGGTCCCGGCGATAGCCGAAGCCGGAGGTCCAGCGGAAGCTGTCCTTGACCGGCATGGCGAAGGGGAGCTTGAAGGCGGCAATGCGGTACATGTTCATCCGGTCAAGCCCGCCCAGGATCGCGTTCGCCCGCAACTCCTCGGCCGTCAGAGAGCCACCTGAAGTGGAAAAGGTGATCGGCATCAGCGGTCCGCCCTGACCGGAATAGCCATCCCGGACCGCGTTCAGAAGGTCTTCGGGCGACATGCCGGCTTCGCGGAACATGTTGTCCAGCGGTTCGACTGAAATCGTCAGTGCCTCTTCCAGCTTGGCGAAGATGGCATCGTTGCGCATCTCCAGCGCCTTCTTCTCATCGGCAATAAGACGGGTTTCCTCGCGCGCGGTTTCGGCGGCAGCAAGCTCGACGTTGCGGGCTTCGGCGGCCTCACCCAGTGCGCCGGTCAGGATTTCCAGCGTCGCGACCGTGTCGCGCATCCGGCCAACTTCGGTGGCGCCGCCATCCTGTGCGTTCAGGGCCAAGGTGGCGCGCTCGGCTTCGGAGCGTGCTTCGTCGCGTTCCTTGATCGTGCGGCGCAGCGTATTCTGGATCGCATCGATGCCGGTTTCCAGCTCGCGGCGACGGTCTTCGGAGGCCAGGAGCCGTTCCTGCATCTCCGAAACCTGGGCCAGCGCGATGTTGAAGCGTTCCTGAGCCCGTGCCGCTTCTTCGGCGCGCAGATCGCGGTCAGAGGACAGCGCCGACAGCCGCTCTTCGTAAAGCGCCTGTTGACGCGCTGATTGCTCACGCGCTGAACCCGCGCCGATGCTGTCCATCATGATCAGCGCCGTGGCGACGATGGTCCAGGCAAGGGCAAGAGTGCCACCGACAAGCGCGATGATCTGGGTCGCCGGACGCAGACGGATGAATCGCGTCTCGGTATCCGATTTCAGGAACAGCCGCTGCTCGGGAAAATGCCGCTCGAGGCTTTGGTGAAACCGATAGGCGAGGCGGTTCAGCACGTTGGGGTCATCCGTTCATGGCCTTTGGTCGGCTTCACTCGATCACCCCGGCGGCGGGCAGCCCGGGGTTCGGAACTGATTATCCACCCTGTTTCAGGGTCGCAACGATTTTGACCATATTGCGGGTCTTTCCGCCCGGGACAGGCTTTTTATCGGCAAGAAACCGCCGATCATTCTGCCCCTTCGGCCAGCGGCCAGTAGTAGTCGGGCGGAAGGCCCGCATCGGCCCGCTTTTCCTCGTTGAACGGTGGCTTCAGCGCGCCGTGGAAATACTTGCGGACCAGCGCGTGGAAGACCTCTTTCGGATCAGAGCCGTCGCGACCGCAAAGCCAGTTGAACCATTTCGACCCATAGGCAACGTGAGAGACCTCTTCCGCATAGATTACCTCAAGCGCGGCCAGGGCCTGGGTCTCGCCAGTCTTGCGGAAGATCTCGATCATGCCGGGCGTGACATCCAGGCCGCGGGCCTCCAGTACCATGGGCACGACGGCGAGGCGGCCGTGCAGGTCGCCTACCGTGTCCTCGGCCGCGCGCCACATGCCGGCATGGGCTGGCAGGGCGCCGTAGTGGCTGCCCATCGCTTCAAGACAATCGCAGATCAGGTTGAAATGCTTGGCTTCTTCATTAGCGGCCTTGACCCAGTCGTCATAGAAGCCCATCGGCATCGGCTGGTCGGCAAAGCGGGCGATGATGTCCCAATGCAGATCGACCGCGTTCAGCTCGATATGGGCAACTGCGTGCAGAAGCGCGATCCGCCCCTCGGCTGAGCCGGGACGGCGGCGGGGGACGTCCTTCGGGGCCAGAAGCTCGGGCTTTGCGGGGCGGGCGGGGCGAAGCGGCGGGGTGACCTGGCCGATGGGCAGGGGCTTGCCCGCCTCTCGGGCGGCGAACCAGGTGGCGGCATGCGTGCGGCCAAGCGCGGTCTTGGCGCGGCCGTCAGCCGTCGTAAGGACCTCGACCGCCATCTCTGCCAGGCTTTGCGCCATCAGGGACCCCGCAAATCTTTTCGAAAAGATTTGCAAATTCCTTCCAAGGAATTTGCCCGGCCCTTATGTCACAGCGCCTGGGCGGCGGCCAGAACCTCGTCGGCGTGACCCTTTACGCTGACCTTGTTCCAGACCCGTGCCACTTTGCCCGCGCCGTCGACAAGGAGCGTGGTCCGTTCGATCCCCATGTAGGTCTTGCCGTACATGCTCTTTTCCAGCCAGACGCCATAGTCCTCGCTGGTCGTGCCGGTCTCGTCCGAGGCGAGCACGACGGACAGGCCGTGCTTCTTGCAAAACTTGTCGTGGCTTTTGACGCTGTCCTTCGAAATCCCGATGACGATGGTGCCTGCAGCGGTGAAGTCAGCCAGTCGGGCATTGAAATCCTGGGCTTCCAGCGTGCAACCCGGTGTGTCGTCCTTCGGGTAGAAATACAGCACCACCTTTCCCGGCCGCAGCGCCGAAAGGGTGACCGTGCCGCCGCCGTCGCGGGGAAGGGTGAAATCGGGGGCGACATCTGCGACGGAAATCATGCGCGGCTCCTTGCCTTGGAAGGGAATGTGACTTTGCATCTAGTTGCCTTCGCGCAAAGATAAAGGCAGGAGAGCGACGATTGCGCCCCGATTTTGCGGGCGCGCGTGCATGCGGTCAGTGGAGCACCAGGCGCAGATGCAGGACCAAACGGCGGGGCAGGCGGACGAGGCAGTGCCCGTGGTCCAGCCGGAACGCCAGGACCAGCCACAAGCGCCGCTGCGCCGCAAGCCGCGTCGACGTGGGCGGCTGAGCCTGACGGTCATCCTGACCTTGGTCGTCCTGGCCTTGGGATTTGGCTATCTGACAATGGCTTACACCGGAAAGACCGTCCGGATCCCCACCTGGGGCGTGGCCGAGATCGAGGCGCGGATCAACGCGGGTCTGAAATCGGCGCAACTGCCCAGAGGCACGGCGGTCTCGCTTGGCGGGGTGGAACTTGCCGTCGATACCGATTTCGTGCCCCGCTTCCGGATCGAGGACATCCGTCTGATCGAAGGCAACGGCCGGTCGCTTCTGGCCCTGCCCGAGGCCATGGTCACATTCGAGCCAAGGGCGCTTTTGTCCGGCAAGGTCAGGGCGAGTTCGGTTCGTCTGATCGGCGCGCGGCTTGCGGTGCGACGCGACGCGACCGGGCGGATCGATCTGGAGCTTGAAGGGCGCGGGCGCGGCGCCGGCCCGAAAAGCCTTTCCGAAGTCCTGACCGCGGTGGAGGCGCTCTTCGCCGCGCCGTCGCTGGAGGCCCTGGCGGTGATCGAGGCCGAGGGTCTGTCCCTGAACCTGACGGACGAACGTGCGGGCCGGTCCTGGCAAGTGGGCGACGGGCGTCTGGTGATCGAGAACAACGAAGCGGCGATTTCGGCCGAACTGGGGCTGACGCTTCTGGACGGGGCTAAACCTGCACAAGCCGTGTTGAAACTGGTGTCGGACAAGGGGGCGGAAACCGCCCGCCTGACGGCCCGGATCGACAATATCGCGGCCGATGACCTTGCCGCGATGGCGCCGCCGCTGGCCTTTCTTGCCTTTGTCGATGCGCCCATTTCCGGCGCGCTGGACGCCCATCTGGGGGCGGACGGAAGTTTTGCCGGACTATCAGGCGAACTTGGCTTTGCGGCTGGCAGCCTGGCCCCGGGCGAGGGCGCGCGGCCCATCGCGTTTGACCGGGCGGGACTGTCCCTGACCTACGACCCTGCAACCGCGCGCATCTCGCTGTCCGGCCTGACGGTCGAGAGTGCCTCGCTGCGGCTGAAGGCGCGCGGGCACGGCGATCTTCTGGGGCCCCGGGCGGCACCACTTGTCCCCGGAGCTCTGCCCGAGGCGATCCTTGGCCAGATTGCCTTCCAGGAGGTGATGGTCGACCCCGAGGGCCTGTTCGAGGCGCCGATCCGTTTCGGCCAGGGGGCGTTGGACTTGCGGCTGCAACTCAGGCCGTTCCGGCTGGAAATCGGCCAACTCAGCCTGGTTGAAGGCGACGAAAAGCTCCGCGTGTCCGGGGAGATCGCGGCCGGGGACGCAGGCTGGGAAGGGGCGCTTGACGTCGAGCTGAACCAGATTGCGGCCGAACGGCTCTTGAAGGTCTGGCCGGTCTCGGTGGTGCCCAAGACACGGACCTGGTTTGCCGACAACGTGGGGCAGGGGCTTTTGTACGACGTGCGGGCTGCTCTTAGGCTGAAGCCGGGCAGTCAGCCGCAGTTCAGTCTGGGCTATGAGTTCTCGAACACCGAAGTGCGTTTCGTCCGCACCCTGCCACCGATCCTGAACGGTAGCGGCCATGCCAGCCTTGAGAACCGGACCTATACCGTCGCCCTGGACAAGGGCCATGTCATTGCCCCGGAAGGCGGCCGGATCGAGGCGGGCGGGACGGTGTTCCAGATTCTCGACATCACCCAGCGCCCTGCGACGGCGAAGGTCGACCTGGTCACTTCGGCAAGCCTGACCGCCACCTTGTCTCTGCTTGACCAGGAGCCGTTCAGCTTCTTCTCGAAAGCCGGTCAACCCTACAACCTGGGCGATGGCCGTGCCGAATTGCAGGCGACGGTGATCATGCCGCTGAAGCCGAGGATTCCTTTCGAGGAAGTCAGCTTCACCGTGGCGGGACGGATCGTCGACTTTACCTCACCGTCGCTGGTGCCGGGCCGGATCCTGACCTCGCCGGAAGTAAAGGTGGCGGTCAATACCGAGGGGCTGGAACTGTCGGGACAGGGCCAACTGGACCTGATGCCGGTCGATCTGACCTACCTGCAAGGTTTCGGTCCGGAGCAGAAGGGCCGCGCGCGGATCAACGGAACGGTCATGCTGTCCGACGCGGTCTTGCGCGACTTCGGGGTCGAGTTGCCCGAGGGCTCGGTAAAGGGCGAAGGCCCAGCGGCCATCGACGTCGCCCTGGTCAAGGATCAGCCGCCGCAACTGACCCTGACCTCGAACCTGGTCGGCCTGTCGCTGCGGCTGGATGCTCTGGGGTTTTCCAAAGGGGCAAAGACCAAGGCTGCGCTTGACCTTGAGGCCCGCCTGTCCCGGGCGCCGGTTGTCGAACGGCTGGTCCTGAAGGCGCCGGGACTGAAAGCAAGCGGGCGGATCACCACCCGAGAAAACGGCGGCCTGGACGAGGCGGTCTTTGAGCGGGTCGAAGCGGGCGACTGGCTTGATGCGCCCGTCACACTCAGCGGCGCAGGCAAGGGGCGGTCCTTCGACGTGGCGGTTCTGGGCGGCACGCTCGACATGCGGCGCATGCCCGAGGGGGGCGGCGGGCCTGGTGGTGGCGGTCCGGTCACTGTCCGACTTGACCGGCTGCGCATTTCCGAAGGGATCACACTTACCGACTTCCGCGGCACTTTCGGGTCCAAGGGAGGATTCAACGGCACCTTCACCTCGGGCGTCAATGGCAAGACCGCGATCCAGGGCGTCGTGGCCCCGGCCAAGGCGGGCAGTGCCATTCGCATCACCTCGGACGATGCCGGCGCGGTCATGGCGGCAGCGGGCATCTTCGACAAGGGGCGCGGTGGCAACCTGGACATGACGCTGATCCCGCGCGGCCCGGAGGGGGAATACAACGGCACGGCGACCTTTACCCGGCTCAGGGTTCAGGGGGCGCCGGCTCTGGCCGAGCTTCTGTCGGCCGTGTCGGTCGTCGGCCTCCTGGAGCAGATGAACGGCGAAGGTCTCGCGTTCAACAATGGCGAGGTCAAATTCATCCTGACCCCAAAGGCGGTCGAGATCAGCCAAGGCTCGGCCGTGGGTGCCTCGCTTGGCATCTCGTTTGCGGGGCTTTACCTGTCTGGAAACGGGCGGATCGACTTGCAGGGCGTGATCTCGCCGATCTATCTGGTGAACGGGGTAGGGCAGATTCTGACCCGCAAGGGCGAGGGGCTGTTCGGCTTCAACTATCGCCTGACCGGAACGACGTCGGATCCTGTGGTTTCGGTCAATCCGCTGTCGGTGCTGACCCCGGGCATGTTCCGCGAGATCTTCCGGCAGCGGCCGCCCAATCTGAAGGACGCCGACGGATGAAGCTGTCCGATTTCGATTTCGAGCTGCCCGAGGGCCTGATCGCCACCCGGCCCGCCCGCCCGCGCACATCGGCACGGCTTTTGCTGGCCGAGGGCGACCGGATCAGCGACCGGCGGGTCAGCGATCTGGTTGATATCCTGCGACCCGGCGACCGGCTGGTCCTGAACAACACCAAGGTTCTGCCCGCGCGCCTCTTTGGCACCCGGGCGCGGGGGGAGGCGGTGGCGAAAGTCGAGATCACCCTGCTCGACCCGCAGCCCAGTGGCTGGCGCGCGCTGGCCAAGCCCTTGCGGAAGGTTCAGGAAGGTGAGGTAATCCGCTTTTCGGACCGGCTGTCGGCAACGGTTGCCGCCAAGACCGACACCGACCTTGTATTGACTTTCAACCTGACGGGCGACGATTTCGACGCGGCCCTGGCTGAGGCGGGGGTCATGCCTCTGCCGCCCTATATCGCGGCCAAGCGCGCGGCGGACGATCAGGACCGAACCGACTATCAGACCGTCTTCGCACGCCATGCCGGGGCCGTCGCCGCGCCCACGGCGTCCTTGCATTTCGACGAGGCGCTGCTTCGTGCGCTGGCTGACAAGGGTGTCGATTTCACCGAAGTCACGCTGCATGTCGGCGCGGGCACCTTTCTGCCAGTGAAGGTCGAGGATGTGACCACGCACCGGATGCACGCCGAATGGGGCCGGGTGACCGCCGCCGCTGCCGCCGAGATCAACGCGACCAAGCGGGCCGGGGGGCGGGTGATCCCTGTCGGCACCACCGCGCTGCGGCTGATCGAAAGCGCCGCCAGCCCGGACGGGACGCTGCATCCCTGGGAAGGCGAGACCGACATCTTCATCTATCCGGGCTACCGATTCCGGGTGACCGATGCCTTGATGACCAATTTCCATCTGCCGAAATCGACACTCGTCATGCTTGTCGCGGCGCTGATGGGCGAGACCCGGATCCGCCGGATCTACGACCATGCGATCCGGACGGGCTATCGCTTTTTTTCCTACGGCGACAGTTCGCTGCTGATCCCGGACGGAGGCAGGGGATGAGCTACTTCATGGTGAAATGGGTCCTTTCCGGACTGCTGGTCGCCGCGATTTCCGAAATCGCCCGGCGCAGTCCCGGGTTTGCGGCTCTGGTCGCCTCGCTGCCGCTGGTCTCGATCCTGGGGATGATCTGGCTCTGGCGCGACACGTCCGACACGGCCCGGATCGCCTCGCACGCCGAGGCGACCTTCTGGTATGTCTTGCCCTCGATGCCGATGTTCCTTCTGCTGCCCTGGTGGCTTCGGTCGGGAATGAGCTTCTGGTCGTCGCTCGGGCTGGGCTGCCTTGTCACGATCCTGCTTTACTTCCTGCTCCTCTGGCTTGCGCCGCGTTTCAACCTGCCGCTTTGACGAAAGACCGCCGATGCTGAGAGTCCTTGCCCATTCCTGGCCGCTTCTGACCGGGGTCATGCTTCTGATGGTCGGCAACGGCATTCAGGGAACGCTGCTTGGCATCCGAGGAAATCTCGAGGGCTTCTCGACCTATCAGTTGTCCTATGTGATGGCCGCCTATTTCCTGGGCTTCCTCTTCGGCTCCTGGGCCGCGCCGCGCATGATCCGGCGGGTGGGGCATATCCGGGTCTTTGCCGCGCTCGGTTCGCTGATTTCGGCCATTCTGGTCATCTATCCGGTCTATCCCGACTGGATGGTCTGGACAGCGCTGCGCGTGCTGGCGGGCTTCTGTTTTTCCGGCATCTACATCACTGCGGAAAGCTGGATCAACAACACTGCCTCGAACGAGACCCGCGGTCAGGCCCTTTCGGCCTACATGATCGTGCAGATGATCGGCATCATCGCGAGCCAGATCCTGCTGAACCTGCCCGATACGACGGGATTTGCCCTGTTCATCCTGCCCTCGGTCCTGGTGTCGCTGGCTTTCATGCCGCTTTTGCTTGCCCCGACGCCCGCGCCCGCCTTTGACAGTTCGCGCCGGATCTCGTTTGGCAGGCTTTTCCGGATCTCGCCACTGGGCTGCGCCGGCATGCTGCTGACGGGGGGAGTCTTCTCTGCCATGTTCGGGATGGCCTCGGTCTGGGGGGCGCAACAGGGGCTGACGGTCAGCCAGATCTCGATCTTTGTCGGCGCGCTTTATGTTGGCGGCCTTGCGCTACAGTATCCGATTGGCTGGGCTTCGGACCGGATGGACCGACGCAAGCTGATCATGGGTCTGTCGGCGGTGGCAGCGGTGGTCATGTTCCTGGCCGCGGCACTTTCCCTGCCCTTCTTCGCTCTGGTCGGGGTTGCCCTGGTGCTCGGGGGCATCACGAACCCGGTTTATTCGCTGCTCATCGCCTATACGAACGACTTTCTGCCGCGCGACCAGATGGCAGGCGCCTCGGCGGGACTGATCTTCTTGAACGGGTTCGGGGCGATCTTCGGGCCCACGGCAACCGGCTGGATGATGGAAGAGGTCGGGCCCTCGGGCTTCTTCCTCTTCATCGGCGTCCTGTTCACCGCGCTGGCGGGATATGCCGTCTACCGGATGACGCGCCGCGCCGCGCCGTCGGCCTCCGGTACGTTCCGGGGTGTCACGCTTGGGGCTTCGCCGCTGGCCGTCGACGCCGTGCTTGAGAAGGGTCAAGACGGCCGCAGCTGAGATCAGCGGTTGCGATGCGCGCTATTCCCTGCAAGGCTTTGGCCTGAAGCAGGGAGGCCACAGTGTCTGATCCGGTCGAAGTTCTGGAGTTCTGGCTTTACGAAGTCGGCCCGCAAGGCTGGTACGCTGGCGGGGAAGAGCTTGACAGCCTCTGCCGCGAGCGGTTCGGCGATCTTTGGCAGGCTGCCCATGAGGGTGGGCTTGACCATTGGGTCGATGGCACGGTCGGCACGCTTGCTTACCTGATCCTGACCGACCAGATCCCCCGCAACATCCACCGTGACACGGCACTGGCCTTTGCCACCGATCCCCGCGCCCTTGCGGCGGCCAAACGGGCCGTGGCGGAAGGGTGGGACATGAATGCGCCTGAACCGGAACGGCAGTTCTTCTACATGCCCTTCGAGCATTCCGAAGACCCGGAAGATCAGGTGCTTGCGGTCGCCTATCTGACCGAGCGGCTCGCTTCCGACCCGGACATGGGTCTGCACGCCCGCGCGCATCAGGAGGTGATCCGTCGCTATGGCCGCTTTCCCACCCGCAATGCGGCGCTGGGCCGGGAAAGCTCGGCGGAGGAACGCGCCTATCTGGCCGATGGTGGATACATGGCCGTGGTGAACGCCTTGCGTGGCAGCCATGCATCCGGTGCATAGGGCTACGGCAAGCCTCGCGTTGCTTGGATTTGAGAAGTAGTTTAATGCCAAACTACTTTTTCTGAGGAGGGAAAGATGGCCGACCAAAGCTTCGACGTGATCGTGATCGGTGCCGGACCGGGGGGCTATGTCGCCGCCATCCGCGCAAGCCAGCTGGGGCTGAAGGTCGCCATTGTCGAACGCGAGCATCTGGGCGGCATCTGCCTCAACTGGGGTTGCATCCCCACGAAGGCGCTGCTGCGCTCGGCCGAGGTTTTCCACCTGATGCACCGCGCCAAAGAGTTCGGGCTGAGCGCTTCGGGCATCGGGTTTGACCTGCCCGCCGTCGTCGCCCGCAGCCGCGCGGTGGCCAAGCAGCTTTCCGGCGGCATCGGCCACTTGATGAAGAAGAACAAGGTCACTGTCTTCATGGGCGCGGCCACGCTTCCGGCCAAGGGCCAGGTCGCCGTGAAGACCGACAAGGGCACCGAGACCTTGACCGCAAAGTCGATCATCCTCGCCACCGGCGCGCGGGCCCGCGAACTGCCGGGGCTGGAAGCTGATGGCGATCTCGTCTGGTCCTACAAGCATGCACTGGTGGCGACGCGGATGCCGAAGAAGC
The DNA here is from genome assembly GCA_016792685.1 of Tabrizicola sp. Lineage (GTDB taxonomy): Bacteria > Pseudomonadota > Alphaproteobacteria > Rhodobacterales > Rhodobacteraceae > Tabrizicola. The sequence continues at coordinate 4,473 of JAEULQ010000038.1, read as the reverse complement.
TGCTGGTGATCGGCTCGGGTGCGATCGGTATCGAATTTGCAAGCTTCTTCAACACGCTCGGCGCCGATACCACGGTCGTCGAGGTGATGGACCGTATCCTGCCGGTGGAAGACGCGGAAATCAGTGCTTTTGCGAAGAAAAGTTTCGTGAAGCAGGGGATGAAGATCCTGGAGAAGGCCGCAGTCAAGAAACTGGACCGCAAGCCCGGCGTCGGCGTCTCTGCCCATATCGAGCAGGACGGGAAGATCACGACACAGGACTTTGACACGGTGATTTCCGCCGTGGGGATCGTCGGGAACGTCGAGAATCTCGGGCTGGAAGCGCTTGGAGTGAAGATCGACCGGACCCATGTCGTCACGGATGAGTATTGCCGCACGGGCGTTGAGGGGCTTTATGCCATCGGCGACATCGCGGGCGCGCCCTGGCTTGCGCACAAGGCCAGCCATGAGGGCGTGATGGTGTCCGAACTGATCGCGGGCGGCCATCCGCATCCGATCAAGCCGAATTCGATCGCCGGCTGCACCTATTGCCACCCGCAAGTGGCCTCTGTCGGCCTGACCGAGCAGAAGGCGAAGGATGCCGGCTTCACCGTCAAGGTCGGCCGCTTCCCCTTCATCGGCAACGGCAAGGCGATTGCGATGGGCGAGGCCGAGGGTCTGGTGAAAACCGTCTTCGACGCCAAGACGGGCGAGCTTTTGGGCGCCCACATGGTCGGCGCGGAAGTCACCGAGATGATTCAGGGCTACGTCATCGGCCGTACGCTTGAGACGACTGAGGCCGAGTTGATGGAAACCGTCTTCCCGCATCCGACCATGTCCGAGATGATGCACGAAGCCGTTCTCGACGCTTACGGGCGCGCGCTGCATATCTGAGGTCTCCTCGTCGGTGGGCACCACTGGTGCGTGCCGGGAGGAGCGGATAGGTTCGCGGCATGCGTTCGCTGCCTCCCATGGTCCTTGTCTTCCTCCTGTGGTGTGCGGGCCTGGGTGCTGCTGCGCAGTTCGGCAAGATCTCGATCCTGTACGAGGGGTTGCGCGGCAGTTACGGCGGACATGGCGAGGTGGCTCTTGGCCTGGTCGTGTCGATCGTCGGCATGGTTGGCCTGATCTTCGGTACGACGGCCGGGCTTTTGGTGGCCCGCATCGGCCCAAGGCGGGCCATCGTCGCGGCGCTGGCGGCCGGGGCGGGGATGTCGGCCCTGCAGGTGCTGATGCCTGCCTACCCGCTGATGCTTCTTTCCCGCATTGTTGAGGGCGCCTCGCACCTGGCCATCGTGGTCGTAGGGCCGACGATGATCGCCACCCTGGCGCCCGAGGCGAAACGGCCCTTGGCCATGACGCTTTGGTCAAGCTTCTTTGGGGTGACCTATGCGATCCTGGCGCTGATCGGGCCGCATGTCACGCCCACGGGCCTTTTCCTTGGCCATGCCGCCTATCTTGCGACGCTGGCGGCAATCCTGGCCGTTACCTTGCCGCCCGACCCGCGGATCGCGCCGGTGCCGCTTGGCAACATTCTGGTTCAGCACGTGGAAATCTACGCTTCGCCGCGGCTTGCCGCCCCTGCCATGGGCTTTTGCTGTTACACGTTCCTTTACGTTGCGGTCCTGACTCTCTTGCCGCCGGAAACCCCGCTGACACATCGTGCGCTGATTGCTGCGGGCATGCCGCTGGTTTCCATCACCGTGTCGCTGACCCTAGGCGTGCGGCTCCTTCGACACATGTCCGCCGTGCGGCTGGTGCAATGGGGGTTTGCCGCAGCTCTACCCGGTTTTCTGCTGCTTTGGGCCTATTGGGGTGAAGGGGCGGGCATGGTGGCGGGCGGGTTCCTCTTGTCCGCCGCGCTGGGCATTGTGCAGGGGGCAAGCTTTTCGTCGATCCCCGAGTTGAACCCGACGCCCGAAGCCCGCGCCAAGGCGGCCGGGGCGGTGGCGCAACTGGGAAATCTGGGCACCACGACAGGAACGCCGGTGCTGGCCGCACTTCTCGCGTCAGTTGGGCCGAATGGGCTGGTGCTGGCGGCGCTAGTGCTGTGCGTGGCGGGCATTGCGGTGCATTGCGTCCAGGCCCGGCGCCGCGCCGGGGTCGGTTGACGCCTGTTCTCTTTTCGTTCACAAATTCTGGTTGGAGACTCGGCCGCAAAGCCCTATCTGTTGCGGCGGTATCCGGGGGCTGACATGGCGGAACAGAAGTTCATCGAAGTGCGGGGCGCGCGCGAGCACAACCTCAAAGGGGTTGATGTCAGCATTCCGCGGGACCAACTGGTGGTGATCACCGGGCTTTCCGGGTCCGGGAAATCGTCCCTGGCTTTCGACACGATCTATGCCGAGGGCCAGCGCCGCTATGTGGAATCGCTGTCGGCCTATGCCCGGCAATTCCTTGACATGATGGGGAAACCCGATGTCGACCATATCTCGGGCCTCTCGCCTGCGATCTCGATCGAACAGAAGACCACCTCGAAAAACCCGCGTTCGACCGTCGGCACGGTGACCGAGATCTACGACTATCTGCGGCTCCTCTTTGCCCGGGTCGGCACGCCCTATTCCCCCGCGACCGGCCTGCCGATCACCGCGATGCAGGTGCAGGACATGGTCGACGCCGTCATGGCGATGGAGGAGGGGACTCGGGCCTATCTGTTGGCTCCGATCATCCGGGACCGGAAGGGCGAGTACAAGAAAGAGTTCCTGGAACTGCGCAAGCAGGGCTTCCAGCGGGTGAAGGTGAACGGGGCTTTCTACGAGTTGGAGGAGCCCCCCACGCTGGACAAGAAATTCCGCCACAACATCGACGTGGTGGTCGACCGGATCGTGGTGCGGGAGGGGATCGAGACGCGCCTCGCCGATAGTTTCCGTACCGCGCTGAACCTCGCCGACGGAATCGCGGTGATCGAGCTCGCCGACAGCGGCGAGGAGCCGACCCGCATCACCTATTCCGAGAAATTCGCCTGTCCGGTCAGTGGCTTCACTATCGCCGAGATCGAGCCGCGGCTCTTCTCTTTCAACGCACCCTTCGGGGCCTGTCCGGTCTGCGACGGGTTGGGGATGGAGCTTTTCTTCGACGAACGCCTCGTCGTGCCCGACCAGAACCTCACGCTGATGCAAGGTGCCATCGCGCCCTGGTCCAAGTCGAAATCGCCGTACCTGACCCAGACGATGGAGGCGCTGTCCAAGCATTATGGCTTCAACCTGAAAGCCAAATGGAAGGACCTGCCCGAGAATGTGAAGGAGCTTTTCCTGCGCGGCTCGAATGGCGAGGAAATCGAGTTCCGCTATGACGAGGGTGGCCGGGTCTATCAGGTGAAACGGGTCTATGAGGGGATCATCCCCAACATGGAGCGCCGCTACCGCGAGACCGACAGCGCCTGGAGCCGCGAGGAGATGGAGCGCTACCAGTCGAACCGGGCCTGCGGGGCCTGCGGCGGGTATCGGTTGAAGCCCGAGGCATTGGCCGTGAAGATCGCCGGGCTGCATATCGGTCAGGTGGTGCAGATGTCGATCACCGAGGCTTTCGCCTGGGTCGAAGGCGTGGCCGCAACTCTGACCAAGCAGCAGAACGAAATCGCGAAGGCGATCCTGAAGGAAATCCGCGAACGTCTTGGATTCCTTGTGAATGTCGGCCTCAACTATCTGACGATGAGCCGCGCAGCGGGAACGCTTTCCGGCGGGGAATCGCAGCGGATCCGGCTGGCGTCGCAGATCGGGTCGGGCCTGACGGGCGTGCTTTATGTGCTGGACGAGCCCTCGATCGGCCTGCACCAGCGCGACAATGACCGGTTGCTGACCACGCTGAAGAACCTCCGCGACGCGGGGAATACGGTGCTGGTCGTCGAGCATGACGAAGATGCGATCCGTGAGGCCGACTATGTCTTTGACATGGGGCCAGGGGCGGGGGTGCATGGCGGGATGGTGGTTGCCCACGGCACGCCGGAAGAGGTGGCGGCTGATCCCGCCAGCCTGACCGGCCAGTATCTTTCGGGCGAACGTGCGATTTCGGTGCCGAAGGTCCGGCGCAAGGGCAATGGCAAGAAGCTGACGGTGGTTGGGGCGACGGGGAACAACCTAAAGAACGTCACTGTCGATTTCCCGCTGGGCAAGTTTGTCTGCGTGACCGGGGTTTCAGGCGGGGGCAAATCCTCGCTGACGATCGAGACGCTGTTCAAGACCGCTGCTTCCCGCCTGAACGGCGCGCATGAAACGCCCGCGCCCTGCGAGACGATCAGGGGCTTCGAGCATCTCGACAAGGTCATCGACATCGACCAGCGGCCGATAGGGCGGACGCCGCGATCAAACCCGGCCACTTACACGGGGGCCTTCACTCCGATCCGCGACTGGTTCGCGGGCCTGCCGGAGGCGAAAGCGCGGGGCTATGAGCCGGGACGGTTCAGCTTCAACGTCAAGGGCGGGCGGTGTGAGGCCTGCCAGGGCGACGGGGTCATAAAAATCGAGATGCACTTCCTGCCGGATGTCTACGTGACCTG
>JAEULQ010000107.1 GCA_016792685.1 Tabrizicola sp. | reverse complement strand
CAGCGCGACATCAAGCGGCTGATGGCCTATTCCTCGATCGCCCATATGGGCTATGCGCTGATCGGTCTGGCGGTCGCCACCCCGTTCGGCGTTCAGGCCACGCTGATCTACATGGCGATCTACGTCACGATGAATGTCGGCACTTTTGCTTTCATCCTGTCGATGGAGCGCGACGGCCGTCCGGTCAGCGACATCGCCGGGCTGAACCAGTTCGCGAAGAAGGAGCCCCTGAAGGCGCTGGCCATGCTGGTGCTCTTGTTCTCGCTGGCAGGTGTGCCGCCGATGCTGGGCTTCTTCGGAAAGTTCTATGTGCTGAAGGCCGCGGTCGATGCCGGCTGGGTCTGGCTGGCGGTGGCCGGTGCAGTGGCTTCGGTCATCGGCGCCTTCTACTACCTGCGCATCGTCTACTTCATGTACTTCGGCGCCGAGCAGGAACCCGTCGACAGCCGGATGGCCCCGGTGCAATGGGCTATGCTGGTTGCGGTGGCCGCGATCATGGTGTTGGGCGTCGTGAACCTGTTCGGGATCGAACCGGCCGCGGCAGTTGCCGCCGAAGCGCTTGTCCGCTGACCTGGGCGGAGGGGCAGGGCGCATTGTCCTGCCCGAGATCGACAGCACGAATGCCGAAGGCTTCCGGCGGGCGGATGGACTGGACCGCCCGACCTGGATATTGGCCGGGCTGCAGACTGCAGGCCGGGGGCGCCGCGCGCGGCCCTGGGTCAGCCCGAAGGGCAACTTTCACGCCACACTGGTCCTGAAACCGGACGAGCCGCCCGAGATCGTGGCGCTTCGTTCCTTTGCTGCCGCCTTGGCGTTGCGGGATGCCCTGGTCGGTCTGACCGGGCTTTCGCAGGGGTTCACGCTCAAATGGCCAAATGATGTGCTGTTGAGCGGGGGCAAGCTGGCCGGGATCCTTCTGGAAAGCGCAGGGCTTGAAACCGCCAACCCGGTCCTTTGCATCGGGATCGGCGTGAACCTGATCGCTGCCCCCGATGCAAGTCTTGTCGAAGCTGGCGCCACCCTGCCGGTCGCGCTTTTGGCGGAAACTGGACTTCGCGTGGAACCGGCGGCCTTTCTCGAAGCGCTTGCCCCCGCCTACGCGGCCTGGGAAGCAACCTTCCGAGCCCAGGGTTTCGCCCCGCTGCGGGACGCCTGGCTGACCCATGCCGCGAAGCTGGGCGAGGTGATCCGGGCGCGCACGGGGACCGAGACCCGTGAAGGAGTGTTCGAGGGCATCGACGAGACCGGCAACCTGATCCTGCGCATGGCGCAAGGGCCGGTTGCCATTCCGGCCGCCGAAGTGTTCTTCTGAGCGGCAAGGCAACGGAGGGCGGCCCATGCTTCTGGCCATCGACTGCGGCAATACCAACACCGTCTTCTCGATCTGGGATGGCTCTCGTTTCACCGCCACCTGGCGGATCGCGACGGACCACAAGCGCACGGCCGATGAGTATTTCGTCTGGCTTTCCAGCCTGATGATGCTGACCAAGGTCGAGGCGAAAGTGACCGAGGCGATCATCTCGTCCACCGTCCCCCGCGTCGTCTTCAACCTGCGCGTCCTTTGCGACCGCTATTTCGGCTGCCGCCCGCTGGTGGTGGGCAAACCCGAGTGCCGCCTGCCCGTTGCGCCGCGTGTCGACCAGGGGACCACGGTCGGGCCGGACCGGCTGGTCAACACGGTCGCGGGCCATGACCGCCACGGCGGCGACCTGATCGTGGTGGATTTCGGCACCGCGACGACCTTCGATGTCGTGGACCACGACGGCGCCTATGTCGGTGGCGTCATCGCGCCGGGGGTGAACCTTTCCCTGGAAGCCCTGCACATGGCAGCAGCCGCGTTGCCGCATATCGACGTCGCGCGGCCGCTGAAAGCCATTGGCACGAATACGGTGGCCTGCATGCAGTCGGGCGTGTATTGGGGCTATGTGGGCCTCGTCGAAGGCATCGTGCGCGAAGTTCGCCGCGAGCGCGAGCGCCCGATGAAAGTCATTGCGACGGGAGGTCTTGCCTCGCTGTTCGCGCAAGGAACCGAGCTTTTTCATTCGATCGAGGATGATCTGACCATGCACGGCCTTGTCCTGATCAACGCCTACAACAAGGAACAGTCATGAGCGCGAACCGCCTGATCTATCTTCCCCTCGGCGGTGCCGGTGAAATCGGCATGAACTCCTATGTCTACGGCTATGGGCCGAAGGGAAAGGAACGGCTGATCCTCGTCGACCTTGGCGTGACCTTCCCTGATATGGACACCTCGCCCGGCGTCGACCTGATCATGCCGGATGTCAGCTGGCTTTATGACAAGCTCGACCGGCTGGAGGCGATCTTCATCACCCATGCGCATGAAGATCACATCGGTGCCCTGGCGCCGCTTTGGACGAAGCTGGAAAAGAAGGTCTATGCCCGCCGCTTCACCGCGACGATCGGGCGGCTCAAGTTCGAGGAAGCGGGTCTGCCGCTTGACAAGATCGTCACGGTGGAGCCGCGTCCCGCGACTGTCGAGGCAGGGCCCTTCAAGGTGCAGTTTGTCCCCGTTTCGCATTCGATCCCGGAAAGCTCGGCGCTGGTCATCGATACGCCGGCGGGGCGCATCTTCCATTCGGCCGACTTCAAGATCGACCGAAGCCCGGTGGTCGGCGAAGCCTGGGACGATGCCCGGATCAGCGAGATCGTGGCGGAACGTCCGGTCAAGGCGATGACCTGCGATTCAACCAACGTCTTTTCCACGCATGAGGGCCGGTCCGAGGCCACGCTGGCCGAACCCCTGACCGAGCTGATCCGGGCCGCCAGCGGCATGGTCGTGGCTACGACTTTCGGCTCGAACGTGGCGCGGCTGAAGACCCTGGCCGAGGCTGGCCGGGCGGCGGACCGGACGATCTGCGTCCTGGGCCGGGCGATTAAACGGATGATCGCAGCGGCCGAGGAAACGGCCGTTCTGTCGGGTTTCCCGAAGACGGTGTCGCCGGAAGAGGCGCTGGAGGTGCCCCGCCGCAACCTCATGCTGCTGGTCACCGGCAGCCAGGGCGAGCGCCGGGCGGCCAGCGCGCAACTGTCACGCGGCAAGTATCTGGGGCTGGAGATGAAGGAGGGCGACACGTTTCTCTTCTCGTCGAAGACCATTCCCGGCAACGAGCGCGACGTCCTGCGGATCTGGAACGCGATGTCGGAAATGGGCGTCAGCGTGATCGACGACCAAGGTGGCAAGTACCACGTTTCGGGCCATGCCAACCGCCCGGACCTTGAACATGTCCACCGGCTGGTCCTGCCCGACATGCTGATCCCGATGCATGGCGAACACCGCCACTTGCGCGAACATGTGCGGATCGCGACCGAGGCCGGGATCGCGGCGGCGATTGCGCCGAACGGCACGATGCTGGATCTGACCGGTGACGTGCCGGAAGTCGCGGAATATGTCGAGACCGGGCGGCTTTACCTTGACGGCAGCGCGATGATCGGCGCGCTGGATGGCGTGGTGCGCGACCGGATCCGCATGGCGCTGAACGGGCTTGTCACCGTGACCGTGATCCTGGACGAGACCGACACGCCCATGGGCGAGCCCTGGGTGGAACTGATGGGCCTGCCGCCGATCGGTCGCGGCGAACGTCCGCTGGCCGAGACGATGGAGACCGACCTTGATGAAGTGATCGGGCGGTTGGGACGAAAGGTCATGGCCGACGACGTCAAGCTTGAGGAGGAAATCCGCAAGGTTGTGCGTCAGGTCGCCATGGAGGAAATCGGCAAGAAGCCGGAAGTGACCGTGGTGATCAGCCGCCTGGTGGCGGAATAGCCGATCATCGCTGCCTTGCGGGTGCGTCTCGCTGAGGTTCAGCGAAGACCGACCGCAAGGACGGGATGATCGGGGATCAGCCTTCGGTGCCGGTTGCGGCTTCTTCGACTTCGTCCGTCTTCGAGGGCTTGATCGCGAAGCTGCGCAGGATGAAATCCGGCACATGGTCGCCCATGCCGATCACGGCGGGGCCGAGGTCGCGATCACGGCGATAGTCGCGCCGGTCGTCCCGGCGCTCGTCCCTCGGTTCGCGACGCTCGTCACGACGTTCGCCCCGCTCTTCGCGGCGGCGGTCGGGCCGGGGTTCGTGGCGTTCCTCGCGGCGCACCTCTTGCGGCGCTTCCACGGGCAGTTCGGCCTTCGGGACCACGACAAGCGGCTCCATCGAAGCGGTCTCGTCATGCGGCTTCACCGGGCGGTCACGATCGCGCTCACGGGACCGGCCACCGCGTTCGCGGCCTTTGCGGTCCTCGCGCGGGGCGCGCTCGGGGCGGCTGTCGCTGGTCGATGGTTCAAACCCCTCGGGCAGGGTGCCGCGCGGAATTTCCGACTTGATGAGGCTTTCGATGGCTTTCAGATACTTCTCGTCCGAGGGCACGGCGATGGTGTAGGCCTTGCCCAGACGCCCTGCGCGGCCGGTGCGGCCGATACGGTGGACGTAGTCTTCCGGGTGCGAGGGCACGTCGAAGTTGAAGACGTGGCTCACGGCCGGGATATCAAGGCCACGCGCCGCCACGTCAGAGGCGACCAGGAGGTGCAGTGTCCCGTCGCGGAAGGCGTCCAGGGTCTTCATCCGCATGGACTGTTCCAGGTCACCATGGATCGGTGCAGCGTTGAAACCATGCGATTTCAGCGACTTCGCGACCACGTCGACGTCCATCTTGCGGTTGCAGAAGATGATCGCGTTGGTGCAGGCCTCGCCCTCGGCCCGGATCAGGGCGCGCAGGCAGGCGCGCTTGTCGCCAAAGCTGCGGTCCTTGCGCAGGGGTTTCACCTCGATCAGGCTTTGGGTGATCGTGAGCGACGCCGTCGCCTGCCGCGCCACTTCGATCTTGGCGGGGTTGGTAAGGAAGGTGTTGGTGATCCGCTCGATCTCGGGCGCCATGGTGGCGCTGTAGAACATCGTCTGGCGGGTGAAGGGCGTCAGCTGGAAGATGCGCTCGATATCGGGAATGAAGCCCATGTCGAGCATCCGGTCCGCCTCATCGACGACCATGATCTGTACGCCGGTCAGAAGGAGCTTGCCGCGCTCGAAATGGTCGAGAAGGCGGCCGGGGGTGGCGATCAGCACGTCGACGCCACGGTCGATCAGCTTGTCCTGTTCACCAAAGGCCACGCCGCCGATCAGAAGCGCCTTGGTCAGCTTGGTGTGCTTGGCGTAGATGTCGAAGTTCTCGGCCACCTGGGCGGCGAGTTCGCGTGTGGGCGCGAGCACCAGGCTGCGCGGCATCCGGGCGCGGGCGCGGCCCTGACCCAGCAGCGTGATCATCGGCAGCGTGAAGCTGGCTGTCTTGCCGGTGCCAGTCTGGGCGATGCCCAGCACGTCACGGCCTTTCAGCGCTTCGGGAATGGCCTGGGCCTGGATGGGTGTGGGAGTCTCATAGCCGGCTTCCGCGACGGCTTGCAGCACGCGCGGATCCAGCGCGAGGTCGGAAAATTTGGTCATTAGCGTCCTATGGATGCGGTATCGGACCGCATGGGTAATGGGACGCAAGTTTCCGGGCGCCCCGGCGTCTCGGCCCGTTTGGCCGCCGGTCGCGCATAGCGGAAAACGCATGCAGGGTCAAGGCGGGCGCACTGACCATCGACAGAGACTGCCGTAGGCGTTAACCTTTGCCCATTGCATTGACGTTTGCCGACATAGATTTTTCAGAGGTTCATTGTGACCAAGGTCATTCTCATAGCCGGGCTTTGCCTGGCAATTCCTGCCATGATGCTTCCTGTTGCGGTCCGGGCGGAGGGCCCGGATGATTGCAGGATGAGCTACTGTCTGACGCAATACCGGCTTGTCTCGACATCGGACCGACAGGGTTACGGGCTGTTGATCGCCGCGCCGGAGAGCGGGTGCCGCCGTGTCCGTTTTCGGGTCGAAGACCAGGGGGCTGTGCTGGGCAAGACACCGGCGCTTGACCCGGGGGAACTGGCCGTCGTCCGCATGACGCGTCGCTTCGCCGAAGGCGACCATCTGTTGTCGATCGCTGCCGAGGGCTGCAGTGCCAAGCCGGCTGCGACGCGGCGGGTGACGCTGGCCAAGCTGTCTCCCGATCACGGCTGGCGGGCGGCCGAGGCGCTGACCCAGGTCGCGCGGCTCAGGTAACCTTGTCGTCCGGCGTCTCAAGATGCCTTGCGCGCTTGCGGGCCAGGGCCTCGCGGCGGTCCTCGCTCATCATTCGGATGCGGCGAAAGATGTTCGACCCGTCGGCGTTCAGCCGTTCAAGCAGGCGGCAGGCCAGGGGGCCGACAATGGGTTCATCCAGCGCCGCTTCCCAGATCGGCGCCAGAAGGTTGAAATCAAGCCCGCCGTTGCGCAGGCCGAAGTCCTGCATGCCAAGCGGCATGCCGCTGCCTGGCTTGCGTCGGCTGGTGAAGGGTTCATCCGGGCCGACCCCCGAGAAGAGCCGTTCGAACTCGTAAAGCTTCATCAGCGAGAAGAGGACATTGAGCGCAAGACCGATGCGACGCTGGGGTTCGGTCTCGCCGAAGTCCCCGAAGGTGATCACGGACGAAATCAGCCAGCGATCGGGCAGGTCGTCCAGCAGCGTCGCGGCCTCTTCCTTCCAAAGGCGCAGGAAGAGGGCAGGCGCATGGGCCGGAAACTCCGCCCGGCGCAGGTGCACGATCAGATTGGCGTTCAGAAGCGCAAGCTCGGTTTTTCCGGCAAGTTCTTCGCGCAAGAGCCCAAGCTTGCGCCGGTAGGGCGAGACCTTGTCGATCGTCAGGGCGCTTTGCGGCTGAATACGCTGCGCAATCAAGGACTTCAGGTCGGTATCGAGCGGCGGCAGGCTTTCCCCGCGGCCATAGATCACGGGTCCGCGGCGAGAGTTCCAGCGCGCGATGACGCTGCCCGGGGCCTCGGGATAGGTCAGCGCAGACTCCTGGCCCGGGGTGGCGCCCGCGGGCCCTGAGCCGGAGGAGGGCGGAGAGGTCCTGGCCATCGTGGTTTGCTTTTCCGCCCTGACGGGGTGACTGCCTGGCCCGGAAGGCTAGGGCGCGGGGCCGGACGGGTCAAGCGCCGCCCGGACCCGCCTCAGACCATCATTTCCTTGGTCGCCGTCAGCTTGACCCCGGGATAATCGCGGACCACCCGGTCGATGTCCCATTGCAGGCGGGTGAGGAAAACAAGGTCGCCATCGCTGTCATGCGCGATATGGCCCTTGTTGACGTTCACGAGCTTTTCGATCTCGGCCTTGTCGCCGGAAATCCAGCGGGCCGAGGTGAAGTTCGAGCCTTCGAAGCGGACGGGGAGCGAATATTCCTGCTCGATCCGCGAGGCCAGCACGTCAAACTGCAGCGCGCCCACGACGCCGACGATGTAGCCCGAACCGATCATCGGTTTGAAGACCTTGGCGGCGCCTTCCTCGGCGAATTGCATCAGGGCCTTTTCCAGGTGCTTGGCCTTCATCGGGTCCATCGCGCGGATCGACTGAAGGAGTTCGGGCGCGAAGCTCGGGATGCCGGTGAAGCGCAGCGTCTCGCCTTCGGTCAGCGCGTCGCCGATGCGAAGCTGGCCATGGTTCGGGATGCCGATGATGTCGCCCGCCCAGGCTTCCTCGGCCAGTTCGCGGTCGGCGGCCAGGAAGAGGACCGGGTTGGTGATCGACATCGGTTTCTTCGAGCGGACGTGGTGCAGCTTCATGCCGCGTTCGAAATGCCCGCTTGCCAGACGCACAAACGCCACCCGGTCACGGTGTTTGGGGTCCATGTTGGCCTGAACCTTGAAGACGAAGCCGGTAACCGGGGCCTCGCCCGCGTCGATCTGGCGTTCTGCCGCGTTCTGCGGCTGTGGCTCGGGTCCGTATTCGCCGATCCCGTCCATCAGCTCTTTTACCCCAAAGGAGTTGATCGCCGAGCCGAACCAGATGGGCGTCATATGACCCTCAAGGAAGGCCTTGCGGTCGAAGGCGGGAAGGAGCTCGCGCGCCATTTCCAGCTCTTCGTGGAACTTCTTCAAAAGCTCAGCCGGGATGTGCTCGGCCAGTTTCGGGTCGTCGACCCCGGAAATCTGGATCGATTCCGCCACCCGGTTGCGGTCGGCGCGGTCCATGATCTCCAGCCGGTCATGGAGAAGGTCATAGGCCCCGACGAAATCGCGCCCCATGCCGATGGGCCAGCTTGCCGGGGTCACGTCGATTGCCAGGTTCTCCTGGATCTCGTCGATGATCTCGAAGACGTCGCGGCTTTCGCGGTCCATCTTGTTGCAGAAGGTCAGGATCGGCAGGTCGCGCAGGCGGCAGACCTCGAAGAGCTTGCGGGTCTGGCTTTCGACGCCTTTGGCGCCGTCGATCACCATGATGGCCGCATCAACGGCGGTCAGCGTCCGGTAGGTGTCTTCCGAGAAGTCACTGTGGCCGGGGGTGTCGACAAGGTTGAACCGGTAGGTCCGGTAGTCGAAGGACATGGCCGAGGCGGAGACGGAAATCCCCCGCTCCTGCTCGAGCTTCATGAAGTCCGACCGCGTCCGCCGCGCGTCGCCCTTGGCACGGACCTGGCCGGCCATCTGGATCGCGCCCCCGAACAGGAGGAACTTTTCCGTCAGCGTGGTTTTCCCGGCGTCGGGGTGCGAGATGATCGCAAAGGTCCGGCGGCGGGCGATTTCGGGGGGGAGCGCGGCACGATTTGTCATGCGCGCCCGTATAGGCTGCGCAGGGTCTGGCCGCAACAGAGCCGAGGGGTTGCGCGACTCGGGAATCGTTGCCATGGTGAGAACATTAATAGAACATTGGAGGATGCGATGACACTTCAGGAGATTGCGAAGGAACTGGTCGCCGGATGCCGCGAAGACCGTGCACGGCAGAACCTTGACCGGCTTTATGCGTCGGATGCCGTCTCGGTCGAGGCGATGGACATGGGCGGCGGGCGCGAAACCCATGGTCTTGCGGGCATTCATGGCAAGCATGACTGGTGGGAGGCGAATTTCATCGTCCATGGGTTGACGGTCGAAGGACCCTATCTGCATGGCGAGGACCGCTTTGCGGTGGTCTTTGGCATGGATACCGAAAACAAGACCAGTCACGAGCGCCATCAGGAGCGGGAGGTCGCGGTCTATCACGTCAAGGACGGCAAGATCGTGCGGGAGGAGTTCTTCTACGCCTCCTGATCGGGGCTCGGGCGGGTTCCAGAAGGAGCGCGTTGCCGCGCAACTCTTGCTCTCGCCTCTGGCGCAAGCGCCAACCGGCTCGGGAGGTTCGGGGAGCCTTGCCCAACCTCCCGAGACGATCCGGGGAACAGGGCAGGAGCTTTGAAGGCTTGCCCCCGTGTCGTTGCCTGCTAGGCTTTGGCCAAGGCAGGAGGATGCGCATGGATCTTGGGATCGCGGGTAAGCGGGCGCTGGTTTGTGCGTCCTCGAAAGGGCTGGGTCGGGGTTGTGCCGAGGCTTTGGCGGAGGCGGGTGTCGATCTGGTGATGAATGCTCGGGGGAGCGAGGCGCTGGAACAGGCGGCGGCCGAGATCCGGGCGAAGTACAAGGTCACGGTCGATGCCGTTGCGGCGGACATCACGACTGAGACCGGTCGTGCGGCGGTGCTGGCCAAAGGACCCTTCGACATTCTGGTCACCAATGCCGGGGGACCGCCGCCGGGGCTCTGGTCGGACTGGAGCCGCGAGGATTTCATCAAGGCGCTTGACGCCAACATGCTGACCCCCATCGCGCTGATGCAGGCGGTCTTGCCGGGGATGATCGCGCAGGGCTGGGGGCGGGTGGTGAACATCACCAGTGTCTCGGTCAAGGCCCCGATCGCGGTCCTGGGTCTGTCGAATTCGGCCCGGGCGGGACTGACCGGGTTTGTCGCGGGAACCGCGCGGCAGGTGGCCGGAAAAGGCGTTACGATCAACAACCTGCTGCCAGGCATTCACGCGACGGACCGCGCGATCGCGCTGGACGGCGCGGTGGTGAAGGCCAGGGGGATCAGCATGGAGGAGGCGATTGCCGAACGCGCGGCGACGATCCCGGCCGGTCGCTACGGGACGGCCGCCGAGTTCGGGGCAACCTGCGCCTTCCTTTGTTCGCAGCATGCGGGCTTCATCGTCGGGCAAAATGTGCTTCTGGATGGCGGGGCGACGAACACCACCCTGTAAGCTTGCCGGAGCCGGGCGCGGCTGTTAGGGAAAACCCGAGAAAATCGCTTGAGTATCATGCCCGATAGCGTCGCATCCCGTCTGGAGGTCAGTCACCTGTCGCGCGCCTTCGGCGGCAGACCGGTGGTGCATGACCTGTCGCTTTCGGTGGCGGCGGGGCAGGTGACCTGTCTGCTGGGGCCTTCAGGCTGCGGGAAATCCACGACGCTGCGGATGATCGCCGGGGTCGAGCGGGCCGATGCCGGAGAGATCCGGATCGACGGGCGGCCCGTCGCCGCGCCGGGTGTGCATGTGCCGCCGGAGGCGCGTTCGGTCGGCCTGATGTTTCAGGACTTCGCGCTGTTTCCGCATCTGACTGTGGCCGAGAATGTGGGCTTCGGGCTGCGGGGCGACAGGGCAGAAAGGGCACGGCGGATCGGGGAACTGCTTGAAAAGGTGGACCTTTCGGGCTTCGGGCCAAAGCATCCGCATGAGCTCTCCGGCGGCGAGCAACAGCGCGTGGCATTGGCCCGTGCGCTTGCTCCGCGGCCGCGGGTGATGTTGATGGATGAGCCCTTCTCGGGTCTCGACAACCGGTTGCGCGACGGCATCCGCGACAGGACGCTGGAGCTACTGAAGGAAGAAGGGACGGCTGTTCTTCTGGTTACGCATGAGCCGGACGAGGCGATGCGGATGGCCGACGAGATCGCCCTCATGCGGGCCGGGCGGATCGTGCAGAAGGGCGCGCCCTACAACGTCTACAATGCTCCGGTCGATCGGGCTGCGGCGGCGTTTTTCAGTGATATCAATGTGATCCGGGGCGTCTCGCGGGGTGCGCTGACGGAAACGCCGTTTGGGGCCTTCCTGACGCCGGGCCACCCGGACGGTGCGGAGGTCGAGATCGTGATCCGGCCGCAGCATCTGCGGATCGACTTTGACCGGGGCGGAAGGGGGCCTTTGCCCACGCCGGAGGACGGAACGCCGGCGCGGGGGACGGTGTTACGCAGCCGCTATCTGGGGCGCGAGAGCCTGGTCGACTTCGCGATGGACTTCGAAGGCGCCAAGCTGACGGCAAGTGTGCCGGGGGTCTTCCTGCCGAAGCCCGGAACGGTTCTGTGGCTGATGATCCGGCGGGATAGGTGCTTCGTTTTCGGGGTCTAGGGGCCGGGTCAGCGTTCTGCGTTTCAATTCATGAAGTCAGTCGGAATTCCGGCGTCGTCTTTGCGTCTTCCTTCTGTACCCACGCGCGGAACATTCCCGGGCGGTTAACCAAGACCCACGAATCAGGTGAAATCAAACCGCGGTCAGCCTGCGCCAGTCGGCCAGAGTGCGGCCGGGTTCCTCTGGGAAGGTCTCGCCCGTCCGCCGCAGGCTTTCGATCCGGTCGACGCGGAAGCTGCGGAAATCCGCGCGGGCTTCGCACCAGGTGGCCAGGGTCCAGACCCGTCCCCAGAATTCCAGGACCAATGGCCGGACCGGGCGGTCGGTCGAGCCGCCCGAACCGTCGACATAGGTGATGAAGACGCGCTCTTGCAGGCGGAGGGCGCGGCGCAGGCCGGGCAGGTGGCGTGCGGCGGCGAGGGCCTCGGCGCCCGGGAAGACCCAGGTCTCGGCCCCGGCCTCGGCCATCAGACGGGTGGGCAGGACCGCGGCGATCTTGCCGCGCAGGCTTTCCGCAGCCGCAGATAGCGAGGGGTCGGCGCCACGGGTCACCAGTTGCAGCCCCAAGGTCAGGGCCTGCACTTCGTCGGGGGTGAGTGTCAGCGGCGGCAAGGTGATCGGCTCTCGCAGGAGATAGCCGAGGCCGCGCTCGCCCTCGACCGGCAGGCCGGACGCAATGAGCGTTGCCATGTCGCGCCAGAGCGTCCGCACCGAGACTTCGAGCCGATCAGCCATGTCGCGGGCGGTGTGCAGCCGCCCGTCGCGCAGAATCTGGATCAGTTCGAACAGGCGGTCGGTGCGGCGCATGGGCGAAGGGTGCAGCCTTGGGGCAGTTTGCGTCAATCCATGGCGTAGGCGAGGGATTCGTGCCGCATCTGCGCCGAAGGTCCGTCGATCAGCGCCATGAAGGGGGCGAAATCGGGGTCGGCCATCACGGCGGCGGGGGCGGCTTCGGCCTGGGCGAGGCTTTCCCAGGTTACCGCATCGGTCCAGCGCCCGTCCGGACCCTTGCTCAGGCGGCGCGCGACAAAGCCGGGCTGGCGGCGCACGAGAGCCTCGGTTCCCCGGGCGCTGGCGAGGAAGGCGGCCTCATCCGCGCCGGGGACAAGCTGGAAGGTCACATATTCGATGACAGGCATCAGTCTCTCCATCAGTTGCAATGGAGGCTTGATGACAGAGGCCAACTGACGACAGCCTGTCAGTTGTCTTTCAGCTGTTCCTCGATACCGGACTGGGGCAAGAGCGTCGCGATTTTGTAAAGGAGGCTGCGGGCCGCCCTGGCCCGGGGATTGCCGTCCTGATCGACGTGCCGAAGGCCTTCGACGAGGGCTTCAAGCTCGTCGGGGGTGAGCATTGTGGGTGGCAGCATGAGGGGTGAGCGCAGGATGTAGCCAAGGCCGCGTTCGCCGGTCACGGGCAGGCCAGTGGCAGCAAGCATCTCCATGTCGCGCCAGATCGTGCGGGTCGAGACGCCAAGCGCGCGGGCAAGCTCGGCAGCGGTGTGCAGCCGACCATCCCGCAGGACCTGAACGATGTCGTAAAGCCGGGCGTCGCGTTTCATGGGCCGACCTGTTGGCGAAGGGTGGGCGGTATTGCCTGCCCTACTGACAAAATACTGTCAGTTGTCTGCGCCCCGCAAGCCGCTTGACCCTTGGAACCGAGGCCGGGCCGGTCGTAATAGGCTGCAGAGACGGAAAAGGGCCCGTTGGGCCATGAATCGGAGGAATATCCCATGTTCAACAACATCGGCCTGCCGGGCCTCCTGCTGATCGCGGTCGTGGTTCTTGTCCTGTTCGGCAAGGGCAAGGTGTCCAGCCTGATGGGCGAAGTCGGCAAGGGCATCACCGCCTTCAAGAAGGGCGTAAACGATGGCACCAAGGAACTTGATGACGCCAAGGCTGCCGAGGCCAAGGACGTGACCCCCGCTGAGAAGGACAAGGCCTGAGGCCGGTCTTCCGGGGGATAAGAGATGGACTTGAGCTGGTCCGAACTACTTGTCGTGGGCATTGTCGCGCTGATCATCATCGGCCCGAAGGATCTGCCGGGCATGTTCAGGGAACTTGGTCGCATCACCGCCAAGATCCGGGCGATGGGGCGTGAGTTCAGCCGGGCGATGGAGCAGGCGGCGAAGGAATCTGGCGTCAAGGACGTGGCCGATGACCTGAGGAAGGTCACCTCGCCCAAGGCGATGGGGCTGGATGCCGTAAAGTCCGCTGCTGACAAGTTCGAGAAATGGGACCCGCTGAAGAACCGGGCCGAACCGACAAAGCCACTGACTCCCGCGCCGATGCCGGCTTCGCCGACCGCTGCCGCTTCGGCAGCTGCTGCGGCCGAAGCGGCCGTTCCCGCGGCGGCTTCGGTTGCGGATGCGGTTGGTCCGAACACCGCTGCGCTTTATGAAAAGCAGGCGGCGCGCAAGGCGGTTCTGGACGAGGCGGCCGCCAAGTTGCGGGCGATCTCGACGCCTGAGCCTGCGCCGACGGCTGCGCCCGTGGCCGAGAAGAAGCCAGGCCGGGTGCGCAAGAAGGCTGAGAAGCCGGGCGGGGACGAGGCATGAGCAAGGACGAAATCGACGACAGCTCGGCACCGCTGGTCGAGCATCTCATCGAGCTGCGCAACCGGCTGATCTGGTCGGTCGCCGCCTTTCTGGTGGCGATGATCCTCTGTTTCGTTGTCGCAGAGCCGATCCTGGATTTCATGCTGACCCCGATCGAGCATTCGATGCGGGCGCTGGGCGACCCGAACCCGGTGATGCAGTACACCGCGCCGCAGGAATACTTCTTCACGCTTGTGCATATCTCGGTCGTGGCCGGGCTGATGGTCAGCTTTCCGGTCATCGCCTACCAGCTGTGGCGTTTTGTTGCGCCGGGGCTTTACCGCAATGAGAAGCAGGCGTTCCTGCCGTTCCTGATTGCCTCGCCCGTGCTGTTCCTTCTGGGAGCGGCCTTCGCGCATTATGTTGTCACG
>JAEULQ010000081.1 GCA_016792685.1 Tabrizicola sp. | reverse complement strand
CGCTTGATCGTGCCGCCCTTGCCGGCCGCATCGCGCCCCTCCATCAGGATCACGAATTTCTGCCCGGTTTCCTGCGCCCAAATCTGCACCTTCAGGAGCTCGGCCTGCAGCCTGGCCTTCTCAGCCTCATAGGCCACCCGGCCCATCAGGCGCGCATAAGGATAGCGTCCGGATTCGAAGGCCTGATGCAGCGGACTTGCCGCCGGAAAGGTCTTCGGGCCACTCAGAACCTCAGCAACGGCCGCACCGGTCTTCTCGATCGCCTGACTGTCTTCCATGCATTCCCCTCCTCTGTATGACTTTCGCAGCCCAGCACAGTTCGGGGAAATCCGCCTTGATCCCGATCAAAATTTCCCCGCCCGTCCCCCCTTTTGCTTGCCATGGCGCCGACATAGGGTGGCGCCAGCACCGCCGGTTTTCCCAAGGAGTTTCCCATGGCCACCCTCTACGGCGTCTTCCGCTCCCGTGCGTCGCGCCCGATCTGGCTGCTTTATGAACTGGGCGAGGACTTCACCCATGTCCCGGTGATCCAGGCCTATCGGCTGGCCCAGGCCTCGGCCCCTGACGCACCACTCAACACGAACTCGGCCGCGTTCCTGAAGGTCAATCCGATCGGCCAGATCCCGGCCTATGTCGAGGGCGATCTGGTCCTGACCGAAAGCCTCGCCATCACCAACCATATCGCACGGAGCCGCGGTGGCATCCTTGGTCCGCAAACCCCCGCAGAAGCAGCCCAGATCGACCAGTGGACCCTTCTGGCCGTGACCGCTGTGGAAACCCCGGCGCTGGAGATCCTGAACGTGCAAGGTGCCGGCGGCGACAAGACCCCCGAAGGCCAGGCCGCCATCGCAATCAACGCCGAAAAACTCCGCCGCCCGCTGAAGCGCCTGGAAGAACACTTGTCTTCCCACAGCTATCTTGTCGGCGACCGGTTTACCGTGGCCGACCTGAACCTTGCCGAGTGCCTGCGCTATGCCCAGGGCCACGCAAGCCTGCTGGGCGAGTTCCCGGCGGTGAAGGCCTGGCTTGAACGCTGCCAGTCGCGCGCGGCATTCCAGCGGATGTGGGCCGCACGGATGGCCGAGCCGGCAAACCCGAATTGACGAGGGCAATGGCGCTCTCTCCGGGCGCCCACTACCGAAATCAATCCTGATTAATGCCAAGCTTTGGTCACGAATTGGGATTAGTGCGTTAAGGCGAGCTTAAGCTGAGTGTGGCTCGGGAAAGCGATTTGGATGGTTATTGAAGAGTTTCAGGCCACGGCGATTGTCCGCACGAACTCGCTTGCCTTTGTCGAGCAGATGTTTGCGCTCTACGCTGAGCGTCGGCCTATTGTCCTCGTTTCCGACGCCGAACAGGCGGGCCAGCTTCCTGGGCTGAACATCGACCGTTGCCTTACTCCGGCCGAGACAACCGGCTGGTTCACCGCAAAGCATCCGGTGATCCTCGACGACAAACCCGCGCAGGTCAGCTACACCTCGGGCACAGAGGGCCTGCCGAAGGGCATCCTCCTCACCTACCGCAACCTCGGCTACACGACCGAGCGCATCATCGAAGTGATGCGGATGACCTCCGACATCCGCGAATATGTCGGCGTGCCCGCGACCTTCAGCTTCGGAATGGCACGCTATCGGGCGGTCAGCGCCGTGGGTGGCCAGGCCTACCTGCCGCCCCGCGGCTTTGACCCGCTTGAACTTGCCCGCATGCTTTCGGCAGGCGAGGTCAATGCGCTTTCCGCCGTCCCGACCCTCCTGCGCCTTCTCCTGGCTGATCCCACGATCATCGGCGCAGCAGGCAAGAACCTGCGCTGGATGGAAATCGGCTCGCAGGCTATGACCGCGGACGAAAAGCGGCGCATCCGCGAGATGTTCCCGAACGCCCTGATCGTGCAGCACTATGGCCTCACCGAAGCCTCGCGCAGCACCTTCCTGCAGATCTCCGAAGTGCCTGACCACCTTCTGGGCTCAGTCGGCCACCCCGTCGGCGAAGGCGAGATCCAGCTCGCCCCCGACGGCCGTATCCGCATCCGCGGCCCCCAGGTCGCCAAGTCGCGCATCGATGCCGAAGGCCTGCATGACCTGACCGACCGCGACGGCTGGCTGCAGACCAATGACCTTGGCCACATGCAGGACGGCTATCTCTTCTTCGACGGCCGCGCCGACGACCTGATCAACTGCGGCGGCCAGAAGGTCGTTCCCGACCAGCTGGAAGAGAAGATCCGCGCCCGCATCAAGAGCGGCGCACAGATTGCCGTCGCCAAGGTCCCCGACGCCCAGCGTGGAGAAGGGGTTCTGGTCGCGATTGTCGGTCAGGCGATTACGTCCGGAAAGGTAAAGGCCGTAGCGGCTGCAGCGCTTCAGGACATGGGCATTGCTGCCGGCAGCGCGCTCCATGTCATGACCGTCGATGCCCTGCCCGTCACTGGCACCGGCAAGGTGCAGCGCCGCAAGCTGGCCGAGATCTTTGCCGAAAGACAACAGGCGGCGCCCGTCCAGACGACCAAAAGCCCGGACGAGATCAGCGATGTCATCTCGCTTTTCCAGTTCGAGTTCCCGGGCCAGCAGATTCTGCCTGACGACTCGTTTGAATCGCTTGGTGGCGATTCACTCCACTACATCCAGTTCTCCCTGTCCTTCGAACGCCACTTCGGTGCGCTGCCGGACGGATGGGAAAAGCTCAGCACCATAGACCTGCAGCGTCATGTGCAGCAAAGCGACAAGTCCACCTGGCGAAATCTGGAGACAGCTACCCTTACACGGGCCTTCTTCATGATCTGCATCATCGGGCTGCATGCCGATGCTTTCATCTACAGCCGGAACTGGGGTGCGGCCTATTTCCTGCTGATGCTTGCGGGATATTCCGTGGCCCGTTTCCAGATGCCCGAGATCATTCGCTCGGGCAGCGTAAGGACGCTTTGGGGCACAATTTTCGCTGTCGCGATCCCGACCGTCCTGCTCGACGCCTTTCTGGAACTGGCATCATGGAATTTCGAGTGGCCATCCCTCGTGCTTATCTCGAACTACCAGACGGCGGAGAACATAACAGGGTACACGTTCTACTTCGCCGAGATCTACATCCAGTTGATGCTTGTCGCCATTGTGCTTTTCTCCGCGCCCAAGGTGCGGGCAGCATTCCAGACCAACCCGCTGGCGAGCTCCTTCGCCCTCTTTGTCTTCGCCGTCGCCATTGACATTTTCGTGGAAGCGAACTGGGACGGCGACTACAACTACCATCGCACGCCCTGGCACTACGGCTGGTGTTTTGCTCTTGGCATGATCATAGCATCTGCCAAGGACATGCCGTCGCGGCTTGCGGTCTTCGCACTCTGCGCGCTCTGGGCCCCCTACTATTTTGAACCGTCGTCAGCCGCGCTCTACGTCGGTGTGGGCTGCACCTTGGTCATCTTCGTGCGATCCGTAACCGTCCCAGCCAAGGTAAAGACCGTGGTGGCAGAGATCGCTGGGACATCCATGTTCATCTACCTCACGCACTACCCGGTGATTTCGCTCGTGAACAAGGCCTTCGGCAAGCCTATGCCTTGGGTTACGTTCTTTGTGTCAATCCTTGCCGGCATTGCCTCGGCACGCGTCTATACTTGGCTCGAGCGAAAGATCCTGCAGTTCCTGCGCCGACGGTCGCAGGAAGTTCCCGGCGAACTGATCCGCGAATAGACCTGTCTCAGGGCTCCGCCTCCGCCCACACAGCGGTCCCCCTTGCCCCCAGCCTGATCCGGCAGGGGCGAGGGCGCTTTAAGGCCTGCCCCCGGTCAGGTGACGTACTTCTGCCAGGGATGCGCTTCCTTGAACCCCAGCACTTCCCTGATCTTCCGGTTCGACAGCAACCCCTCTCGCTCCCCCACCGGCCGCGACAGTGGCACATTCGGGAAATACCGCGCCAGAAGCTCCGAGTTCGGCTGCGGCACCGAGTTCTCGTCATTCACCGCATTGAACACCTGATAACCCAACCCATCCTTGCGCAAACACAGATCCACGATCTGCCCCAGATCCCGCGCGTCGATGTAGCTGAAGGTGATCCGACGCCGCAGCCCAGGGTCCGCCGCCGCCGCCGGAAAGACCGTCGCGTATTCATGCGGCTCGATCACGTTGCCGATGCGCAGGGCATAGACATCCGCCCCGAACCGCCGCTGGAAACTCCTCGCCGTGACCTCGTTCACCTTCTTCGACATGCCGTAGCTGTCCATCGGGTCGATGTCGTAGTCCTCCTCCAGGGGCAGCACCTTCGGGTCCACGATCCCGTCGCTGAAGCACACCCCGTAGGTCGTCTCCGATGACGCCACGATCACCTTCCGGATCCCCATCTTCAGCGCCGCCTCGATGACGTTGTAGGTCCCGACCACGTTCACCCGGTAGGTCTCGGTATCCGGCACCATCCCGTGCCGGGGGACGGCCGCAAAATGGACCACCGCGTCGAAGAGCCTTGCACCGCCAGGCTGGTCCATCTCGTCATACCCCGCATGGGTCCGCATCGCCGAATAGACCTGCCCGGCGTCACAGATATCGCCCAAGAGGTCATGCACCCCCGCCAGACCCAACGGCACCTTGTCGAAGTTCAACACCCGATGCCCCGCAGCCACCAGATAGGGCACCACATGCTTGCCCGCCTTGCCCGATCCGCCTGTGAACAGTACCCGCATCGCCAATCCTCCCCGGTTTCACCCCAGCCTACGCCTCCGTTTGCCGTACAGCCAGACCCCACATCTTGCGCCCCTCCCCCCAAGGGTGATCTAATGCCTGCGCATTCCCAAGGACGTGAGCCCCATGACCGACCTCCTCTCCGGCGCCTCCACCTATGACGCCTCCTCGATCGAGGTCCTCGAAGGCCTGGAACCCGTCCGCAAGCGCCCCGGCATGTACATCGGCGGCACCGACGAACGCGCGCTTCACCACATGGTCGCCGAGATCCTCGACAACGCGATGGACGAGGCTGTCGCGGGCCACGCCAACCGGATCGAGCTGGAGCTTCACGCCGACAACTCCGTCACCGTCCGCGACAACGGCCGCGGCATCCCCGTCGACCCGCACCCGAAGTTCCCGGGCAAGTCGGCGCTCGAGGTCATCCTCTGTACCCTCCACGCCGGCGGCAAGTTCAACGCAAAGGCCTACTCCACCTCGGGCGGCCTGAACGGCGTCGGCTCCTCGGTCGTCAACGCCCTCTCCGACGCCCTTACCGTCCAGGTCGCCCTCAACAAGGAGCTTTATGAACAAAGCTTCTCGCGCGGCATCCCTCTTGGCCCCATCCAGAAGCTCGGCCCCATCCAGAACCGCCGCGGCACCTGGTTCACCTTCCACCCGGATCCAGAGATTTTCGGCCACCAGACCCTGAAACCCGCCCGTCTCTTCAAGATGGCGCGGTCCAAGGCCTACCTCTTCTCCGGCGTCGAGATCCGCTGGAAATCGGCGGTCGGCGATGGCGAAACCCCGCAAGAAGCCACTTTCCACTTCCCCGGCGGCCTCGCCGACTTCCTGAATGACTCGCTCAAAAAGGTCACCACCTACTCCGAACGCCCCTTCTCGGGCCGCGTCTCGTTCGAGGAGAAGTACCAGGTCCCCGGCTCCGTCGAATGGGCGATCAACTGGACGCCGGCACAGGACGGCTACCTCCACTCCTACTGCAACACCGTCCCCACCCCCGAAGGCGGCACGCATGAGGCCGGGTTCTGGGCCGCGATCCTGAAGGGCATCCGCGCCTATGGCGAGCGGGTGAAGAACCGCAAGGCCGAGCAGATCATCCGCGACGACCTCCTCACCGGCGGCTGCGCGCTCCTGTCGATCTTCATCCGCGAGCCGCAGTTCGTCGGCCAGACCAAGGACCGGCTTTCCACCGAGGAAGCCGCCAAATGGGTCGAAAACGCCGTCCGCGACCATTTCGACACCTGGCTCGCCGCCGACCCGAAATCTGCGGGCGCCATCCTCGACTTCCTGGTCCTGCGCGCCGAGGAACGCCTTCGCCGCCGCGAGGAAAAGGAAACCCAGCGCAAGACCGCCACCAAGAAGCTGCGCCTGCCCGGCAAGCTCACCGACTGCTCCGCCAAAAGCCGTGAGGGGACCGAGCTCTTCATCGTCGAAGGCGACAGCGCCGGCGGCTCGGCCAAGGGCGCGCGGAACCGCGAGACCCAGGCCCTCCTCCCCCTCAAGGGCAAGATCCTGAACGTCCTCGGCGCGGCCTCGGCCAAGCTGAACGAAAACGCCGAAATCCGCGACCTCTGTGAGGCTTTGGGCACCGGCATGGGCACCCGCTTCAAGCTCGACGACCTGCGCTATGAAAAGATCATCATCATGACCGACGCCGACGTCGACGGCGCGCATATCGCGAGCCTCCTGATGACCTTCTTCTTCACCCAGATGCGCCCCCTGATCGACAAGGGCCACCTCTACCTCGCCTGCCCGCCCCTCTACCGCCTGACGCAGGGAGCCCGCCGGATGTACGTCGCCGACGACGCCGAGAAAGAGATCTGGCTCGCCAAGGGGTTGGGAGGCAAAGGCAAGATCGACGTCCAGCGCTTCAAGGGGCTGGGCGAGATGGACGCCAAGGACCTGAAAGACACCACGATGAACCCCGTAACCCGCAAGCTGATCCGGGTGTCGATTGATGAGGATGAACCGGGGGACACCTCCGACCTGGTGGAACGCCTGATGGGCAGGAAACCGGAGCTGCGGTTCCAGTACATCCAGGAGAACGCGCGGTTTGTGGAGGAGTTGGATGTGTGAAAATTCATCTTCTCAATTAGCGCTAGACACGTCAGTTTGTGCCGTTTTAAAGTAAGCTGGAGCTATGACAAATGAAAGAGACCGAGGCTGAACTCCAGAAGACCGAGTTCGATGCACTTCGTCGCGAGATAGAAATTCACATTTCGGAAAGAAGAAAGATTGAGAGTCAGTTAGTTATTGGAATATCTGCGCTTTACGCGTGGTCATTTTCAATAGAGCCTACGATTGATCCTATTCTGTTCCGCCTGGCGCTCTTGATTCCTCCTATAGTAATATTTTTGAGCTTTCTTAGGTGGGCGTCGTTACATTTGCGGACAATGAAGATAGGCCAATACATTCGAAAGCTTGAGTCAGAGCAATTGCAGAGCTGTATTGGGTGGGAGAGTTTCATCGCCGAAGACCGTGCGAACCGCCCATTTTGGGGACAGCTTGAAGGTTGGAGCGAATTCTTGGTTTGGTTGGCTCTGTTCGTGGGGTCTTTGATAGCGTTGAACACGCTACCGAACCTGATGTAGATGATGAAGCAAACTTAGGGTGGGGTTGTACCCCTCCAAACCCCAAGCTCGGATGGTCGGTTAAGATCTCACGCTAAGCACTGGCACCAGAAAGCTCGTTCGGGGCTTTGCCGGCGAAGAGAGTCCATTGGACTTCTTTCGCAGGCCGCCCACGCCCATCACCCCATTGCCGCACAACCGGTCCCGTGGCATCACGTCATGACACCCAACCAAGGCTGCCATGGCTGTCCTCCCTTCCAACCTGCCCGAAGGCGCGAGCCTTCCGTTCATCGTTGGCGGGGCGCTGGTGGTGGCTTGGGTCATCAGCCGGTTTTCGCGGCGACCCACCACGACACTTCCGCACCCAACCCCTGCACGCCCGAAGGCCGCCGGAGCCTCCTACGACGCCGAGCTCCAGCGGTGCCGTGACGATCTGGCCCGTCAGTTCTCGACCAAGCTCGGTTTTGTGATCCGCACCACGTCCTACGGCGCCGTCGACATCGACCCGGTCCACCTTGCGATCTGGTTCATGACCGACAGCGACGCACAGCGCGACCGGCTGCTCGCCTTGCCGGACTTTGACCAGACCTGCCGCGCGGCGCTTGCGGCCAGCGGCTACCCGCCCCAAGCCATACCACAGGTCCATTTCAGCGCCGCATCAGAGGAAACCGTGCAGCGGGACTGGGGCGGCAACTGGTGGCACTTCTTCAAGTAGCCCTCGGTTTGCCCGGCATTGTCAATGCCGCCGCCCCTCACCCGCCCACCTTCGCATTCGAACACAACGGCTCCTCGACCCGTGTCGCCGCCGCGCCCTCGATCCGCGTGATCAGGCCCGCCGCGACCAGCGCCGCGAGCTCATCCTGAATCCTGTCGATGTCCCGGTCGGTGATCCCGGCGGCCTGCAACGCGGCGCGGCCGGTCGCCTCCTCCATCATGCAGCCGTGCTGGCGGAAGACCTTGATCACCCGCGCCATCATCTTTGACACCTCCGGCAGCTCCGGCGCCGACTTTCCGCCCTTGCAGACCTTGGGCGAAAGCCGCAACTCCTCGCTCACCACCTGCGCCTCGCCTGCCTGCCGCATCCGGGCCACGACCTCGCCGACCTGGGACTCGGTCAGCCCCTGTGGTGGGAAGGTTGCGCGCATCTGCTCCATCGTCAGGGCACAGTCCGACTTCGCCGCCGTCTCGATGACCAGCTGGCGGATGTCCGTCTCGGCCATCGCGGGCGTGGCAAGGAACAGGCACAGGCAGATCAGCCGCAAAAGACGCTCCTTCGGTCGTACGCCCCAAACCTGCCCAAAGCCCCTTTCCCTGTCACGCGGAATCCCTTGCGGCCGCCATTTAGGAATCTTGGTTAGCAGCCTCGCAATCCACCGCACGTAGAGACGGAAAGAAGATGCGCGTCTTGCCCCCAGCGCGCCCGGCCAACGCAGCGCTCTTGGGTCAGGTATTCCAGACATAGTGTAAAGTATTGTTGACTCAATGTCGGCTTTGCCATACGCAACCGGCAAAGGAGACACCCATGTCCTATGGCGAACGCGAGGCGCTGACCGGCCTCATCACCTCACTCATCGTGGCGGGCTTCTTCATCCTCCGCCTCACCTCCCAGCACGCCGAAGGCCTCTTTTCCGGCCCCGATGCCCTGCAGATCTGGGCCCGCGCGGTCCTCGTCCTGATCGCGATCGGCATCGGCATCGCCATTGCGGTGACCGTAATTTTTCACATCCTTTACAGAATCTTGACCGATGAGAAGACCGATGACCGCCGCGACGAACGCGACCGCGAGATCGAGCGCCGCGCCATCACCTGGGCCTGGTACTTCCTCTCATTCGGCATCCTCGGCGTGATCGTCGACCTTGCACTCGGGGCCAGCGCCGTCCGTGCGATGAACCTGATCCTCGGCCTTTGCCTCGGGACCGAGCTCTTCAAGGACGCCTGCAAGATCTGGCACTACCGGCGCGGGGCCTGAGGCCGATGGCCCGGATCGAAAACCGCATCCGTCGCCTGAGGTTCGACGCCGGAGAGATGACCCAGAAGGACCTCGCCGACAAGGTGGGCGTCACCCGCCAGACCCTGCTTGCCATCGAAAATGGCAAGTACTTTCCGACACTTGAGCTTGCCTTCCGCATCGCCCGTACTTTCGGCGTCGGCCTCGACGAGGTCTTCACCTTCCACGACGACTGACCCTTTCCGTTTCGGAGACCCACATGTTCCGCCTCTTTTCGCGGCCGCTGCCGCTTGTCCTTGGCCTTGCCGTCTTCAGCGCCATCCCCGTTCTGAACGCGCTGTTCCAGGTCTTCCAGATCCCATCCGGCTCCTATCCCGAAGACAGTGCCCGACTGGCCCTTGCCCCCATCGCCTGGTTTGCCCATGTCCTGGCCGGAGCCGCTTTCGGGATCACTGGTCCCATGCAGTTTGTCCGCGCCCTCCGCCACCGGTTCGGGGCGCTGCACCGCGTGACCGGACGGATCTTCGTCCTTTCGGGCGCAGTGCTTGGCCTTTCCGGTCTCTCGCTTCTCGCGCAGGTGACGTCGGTAAGAACGCCCGTGGTCGACATCGCCCGCGGTCTGTTTGGCCTGGCCCTCCTGATCGCGCTTGCCCTGGCAATGGCGGCAATCCGGGACCGCGACATCCTTCGCCACCGCGCCTGGGTGATCCGCGCCTACGCGATCGGCATGGGTTTGGGGGCGGTCGCGCTGGTGTTCTTCCCGATCTATGTCGTCACGGGTCAACCCCCGATGGGCCTGGCCTCCGACATCCTCCTGGTCGGCTCGTGGGTCACGACCATCGCCATTGCCGAGATGATCATCCGCCGCTCCTCCCCTTCAATCGCTCGAGTTCCCGCATGAAGATCGCCCGCTACACCGCCTATGGTGCTCCTCAGACCATCGTCATCGAGGACACCCCCATCCCCGTCCCGGGACCGGGAGAGCTCCTGATCCGCACCCGCGCCGCCCCCGTCACCGCCGGAGACGCCCGCCTGCGGTCTGGAAAGGTCCCCCGCGGCCTCGGTCTCATGCTTCGCCTCGTCATCGGCTGGTCCCGCCCCAAGGTCGCCCCCGGCTGGGCCTTCGCCGGCGAAGTTGCCGCGCTCGGCCCCGGCGTGACCGGCTTCACCGAGGGCCAGCGCGTTTTCGGCCTGAAGGGGTTCAAGGGCGGCGCCCATGCAGAATACCTGACAATCCCCGCCAGTGGCCGCGTCCTGCCGCTCCCCGATACGCTGACCTTTGAACAGGGCGCCGCCTTCTTCTTTGGCGGTCTCACCGCCCAGTCGTTCCTGATCGATCAGGCCCGGCTGGCGCCCGGCGAGCGCCTGTTGGTCGCAGGGGCCACCGGCTCGGTCGGTGGGGCCGCGGTACAGATTGCGCGGCATCTGGGCGCGAAGGTTGCCGCCACCGCGTCGCCCGCGAACCATTCCCTCGCCCGCAGCCTGGGCGCCGATATCGTCTCGGACTACCGGCAGGGCCCGCCGCCCGGCCCCTTTGATGTGATCCTCGACGTGATGGGCCATCTTGGCTGGCGAGGTGCCAGTCCCCTGCTCGCCCCCCGGGGGCGATTGGCCCTGATCACGGCCGACTTGCCCGCGATGCTCGGCGCCATGTGGCCGCGCAGTCAGGGACGCCGCGTCCTTGTCGGCAACAGCGGGGAGGACCTTCCCGCCATGCGCCGCCTGGTCGAGCTGCATGTGGCGGGCGGCTACACGCCCGTCGTGGGCCCGGTCCTGCCCTTTGACGAGTTGCCCAAGGCCCATGCGATTGCCGAAAGCTTCCACAAGCCCGGCAATCTGGTGGTCACCATGTCAGACGCGACACAGCCCTCGTAGGGTGGGCAATCTGCCCACCAACCCTCAGGCCACCGCGACTGCGACAGCTGCGAAATGCAAGCCTGCCGCCACGGCGACGAACCCGTGCCAGATCGCGTTCTGAAAGCGCAGTCGCTCCCACACATAAAAGGCGACACCGGCGACATAAGTGAGCCCGCCCGCAACCAGAAGCCAGAGCGAGACCGAGGGCAGCGCCGCCGTGACCGGACCGGCGGCGATCACCCCGACCCATCCCAGCATGACATAGGCGAGGATCGAAAGCCGGTCATATCGGCCCGGCAGGACGACCTTGACGAGAATCCCGAGGACCGCCCCGGTCCAGACCACCACACCCATAATCCAGGGCCAGTTGCCGGACAGGTGCGGGATCACCGCTGTATAGGTGCCCGCGATCATCACATAGATCATCGAATGATCGAAGCGGCGCAGAAGCCATTTCAGCGCCGAGGGCGGGGTCATGTTGTAGGCCAGCGAAAAGCCCCACATCAGGAAGAACCCGGCCGCATAGACCGTAAGTGCCGCAAACGTCCCGATCTCGGCAGTCTGCAGGCCGTGAAACAGCAGAAGTGGAAAGGCGATGAGCCCCGCCAGCAGCGCCATGGCATGCACGATCCCGTCCGCCAGAAGCTCGGCCAGCGAAAGCTCGCGCTTGAGGATGCGGTAATGGTCCGAAGGCAGGGTCATGGGGCCAGCATGGCTTGGAATGTTTGCCAAAGAGTGACCGCCCCGCTGTCAAGGTCAAGCCGCTGGTGCCCGACCTGACGCAAGGTCACGGGGCGAAAACCTGCGGCATCACGACAAGTTCACTTTTCGGCGCAAATGCTTAGGATGCGCGCCGAAAGGACCGGAAATGAAGATCCTGATCCTCGGCGGCTATGGCGTCTTTGGCGGCAGGCTGGCGCAACTTCTGCGGGACGATCCTGCCCTGACCCTCCTTATCGCCGGGCGCGACGCCGACAAGGCAGCGGCCTTCTGCCTTGGTCTCGGCGGTCAGGCGCGGGTCGAGCCGCTGCAGCTTGACCGGCAGGACGTGGCCAAGGCTCTCGCACTGCATCGACCCGATCTGGTGGTCGATGCCTCAGGCCCGTTTCAGGGCTATGCCGATCCCTATCTTGTACCCAAAGCGGCGATTGCGGCAGGCATCCCCTATCTCGATCTCGCCGACGGTGCCGATTTCGTCGAGGGCATCGGCGCACTTGACGCAGATGCCAAGGCGGCAGGTGTCTTCGTCCTTGCGGGCGTGTCGAGCTTTCCCGTCCTGACCCATGCCGTCCTGACGGAGATGCGCCGTCAGATCGACCCGGTCGAGGTGACCGGCGGCATCGCGCCCTCGCCATATGCCGGGGTCGGCCGGAATGTCCTGCGCGCGGTTCTTGGCTATGCCGGCGCACCGGTACGGCTCTGGCGGGCGGGCAAGCCCGCGACCGGGATCGGCCTCGGCGACAGCCTCATAGCGACCGTCGCGGTCCCCGGCAAGGTGCCGCTCCGCCCCTTGCGCTTTTCGCTGGTGGATGTGCCCGACCTGCGTGTCCTGCCCCCGGCACATCCGGGCCTCGCCAGCCTCTGGATGGGGGCCGCACCGCAGCCGCGTCTTCTGCACCGACTTCTGACCCTGGTGGCACTTGCCCGTGCCCGGTTCGGCATGCCCTCACTGGCGCCACTTGCGGGCATCGCCCACTGGCTTCTGAACCTCTACCCGATGGGCGAACATCGGGGCGGTATGTTTCTTGCAGCCAAGGGCACCCGCAACGGCCAGCCCGCCACCCTCTCCTGGCACCTGCTTGCAGAGGGTGATGATGGCCCGCTGATCCCGTCGATGGCGGTTGCCCTTCTGATCGGCAAGATGCAAGCCGGTCTTCCGCCACACCCTGGCGCGCGGCCCGGGATCGGGGCGCTGAGCCTTGCCGACTATGCCGTCGCCTTCAAGGGCCGCCGCATCCAGACCGGCTGGCGCGGCGACCCGGTGGCCGAGCCCTATCCGCAGGTCCTGGGTCCGGTCTTTCAGGACCTGCCGCCGCTTCTGCAAAAGCTGCATCGCCCGGGCGCCCGGTCCGTTTGGCGCGGCCGCGCCGATGTCACCCGCAACCGGAACCCACTGGCAGGTCTTGTCGCCGCGCTTTTCCGTTTTCCGAAGGCTGGGCTCGATCTCCCCGTCGAGGTCACCTTCACCACCGACCCACAGGGCCGCGAAACCTGGACACGCCGATTTGCCGCGCGCCGGATGTGGTCGCGGCAAGAAGCGGGCCGGGGACGCGACGAAGGCCTGATCCTCGAAAGCTTCGGCCCCTTCCGCTTCGGTCTCGCGCTGGACTGGGACGAAAGCCGCTTGCGACTTGTCCCACGCCTCTGGCGCCTTGGCCCGGTGCCGCTGCCACGCTGGCTGATGCCGCAGGGCCCGGCTTGGGAGGAAGAGATCGAGGGCCGCTTCCATTTCCATGTCGAGATCAGCCTGCCGCTGATCGGCCAGGTCGTGCGCTACCAGGGCTGGCTCATGCCCACCTGACGGCCCTCAACCCTCTGGCCCCAGAATGGGACAGGCCGCCGTCATCCGGGCGACAAGCATGCCACGCAATTCCTGCATCCGGCCGATCCGGGCATCCAACTCGTCGATCCGCTCGGCCAAAAGGGCCGCGACCGCTTCGGCGGAAAGGCCGGTGCCGAGGCCGCGCAGGACCTCGGCAATCTCGGCCAATGAAAAGCCAAGGCCCTGACCCAGCCGGATCAGTCGAACGAGGTCCAGTGCCGTGTCAGGAAAATCCCGGTAGCCGTTCGCCCGCCGCTCGGACCGGATCAGGCCCCGGGCCTCGTAAAGCCGGATCGCATCGACCGAAACCCCGGCCTTGCGCGCCAAGACGCCAACCTGCATCAGATGTCCTCTTGACCCTTGACCATACTCAAGGGTTTAGAAGTCCCAGCATTGCAACACAAGAGGACAGCAATGCTTTCGCCCACCTACTTCCACCGCATCTACCGCCTGAGTGCATTCTACGACCTCGTGCTCTCGGCCCCCTTCGCCGTTCTGCCCGGAGCGCTCGCTGTCACCTGGGTTCTGAACGCAATAAGCGCCGCGCTGGGTCTTGAGCCAATTCCGCCGCTGGATCCCCTGGGCATGATGTATGCCAATTTCTTCGGCACCGTTGTCACGATCTGGAGCCTCCTGAGGCTGAAGCTGGATCAACCCTGGCTTGCCCGTTGGGACGCCGTGGGACGGATCCTGTTCAGCCTTGCCATGGTCCTGGCCCTGGCTCGGGGCGCGACCCCGATCCTGTGGCCGATCCTGGCGATAGAGATGACCTGGGGCGTGCTGCAGCTTCTCCCCGTGCGCGGGCGAAGCTGGCCCAAACCCTAAGCCTTCCGCGCCGCCCAGATCAGGCCCCGCTGCAGAAGCTCGGCTGCGGGGCCGTGGTCGATCACGTTCTTCTGGTGGCCAAGCGCGTTGTAATAGACCCGCCCCGCGCCATACCCTTTGGTGAAGACAACGGGCATCGCGACCGGCCCGTTCACCGCATGCGGACCATCGACCACAGGAAAGTCGCACACCGCGTGAATTCGGACGGCCGGGTCGACATGCAGGTAGTACTGCTCGGTCTCGACCTCAAAATCCGGCACCCCGGCGACCAGCGGATCATCCGACACCATGCGGACCTGGTAGCGCACCCCGTCATTGCCCGGATGCGCCACCCATTGCGCCCCGGTCATGAACTGCCAGTCGACACTGTCGCGGAAAGCGTCGCACATGCCGCCGTGGCAGCCCGCAATCCCGGTTCCCGACGCGACAGCCGCACAGGCGTTCAGCGCCTGCGCCTCGGTAATCGCTGCCATGGTCCAGACCGGAACGATGAGATCATACGATTTCAGCGCCTCGGCATCGTCGAAGCAGGCCAGACTGTCGGTCACCTCAACCGCCTTCCCGGCGTCCCGCAACCAGCCTGCAAGAAGTGCGGCTACCTTGTCCGGCTCATGCCCTTCCCAGCCGCCCCAGGTGACCAGTGCCTTCGCCATTCCTTACCCCTCAGAACCGCTGCGGTGCTTCGGGCTTGTTCTGCACCACTTCCTCGATGGCTGCCAGCACATCCGGAGTGAGTTTGGCCTTCGCATCCAGCGCCTTGAGGTTATCGGTCAGCTGCTCCAGCCGCGACGCACCAAGGATCACCGTAGACACCCGCGGGTTCGCAAGGCACCACAGGAGCGCGAGGTGATGGATCGGCATCCCCGCCCCGTCCGCGATCTTGGCCAGCGCCTTCACCTGCTCGACCCGCCGCCGGCCCTTTGGGCCGGCGATGATGTCGCGCAGCCATTCATAACCCGCAAGCGCGGCCCGGCTGTCCTGTGGGATGCCGTCGTTGTATTTGCCGGTCAGAAGGCCCGAGGCCAGCGGCGACCAGATCGTGGTGCCCAGCCCATAGCTGTCGTAGATCGGCACATAGTCGCGTTCGACCTTGTCGCGTTCGAAAAGGTTGTATTGCGGCTGCTCCATCGTCGGCGGGGTCAGCCCGTCGCGCCGCGCCACCAGATGTGCTTCGGTGATCTGCTGGCCGGACCATTCCGAGGTGCCCCAGTAGAGGACCTTCCCCTGCACGATCAGATTATGCATCGCCCGCACGGTTTCCTCGATCGGCGTGTCGATGTCGGGGCGATGGCAGAAGTAGAGGTCAAGGTGGTCGACCCGCAGCCGCTTCAGCGCGGCATGGGCTGCCTCGGTCACATGCTTGGCCGACAGGCCCCGCTGCGTGGGCTTCTCGCCGCCCCAGAACACCTTGGACGAGACGATATAGCTGTCCCGGCTCCACCCCAGCTCCTGGATCGCCTGGCCCATGACCAGTTCCGATCGCCCGGCCTCGTAGCCCTCGGCGTTGTCGAAGAAGTTGATCCCGGCGTCATAGGCCGCGGTCAACAGTTCCTTGGCGGGCCGCAGATCCACCTGCTTGGCGAAGGTCACCCAAGAGCCGAAGGAAAACTCGCTGACCTTCAGCCCCGATTTGCCCAGGCGACGATAGTCCATGGTGGCCTCCTCATGATGCATGTCCGGGGGCTGAAGGTGACCGCAACGGACGAAAGGTCAAGGGCAGATCGGGGATCAGGCCCGTCCGATCACGACATGATTGGCTCCCTCACCCGCAACCTGGCGGGTGACGCCGTAGCCCAACGCGGGCAGGTCGAGGTCCTGGAACACCGCCTCACCCTGGCCCAGAACGACCGGCGAGACCGCAAGATGGGCCTCGTCGATGTGCCGAGCCCGGAACGCCTCGCGCAGCGTCGCGACCCCGCCACCAAGGCGAACGTCCTTGCCACCCGCGGCCGCCTTGGCTCGGGAGAGTGCGGCCTCAAGGCCTTCGGTGACAAAATGAAAGGTCGTGCCTCCAGCCATCACCAGATCGGGCCGATGATAGTTGGTCAGGACGAAGACCGGGCAGTGATAGGGCGGCTCATCGCCCCACCAGCCCTTCCAATCGTCATTCGGCCAGGGCCCGCGCACCGGGCCGAACATGTTGCGCCCCAGGATCCAGGCGCCGATATTCTCGAACCCCTTTGCGGCGAAGCCTTCGTCGACGCTGTCCGCCTCGCCCCCGCCAGCGCCGTGCATCGCCTGGAAGGTCTTGGTCTTGAACACCCAGTCATGCAGCGCCATGCCACCCTTGCCCAATGGATCGGCCAGCGACTGCTCTGGCCCCGCGCCGAAGCCGTCCACCGAGATCGAGAAACACCTGACGACAAGCTTCGACATGCTCGGCCCCCCCCTGAAGGCCCGATCATGGGCCTGCCAGGTCAAAGTCGCCAGCGAAAACGGGGCGCCGAAGATCAGCGCCCGGCGTAAATCCGCGCGATGCGGTCGACTGCGGCCTCGGGCGAAACCTCTTCGCTTTCGCCGCTCCGACGCGAGGTGAGTTCGACCAGCCCATTCGCCAAACCCCGCGGCCCGACGGTGATCCGCCAGGGCAGGCCGATCAGGTCCATCGTGGCAAACTTCGCCCCGGCGCGTTCGTCGCGGTCGTCGTAGAGCGCCTCAAGCCCCTTGGCAGCGAGGGCCTTGTAGAGCCCCTCGCAGGCCGCATCGGCGGCACTGTCGCCCTGCTTCAGGTTCACGATCCCCACCGGGAACGGCGTCACGCCCTCTGGCCAGATGATCCCCTTGTCGTCGTGGCTCGCCTCGATGATCGCGCCCAGAAGGCGGCTGACGCCAATCCCGTGCGACCCCATCTCAACCGGGACCTTGGTGCCCTCGGCGGTCGTTACCTCGGCCCCCATCGCGGCGGAATACTTGGTGCCGAAGTAGAAGATCTGGCCGACTTCGATGCCCCGGCCGACCTTGCGGTGGGCCTCGGGCACCTGGTCGAAGACCGCCGGATCGTGGGTCTCGTCCGTACGGGCGTAGAGGGTGGTGAACTCCTCGCAGACCTTCGCCACCTGGGCGCGGTCGTCATAGTCGATGTCCCGCTGGCCAAGCTTCAGGGCAGTCACGCGGTCGTCGTAGAAGACTTCGGATTCGCCCGTCTGCGCCAGCACGAGGAATTCATGCGTGTTGTCGCCGCCGATCGGGCCAGAGGCCGCCCGCATCGGGATCGCGGTCAGGCCCATGCGTTCGTAGGTCCGCAGGTAGCTGACCATGTGGCGGTTGTAGGCGTGGAGCGCGGCGTCG
The DNA here is from genome assembly GCA_016792685.1 of Tabrizicola sp. Classification (GTDB taxonomy): domain Bacteria; phylum Pseudomonadota; class Alphaproteobacteria; order Rhodobacterales; family Rhodobacteraceae; genus Tabrizicola. The sequence continues at coordinate 8,079 of JAEULQ010000081.1, read as the reverse complement.
CGGTCGACGTCGAAGTTGTAGCCGTCCTTCATCAGGAACTCGCGCCCCCGCATCACCCCGAAGCGTGGCCGCATCTCGTCGCGGAATTTCCACTGGATGTGGTACAGCGTCAGCGGCAGGTCCTTGTAGCTGTTGACGTGGGACCGGAAGATGTCGGTGATCATCTCCTCGTTCGTGGGCCCGTAGAGCATCTCCCGCTCCTGCCGGTCCTTGATCCGCAGCATTTCCTGACCGTAGTCGTCGTAGCGGCCAGACTCGCGCCAGAGGTCGGCGGGCTGCAAGGTCGGCATCAGAAGCGGGATATGTCCGGCCCGGATCTGCTCCTGATGGACGATCTCCTCGATCCGGCGCAGGACCCGGAAGCCGAGCGGCAGCCAGGAATAGATCCCCGCGGCCTGCTGCTTGATCATGCCGGCCCGCAGCATGTAGCGGTGGCTGACGATCTGGGCCTCGGCGGGGTTTTCCTTGAGGACGGGGAGGAAGTAGCGGGAGAGACGCATCGGGGGCCTGCCTTGGAAAGGGTTCCCGGTTTCCTAGCGGGTCGGAAGCGGGCAGGCAAGGCGGGAGGCGGTGTCCACAGTGGACAAACCGGAGGCCACAAGGGATTCCAAGGGGTTGTCTGCGGGCGTTAACCGGGGGTTAGGGATTGTCCACGGGGGCTGAAGGGCGGAAGAGTCGGGCTGAAGCCCGACCTACAGGTCGAGGGCGCCTTGACGGCCGGTGTTTTCCTCGCGGGCGGCACGTTTGAACGTGTCGTCGCGGCGGGCGGGAAGCTGGACGGCGCGTTCCCGCAGGCGCATGGCGTCCTCGACCGTGACGATCTGGAGCCGGGGGACAGGGGCAAAGCCGGGCTCTTCGTGGAGGCCCGCGCTGGCTGCTTCGGCGATCATCGGCTTCGTCGGTTCGGTCAGGGTCAGGAACACGCCCACCCCGGCGCGTTCGCGTTCGATGACGCCTTTCAGGTCGCGGATCATGCTGACGCCTACGTTCTCACCCGCCTTGACGGAGACGATGCCCAGCGTCGTGCCCTTGGCCCCGAAGTAGAGCCGCCCGTCAAGGCCCCGGTCCGCGCCCTTCTTGCCGAAGTTGCCGGGTTGCGCGGCGATGAGCGAGAGCGCCCATTTCTCGAACTCGTGGTACTTGCCCCGGCTCGCCAAGTCGCGGGCAGCATGGATGTCCTGCGGGACGCCGTGGGTCTGGAACTGCACCCCCTCGAAGGCATCGCGCAGGCGCTTTTCGATCAGGCCGACGGCAAGGTGGGTGACGTCGATGCCGATCCACTGCCGCCCGAGTTTTTCCGCCGCATGGACAGTGGTGCCGCAGCCGCAGAACGGGTCGAGCACCACGTCGCCGGGGTTGGAGGAGGCGTTCAGGATGCGTTCAAGCAGGGCGACGGGTTTCTGGGTGGGGTAGCCGAGGCGTTCCTGGGCCTGGGAATTGAGGGGAGGGATGTCGGTCCAGACGCTATTGACGGGCGTCCCTTCCATTTCGTCTAGGTAGCGCTTGTATCGGGGCGCACCGCTTTTTGTATACACGAGCAACCCAGCATCGTGCGCTTTCTGCATCCTTTCCTTCGTCCATCGCCAAACCTTTGTTACGCCCATCCATTCGTAGGTGAGATTGGGGCGGTCGGGGTTGGGGTTTGTCAAATCTCCGAGCGTGTAGTGTCGTCCCGTCCCTTCCTCGATGTTCCCGTAGTGGGATTTCTTGTAGCTTTCGCTATGAGGCAGATACTGGGTGTGCCAAACGCTCTTCGTGTCCTTCCGATAGTAAAGGATCACGTCATGGGTTGATGGAAAACGGGTAAAGGCGTGCGATTTTGTATTGGTTCGCTGCCAAATGACCTCGTTTGTGAACCCTTCCTTCCCAAACACCGCATCCAGCAGGATCTTCAGGTAATGGCTCGCCGTCGGGTCGCAGTGCAGGTAGAGGCTGCCGGTGGGCTTCAGCACCCGGTGCAGTTCGATCAGCCTTGCGGCCATCATGGCGAGGTAGGCCATCATGTCATTCTCGCCCAGAAAGCCGCGCATGGCGCGCAGCATCTCGGCGGCGGCGGAATTGCCCGAGCGGAGGACATCGGCGAAGGCGGACTCGGCGCTGTCGTTCCAGTGCCAGGTGTCGTCGAAGGCCTCGATCTGCGCCGCACTCCCCGACCCGTCGGGGGCCTTGAAGAGCACGTTGTAGCCCGCGTTCGAGTTGAAGGGCGGGTCGAGGTAGATGAGGTCCACGCTTTCGGACGCGATGCTTTCCCGCAGGACGGTGAGGTTGTCGCCGTAATGGAGGTGGTTGGGCATCGGTCCCTCGCTGCTTTGCGGGAATCCTATCCGTCAGGACGGGTTAAGGGCAAGTGAAGCCAAGTGGAGCTGCGGGATGACAGGCCAAGAAAGAGTCGGGGTGAACCCCGACCTACGGGATTGACTCCCCGCCCCCTTCCCCCTCCCCTAGCTGCATGCGCCCGCATGACAATCGCGCCTGGTTCCTGATCCTTCCGGCCCTCACGCTTCTGGGGCTGGTGGGGGCGCTGCCGCTCTTGGCCGTCATCAACTATGGTTTCCATGATATCTTCACGCTGTCCGACGTCTTCTGGGTCGGGCCGCAGTGGTTCAGCGATATCCTGCAGTCCGACCGCTTCCTTGCCTCGTTGGGCAGAAGCCTGCTGTTCTCCACCCTCGCGCTTGGCATTCAGGTGCCCCTGGGGATCGGGGTGGCGCTGCTGCTCCTGACATATGGCAAGCGGGCGGTCTGGGGGTTGATGCTGGTGGCGCTGCCGCTGGTCGTGCCGTGGAACATGATCCCGATGTTCTGGCTGGGGCTGATCCAGCCCGAAACCGGACTTCTGGGGCCGGGTCTGGCCGCTGTCGGCTTTGACTGGAAGTTCACCGGCTGGCACACTTGGGCGCTGATCCTGGTGGTGGACACCTGGCACTGGCTGGGCCTTGTCGTGGTGCTGGCCTATGCGGGGCTGTCGGCGATCCCTGCGGCCTACGGCCAGGCTGCGGCCATCGACGGGGCCTCGCGTTGGGCGGTGTTCCGGTTCATTCAACTGCCGAAGATCGCCGGGGCGCTGGCCATCGTGTTCCTTCTGCGCTTCGTCGACAGCTTCATGATCTACACCGAGGCTTTCGCGATCAATGCCGGCGGCCCCGGCGACGCCACCCGATTTCTGACGCTGGAACTGGGAGAGGAGATCAAGGGCTTTTCCTATGGCCAGGCGGCGGCGCGGGCGACGCTCTACTTCCTGATCGTGCTGGCCGTGGTCTGGGCCTTTGTCTCGGCCACGCGGGAGCGCGAGGGATGAGGCATCTTGGCATCCTCGCGCTGGCGGTCTTCATCCTTTTGCCGCTGGTGCAGGCGATCGTCCTGAGCTTTACGGCCACCCTGCCAACCGACACGCTGACCGAGGGCACTGTCGGCCTGATGAACTACCGCAATGTCCTGGCCGCGCCAGAGCTGCGGGCGGCGATGGTGAACTCGTTGATCTACGTCGTCCTCAACGTCGCACTCTGCATCGGCGTCGGCCTGCCCGCTGCCTATGCGCTGGCGCGATACCGCTTTACGGGCGACCGGCATTTCCTGCTGGCAATCCTTGTCTTCCGCGTCACGCCGCCCGTGGTGTTGTCGCTGCCGATCTTCATCCTGTTCAGCCATTTCGGCCTGGTGAACTCGCCCGTCGGGATCGCGCTGGTGCATTGCCTGTTCAACCTGCCGGTGGCGATCTGGATCCTAGAAAGCTTCATCCGCGCGGTCCCGCAGGAGTTCGATGAGACGGCCTTCCTGGATGGCCATTCGGGGCTGTCGTTCTTCTTCCGCCACCTGATCCCGCAGATCGCGCCGGGGATCGGGGTCGCGGCCTTCTTCTGCTTCATCTTCAGTTGGGTTGAAGTCGTCTTCGCCCGCATCCTGACGGTGACCGGGGGCAAACCCATCACCATGGCGATCCAGGCCATGTTCAGCTTTCAGACGGACATCGGGATGGTCATGGCGATGACCTGTCTGTCGCTGGTGCCCGGGGTGGCGATGATCTGGTTCGTGCGCAATCACCTGGCGAAAGGGTTCACGCTGCGGGCCTGAGGGCAGCGGCCGGATCGCCCTAGGACTCCGCGACTTGCGTGGCCTCGGGCGTGGGCACGCCTTCGCCCAGCAGGTCCTCGACGAAGAAGGCGGCGAACTGGGCGCGGCCCGAGACACCGGCCTTGGAATAGATGCGGGTCAGCTGTGCCCGGACCGTGCCCTGGGCCGCTCCGCGCAGGTCGGCGATTTCGGCCACGTCGAGACCCTTCAATGCAAGGAAAGCCACGTCGCGTTCAGCCGGGGTCAGCGACCAGGCCTGAAACTGGCGATCGATCACGTCGGCAAGTGCCCCGCGGGCGACTTCGAGCGCCTGATCCTGGGCACGCAGAAGCTCGATCGTGCGCCGCAGCGCGAAGGTCCCGAAGAGAATGCCCAGCACAAGGGCGGCCGTCACGATTGCCTCGAAGATGAAGTGCGTCGAGGTCGGGTCCTCGCGCAGGTCCCCGATAACGTCGCCGACAAAGAAGACGGTGCCAAGCGTCTGGACCACCAGGAAGAGCGACAGGGCGGCGGTCTGGCGCCGCCCGGCCGAACGGATATCCGGGGAAGCCGTCATTTGCGCCTTTCGCCCAGCAGCATCGGCGCGACAAGGTTGCGGCGCATGGCCCGACCTTCGGCGACGACCCCGAAGACATGCAGGGCAGCTAGGAGAAGAAGAAGGTTGGCGGCCACTTCATGTACCTCTTCGGCAGTGTGGCGAAGGCCCGTCTCCTCGTCATCAGAAGATTCGCCGTCGCTTTCCTTGATCAAAGCAGACCAGTCGCCGGATGCAACCGCTGCCTTGTCTGCTGCGACCTGCATCGGTGTCGCTCCGCCGGTGAGGATCAGTCCGGTCACGATCACAACAGTCAGTGCCGCCCAGAAGGCATAGACCATCAGCGCGCCTGCTGGATTGTGCGACGGGTAGTGCCCGACCCGACCCCGCGCCAGTTGGCGCAGGTGCCGCAGTGCTGCGGCAGGGTTCGGAGGAAAGGCCGAAAAGCGGGCCTCGGCCGGTCCAAGGACCCCCCAGACCAGCCGCAGCACAAGAAGTGCCATTGCCAGCCAACCCAAGGTCACATGGATCAGGCTACCCCCTTCGTTCACAATCGCATTGCCAAGGACCGCGATGGCGATCCCCCAATGGGTCAGGCGAACAACGGGGTCCCTGATCGAGGGCGGGGCAATGCTGGGGGTTGCTGCAGTCAGGGTCCGGGGGGAGGCCATGTCAGTCTTCTTCCTTGATCTCGGTGACTTTGCCCGAAGCCGGGTCGATATAGACTTCCATGTCCTTGCCTGTGGCCGAGTCCTTGCACTTGGCTTCGATCTTGCCGTCTTCGGCCTCGAACTCGTCCACCATGCAGCCTGCGGTTTCGAGCGCGGCTTTGGCGGTTTCCGGATCAGTGCCGATCATGTCGCCCACGGCCGGCATGGCCAGCGCGGCCATCGGAGTCGTGACCAGCGCGAGGACAGAGAGGAGCTGCAGTTTCATGGTCTTGCCTTTCATAGGGCCTGCCATTGCGGCAGGTCATTGCCGGGACACCACGCCCCGGATGGCGTCGTCCTGCCCCGATATCAGGCGCCCTGGCCATCGCGGCACAGCTTACCGGCGGTGCCTTAAGCACATGCTGACAGCGGGTTTTCGCCCGTTCCGCCTCTTGCGCGGGCGGGCGTGCGGGGTGATATGTGGGGCAAAGCAAAGGAAGCCGCGATGGCCCTGCCGACGAAAGATCAGTTCCGGTACTGGGGCATCGCTGCGGCGGTGTTCCTGATCCTGCTGTGGTTCCTGGGAGATGTTCTGCTGCCCTTCATCGTGGGCGGCGCCATTGCCTATTTCCTCGACCCCGTCGCGGACCGTCTGGAACGGCTGGGATTGAGCCGGGTCATGGCCACGTCGATCATCTCGCTTGTGGCCCTGCTGTTGGTCGTGCTTTTGGTGCTGGCCGTGATCCCGACGCTGGTGAACCAGCTGACGGCCCTGATCAATGCCGCGCCGGACATCACCCACCGCCTTCAGGGTTTCCTGCTGGAGCGCTTCCCCGATCTGGCCGATTCGACCTCGACGATCCGCCAGACCCTGGCCGAGATCGGTGCGGCGATCCAGGCCCGGGGGGGCGAGTTGGCCCAGGGTGTCCTGAGCTCGGCTCTGGGTGTGATTTCGGTCGTGGTCTTCATCGTGGTGGTGCCTGTCGTCGCCTTCTACCTTCTCCTGGACTGGGACGACATGGTCGCCAAGCTTGACGCGATGCTGCCGCTGGATCACGCGCCGACTGTCCGTCGGCTGGCACGGGAAATCGACGGCGTGCTGGCGGGTTTCGTCCGGGGACAGGTTTCGGTCTGCATCACGCTGGGCACGTTCTACGCGGCCGCGCTGATGGTGGCCGGGTTGCAGTTCGGCCTGGTCGTGGGCGCGATTGCCGGGGCCATCACCTTCATTCCCTATGTCGGTTCGCTGGTGGGCGGCACGCTTGCGGTCGGGCTGGCGCTGTTCCAGTTCTGGGGCGACTGGTTTCAGATCGGGATCATCGCTGCGATCTTTGCTGCCGGTCAATTCATCGAAGGCAACATCCTGACTCCTCGGCTGGTGGGCAAGTCGGTTGGGCTGCACCCGGTCTGGCTTCTTTTCGCGCTCTCCGCCTTCGGGGCGGTCTTCGGCTTTGTCGGCATGCTGATCGCAGTGCCGGTCGCGGCCTCGATCGGAGTGCTGACCCGCTTCGGGATCGAGCAATACCGGGCGAGCCTGCTTTACAAGGGCAGGAGCGGGCTTGAAGCATCGCCTGAGGCGGCGCCAGCCCCCAAACCCAAACGCAGCCGCAAGCCTTCGGGCGGGACCGGAGCGGACGCGTGATCCGCCAGCTTGCGTTCGACCTGCCCAGTGCCGAGGCAATGGCGCGGGAGGATTTCTTCATCGCGCCGTCGAATGCCCTGGCCCTGCAGGCGATCGACGACTGGCAGGACTGGCCGGGACGAAAGCTTCTGCTGGTCGGGCCAGAGGGGGCGGGCAAGACCCATCTGGCCCAGGTCTGGGCCAAGATGGCCGGGGCCGTGGTGCTTGCCGCCGAAACCCTTGCTGGGACCGACATAGCCGGGCTTTCGGGCCGCGCGGTGGTCGTCGAGGATGCCGACCGGATCGGCTCTGCCGAGGCGCAGCTCTTTCACCTGCACAATCTGGTCACGACGGCAGGGGCGCTGCTGCTGACCGCCCGCACGCCGCCGCGCGATTGGGGGCTTTCGCTTCCCGACCTGATCAGCCGGATGCAGGCCACGCCCATCGCGCATCTGGAGGCGCCCGACGACGCCCTTCTTTCCGCCGTGCTGGTCAAGCTTTTTGCCGACCGGCAGGTCGCCGTGCCCGCCAACCTGATCCCCTATCTGATCAGCCGCATGCCCCGGTCGATCGGCGCCGCGCGTGGCCTGGTGGCGGCACTTGATGCCCGGGCACTGGCAGCGGGGCGTCCGATCACAAGGGCGCTGGCAGGTGAGGTCCTGGGCGAGGACTGACGGCGGATAGCCGGTGTCCGGTGTGGACTACTGACCCGCGACCTGACGTGCGTAATCCTCCGGGTCGAACCAGCCTTTCGAGGCCTCGATCGTGCCATCGGCGGCAAGATCCCATTCCTCCCAGCCCTTCACGTCCAGGGGATTGCCGGTTCCGGCATGGCGTCCGGTGAAAGTCCAGATGAAGGCCACATGCGTGCCCGCAATCCGCAGGTCGTCCAGGATGACCCGCATGTCATTCACATCGGCGTAGAAGCCCGCCGCCATTTCGGCGACCCGCGCCCGCCCCCCCCAGGGTTGCCCCCGGTTGATGACGATCCGGCCATCCGGACTGTAGCAGGCCGCCACCTGCGCCGGATCGCCCGAATTCCAGGCAGCTTCATAAGTGCGGGCGAAGGTCGAAACTTGGTCAGCGGTCGGGGCCATGATCTCAGCTTCCTTACCTCAATGGAAAGATCGCCAAGCCTAGGGGCCGGGCATGAACCGGTCAATGAACTTGAAAACCGCCCGTCTCCCACGCATTTCCATGCC
>JAEULQ010000023.1 GCA_016792685.1 Tabrizicola sp. | reverse complement strand
CCCCCCCCCCCTCCGACCCCAGCCGCAAAGCACAGCGCATGACCACCGCCAATCCGCTCCGCGCCTATTCCGCCGTCACGGCCGCCTACTGGGCCTTCATGCTGAGCGACGGCGCGCTGCGGATGCTGGTGCTCCTCCACTTCAACAGCCTCGGCTTCACCCCCGTCCAGCTCGCCTGGCTCTTCCTCCTTTACGAGCTTGCCGGCATCGCCACCAACCTCGCCGCCGGCTGGCTTGCCGCCCGCTTCGGCCTTGCTGCCACGCTTTATGCTGGCCTCGCCCTCCAGATCGCCGCCCTCGCCGCCCTGACCCAGCTTGACCCCACCTGGTCAATCCCTGCCTCCGTCGCCTTCGTCATGGCCGTCCAGGGAGCGTCCGGCGTCGCCAAGGACCTCGCCAAGATGTCCTCGAAATCCGCCGTCAAGCTTCTCGCCCCCAGCGAAGGCAATGGCCTCTTCCGCTGGGTCGCCCTTCTCACCGGCTCAAAGAACGCCATCAAAGGCGCGGGCTTCTTCCTCGGTGCCGCCCTCCTCGCGACCGCAGGCTTCAAACCCGCCGTCTGGGGCATGGCCGCGATCCTTGCCCTCATCCTGATAGCCACCCTCCTTTTTCTCCCCAAAGGCCTTCCCGGCCGGATGAAGTCCGAGGAAAGCTGGTCCGGCTGGCGCTCCAAAGACCCCCGCGTGAACCGCCTCAGCCTGGCGCGCCTCTTCCTCTTTGGCGCCCGCGATGTCTGGTTCGTTGTGGGGCTCCCCGTCTACTTCCAGTCGATCCTCAGCGACGGCACCCCCGAGGGCCGCCGCGAGGCCTTCTTCCTCGTCGGCTCCTTCATGGCGCTCTGGATCATCGCCTACGGCGCCGTCCAGGCCCTCGCCCCCCGGCTCCTTGGCGCCAAGGCCCAGTCCGAAGCCGCGACCACCGCCAAAGCCATCCGCTGGGCCGCTTTGCTCACCCCGATCCCCTTCGCCCTCGCGCTCGCCGCCTGGGCCGCGGGCGAGCCTTCGCCCGCGCTGACCGCCACCCTGATCGTGGGGCTTCTCGCCTTCGGCTTCACCTTCGCGATCAACTCCGCGGTCCATTCCTACCTGATCCTCGCCTTTGGCGAGGCGCAAAGGATCACCCGCGACGTGGGCTTTTACTACATGGCCAATGCTGCAGGCCGCCTGATCGGCACCCTCCTCTCCGGCCTCAGCTATCAGTTCGGCGGCCTGCCCCTTTGCCTTGCGACCGCCGGTGTGATGGCTTTGCTCTCTTGGCTCGCGATCCGACGCCTTCAGCCCTGAACCGCCTTCCCATCGCCTCCCCCCCGCCCTATAAGGCCCGCGAAGCCCAAGGGAGCCCGCCATGCGCAAGGCCGAGGTCAGCCGCAAGACCGCCGAGACCGAGATTTCGGTCACCGTCAACCTCGACGGCACCGGCACGCATGACTGCCAGACCGGCGTCGGCTTCTTCGACCACATGCTCGATCAGCTTGCCCGCCACAGCCTCATCGACCTGACTATCCGCGCCAAGGGTGACCTCCACATCGACGACCACCACACGGTCGAGGACGTGGGCATTGCCCTCGGCCAGGCCCTGGCGAAAGCGCTCGGCGACAAGCGCGGCATCCGCCGCTACGGCCACTTCCGGCTGGCCATGGACGACGCCCAGATCGCAACTGCGCTCGACCTTTCCGCGCGGCCCTATCTGGTCTGGAATGTCGACATGCCGACCGCCAAGATCGGCACGTTCGACACCGAGCTCGTCCGCGAATTCTTCCAGGCGCTTTCGACCCACGGCGGCATCACGCTCCATGTCGACAAGACCCACGGGCTGAACAGCCACCACATTGCCGAGGCCACATTCAAATCCGTCGCCCGCGCCCTGCGTGAGGCAGTGGAACCCGACCCCCGCCTCGGCAACGCCCTTCCTTCCACCAAAGGCGCGCTGTGACGGGCCCGCAAATCTTTTCGAAAAGATTTGCAAGAATTTTCGAAAATTCTTGCAGGGCCCGGAGAACTAACCGATGGGCCTGACCGTTCTCGTCGACTACGATAGCGGCAACCTGCATTCCGCCGAGAAAGCCTTCCAGCGCATGGCGGCCGAGGTCGGCGGCGGCGACATCCTCGTCACCTCCCGCCCCGAAGACGTCGCCCGTGCCGACCGCATCGTGCTCCCCGGCGACGGCGCCTTCCCGGCTTGCCGGGCTGCGCTTGGCAGCTACGGCGGGCTCTTCGAGGCCATCGAAGAGGCGGTGACCCAAAAGGCCCGCCCCTTCCTCGGCATCTGCGTCGGCATGCAGATGCTCGCCACCCACGGCCACGAATACCGGCTGATCGAAGGTTTCAACTGGATCGCAGGCGATGTCGTTCGGATCGAGCCCGAAGACCGCCGCCTGAAGGTTCCCCATATGGGCTGGAACGACCTTGTCGTCGAACAGGCCCACCCGGTTCTCGACGGCATCCGGACCGGCGACCACGCCTATTTCGTCCACTCGTACCATTTCCGCGTCACCGACCCGGCCCACCGGCTCGCCTACTGCGATTACGGCGGCGAGATCACCGCGATCATCGGGCGCGACAACATCATCGGCACGCAGTTCCACCCCGAGAAGAGCCAGGGCCCCGGTCTGCGCCTCATCGGCAATTTCCTGCGCTGGACGCCCTGACCCTCAGGCCTTTCGCCACTGGATCAGGGCCAGACCGCCCAGGATCAGCGCCAGCCCCGCAAGATGCCAGGGCTCCAGCCGCTCGCCCAGCACGGCCCAGCCCAGACCCGCCGCGCTGAGCGGGATCAGGAAAGTCACCAGCGAGATCGCCGTCGCCCCGGCCGAGGCCAGGATCCGGAAGTACAAAAGATAGGCCAGCGCCGTCGACAGGCTTGCAAGGCCCACTACCGCCAGAACCGGCCCCGCTCCCGGCCAAGCCATCGTCCAGGGCCGGTCGACCCAAAGCCAGACCGGCGTGATCAGCAGGCTGCTTGCCGTCACCTGCCCGCAAGCCGTCGCCATCGGCGAAATCCCCGCCGCGCGGAAACGCCTGCCCCAGATGCTTGCGACGGCATAGGAAAGCGCCGCACCCAGACAGGCCGCCATCGCGGGCACCGCCCCTCCCAGCCGCTCCCCTGCCACCATCATGAGCACCCCGCCGAATCCCAGGGCCACGCCCAGGGCTTTCCGCCGGCTCAACCTCTCGTCCAACGTCGCCCAATGTGCGACCAGCACCGTGAAGATCGGCGTCATCGCGTTCAGGACCGAAGCGAGCGCCCCGGTGATCTGCCCCTGCGCCATTGCGAATAGCGTGAAAGGCACGGCGTTGTTGAGAAGCCCCATCACCAGAAGCGCCGGCCACACCCCGCGCGGCAGATCGGCCTTGCCCGACAGCCGCAACACCAGCCACAGGATCGCCGCCGCCAGCACCACCCGGCCCCAGACCACACTCATCGGTGGCAGACCGGCCAGCGCAAGTTCCACAAACAGAAAGGACCCGCCCCACAGCAGGGACAGGGTCCAGAGCATGATCCAGTCAGTCTTCCGCATCGCCCTCACCTTTGCCGCCTGCATGTCAGGAAGCAATGGCCACTGCGACCCGGAATCTGCGGCTTACTTCACCCGCGTCCAGGTTCCGCCATCGCGGCAGATGCCCAGAACGCAGCCGCGCACTGCAAGGCTGTCGCCCGTCAGCGTCATGTCGCCGTTGTAGGTCTTGTCGCGGTCCGGCGAATAGATCTTGCCGTCGTCGTAAAGCCCGTCCGGATAGGCGACCATATCCCAGACGATCTGACGACCGACATTGGGGCTTTCCATCTCCTTGCCTTCGCTGTCGAAGGCCTTAATCAGGACGCCGCAAAAGGCCGGCCCGCAGGCCTTGACCTCAATGTGCCCGAAGTTGCCGTTATCGTCCTTCTTCGTCTGCCAGACGCCTTCCACCGGATCGGCGAAAGCCGCTCCGGCCATCACCGCCATTGCAGCGGCAAGTGCGAAAACCTTCATGAGTGTCCTCCTCACAATATCCCTGGGCGCGACTTTGCCGCAGTCTCGGAACCGATCAAGCGTGACGTCGGGTCGTGCCACGCTCTTTTCATTCCGGCCCGCCCGTGCCAAAGACCCGCCCAACCTGGCAGAGGGTGCACCCATGATCCTTTATCCCGCCATCGACCTGAAAGACGGCCAATGCGTCCGCCTCCTGCGTGGCGAGATGGAGGCCGCAACGGTTTTCGGCGACGACCCCGCCGCCCAGGCCCTGAAGTTCCAGACCGCCGGCTGCGAATGGCTCCACCTCGTCGACCTGAACGGCGCGTTCGCTGGCCAGCCCGTGAACGGTGCTGCGGTCGAGGCCATACTCAAGGCCGTGAAAGTCCCCGCCCAGCTTGGCGGCGGCATCCGCGACTTGGCCACCATCGCGATGTGGCTGGAAAAGGGCCTCGCCCGCGTCATCCTCGGGACCGTCGCCGTGGAAAACCCCGCGCTCGTGCGTGAGGCCGCGAAAGCCTTCCCCGGCCAGGTCGCCGTCGGCATCGACGCCCGCAAGGGCCGCGTCGCGACCAAGGGCTGGGCGACCGAGACCGATGTCATGGCCACCGACCTCGCCCGCTCGTTCGAGGACGCCGGAGTCGCTGCGATCATCTACACCGACATCGACCGCGACGGCGCGATGCAGGGCCCGAACATCGAGGCGACCGAAGCCCTCGCCCGCGCCGTGACGATCCCCGTCATCGCCAGCGGCGGCGTCTCCCGCATGGCAGACCTCATCGCGCTGCGCGACACCGGAGTGATCGCCGGAGCCATCTCCGGCCGCGCGCTCTATGATGGCGCGATTGACCTCGCCGCAGCCTTGAACGCCCTATCCTCAGCCCCCTGACACTTGATACTCATATGGGTCATGCAAGTCCTAGATGGGATCGGGCAGTAGCTGGCACCTCGCCCCTGCGAGACGCTTCGCACTAGGTGTCACGCAGTCGTTGGCTTTGTGGCACATATGTGCTCTCTGCCCAGTGTTACCGGACGGGACGCAATACAAAATGCAGTGGATTCTTCAACAGTTCGAAGACACGCAGAAACTTGCGGATGCGCTTGATCGGCTGGACATCTCTTATTCGTGGCACAAAGTCGTTCCGTTCATCGGCAAGCTCATGCCTGAGCCCGAAGTACGTGACCCGCACGCCGTGGTGATGTTCGGTTCTTACACATTGTGGCGGTACGCGGAAGCCAACGGTTTCTATCCTGGTGTCTTCCGGATAGCGCCGTTCGTCCATGAAAGACCTTGGCAGCCGTTCATGCTGAACGGTCCAGACGCAGACTTTCTGCACGTCAGCGAGATCGAGGCGGAGCTTCCTGACGATGGTCGCAATTGGTTCATTCGTCCGGTCGCTGACAGCAAGGAACTGGCGGGAAGCGTCAAAACCGGTGCCGACATTCGCGAGACAGCTCGCAAGGTCATGGCGCTCGACGCAGGCGACATACCCAACGGCTCTCTGCGCCCCGACACGCTGATGATGCTTAGCCCCCCTGTCCGGATCCTCAAGGAATGGCGCATCTGGATCGTTAATGGTGTTGTCGTAACATATTCGCTCTACAAGGAAGGCACGAGGGTCACGTATCGCCATGAGATCGACCAGGATGCCCTGGTGTTTGCCCAGACCTTGGCGGGACTGAACCAAGACTATTCGCCCGCCTATGTCATGGACATCTGCCGCACTGACGAAGGATTGCGACTGCTGGAAACCAATTGCATCAATGCCGCCGGATTTTATTCGGCCGACCTCTTGAAGCTCGCAGCGACCATAGACGCGATGGAATGATCGCGACGAGCGTCGCAATTGGCGGCTGAGGCACGAACTGCTACGCTAGGCGTCTTGCCACTTGAACCAGCCGGCCCCGAACTGCGCACTCATTTCCGGTTTGAGCAAAGACAATCAAAGTCCAACTATCAGCCCGCGACCCCTCGCCTCATGTCCCGCTCTCGTGACCTGTCACAATATCCACCTATGCCCGTCATCCGCACCGACTCCCTCCCGCCCGCTTCTTCGCTCTGGTCGCTCCACCAACCCGGCGACTTCATTGACTGCTATTCGGTCGCCTCGACCTTCTCCCCGCGCGAGGCCGCCGATCGGGGTCTAGCGCTACCCGCCTGGGCCAGCCACCTCCTGAAACTCCGAAACGCCCTGGTCCGCCCCTTCGGTCTCAAGACAGGGGACGACACTGGTCCGATCTTCCCAACCTGCCTGGAGACCGCGGACGAGTTGATCCTCGGCACCGATGACAAGCACCTCGACTTCCGCATCGGCCTGATCCGGGCCGAAGGGCGCATCTACATGTCCACCTGGGTCCGCCCACACAATCGCTGGGGCCGTGCGTACCTGGCCCTGGTGATGCCCTTCCACATCCTGATCTCGCGCGGGGCGGTGGCAAGGATGTCCACCAAAGGTTAACCATCGGGTTTCCAGTTGGTTAACGGCCGCGGCTAAAATATTGATTCAAAATCATTATACCTCTTCGTCCACCGTGGACAGTTCCCCCTTCAAACCCGCTTGCTTTTCCGGCCCCCACGCGGCATTCCTCCCCCCATGCTCAAGACCCGCATCATCCCCTGCCTCGACGTGGCCGATGGCCGCGTGGTGAAGGGCGTCAACTTCGTCGACCTGATCGACGCCGGCGACCCGGTCGAGGCCGCCCGCGCCTATGATGCTGCCGGGGCCGATGAGCTCTGCTTCCTCGACATCATGGCGACCGAGGACAACCGGGCCACGATGTACGACCTCGTCACCCGCACCGCCGAGCAGTGCTTCATGCCCCTCACCGTCGGCGGCGGGGTCCGCACTCCCGAGGATGTCCGGAAGCTCCTCCTCGCGGGCGCCGACAAGGTCAGCTTCAACTCCGCCGCCGTAGCCCGCCCCGATGTCGTGGCCGAAGCCGCCGACCGCTTCGGCAGCCAGTGCATCGTCGTTGCCATCGACGCGAAGACTGTGGAGCCGGGCCGGTGGGAGATTTTCACCCATGGCGGCCGCCGGGCGACGGGCATCGATGCGGTCGACTTCGCCCGCACCGTCGCCGCAAAGGGGGCCGGGGAAATCCTTCTCACCTCGATGGACCGTGACGGCACCCGCGCGGGCTTCAACATCCCCCTCACCCGCGCCATCGCCGATGCCGTCGACATTCCCGTCATCGCCTCAGGTGGTGTCGGCACGCTCGACCACCTCGTAGAAGGCATCACCGAGGGCCATGCCAGCGCAGTCCTCGCCGCCTCGATCTTCCACTTCGGCACCTACACCATCGGCCAGGCCAAGGCCCATCTGGCCGCCGCCGGCATCCCCGTGAGGCTCGCATGACGCTCGAACGCCTGGCTGCCACCATTGCCGCCCGCAAGGGCGCCGACCCGGAAAGCTCCTGGACCGCCAAGCTTCTGGCCCGGGGTCCCGAGAAATGCGCCGAGAAATTCGGGGAAGAGGCCGTCGAGGCGATCATCGAAGCCGTCAAGGGTGACCGCGCCAGGCTGACCTCGGAAGCGGCCGATGTCCTCTATCACCTCCTCGTCATGCTCGCTGCGCGCGACGTGACGCTGGCCGAGGTTCTGGCCGAACTGGAACGGCGTGAGGGCACTTCGGGATTGGCCGAGAAAGCAGGGCGCTAGCCCGCGTTCTGATTGCGGATCAGTGCGTCAAAGCCCAAGCCGCGGGATTTCGATGGCCGGGCAGCGGTCCATGACAACTTTCAGACCCGCCTGCCGCGCCCGTTCGGCCGCCGCTTCGTCGATCACGCCAAGCTGCATCCACACCACCTTCGCGCCACTGGCGATCGCCTCGTCGACGACCGCCCCGGCCTCTTCGCTGCGACGGAAGATCTCGACCATGTCGACGGGACCCGCTTCGGCCACAGTCGCGACCACCGTCTCGCCCAAAGCCACCTGCCCGGCCTGGCCGGGATTGACCGGGATCACCCGGTAGCCGCGGCGCTTCAGAAATGCCGCCACCCCATGGCTTGGCCGGTCAGGCTTCGGCGACCAGCCGACCAGTGCAATGGTCTTCACCGACCTCAGGATGTCACGGATTTCGCTGTCACTAGGCATTTGCATCACCAAAAGAAAATGGCGCCCAAGGAGAACCCCGGGCGCCAAGTCGCGGAACGAGGGACAGTGAAGTAAAGGACGGGGTTCCGGACCCGTGCCTCCTCACTCTCATTTAGAACTGTAAAGCCGCGGTTAAAGTCCTGTCGCGCAGTCGTGATCGAAAGTCCGCTCATCCACGGGTCGCGGCATAAAGCGACACCGCCGCAGCGTTCGAGACGTTCAGGCTGCCGAAGGCCCCGGCAAAGGGGATGCGGGCCAGTGTGTCGCAGGTTTCGCGGGTCTTCTCGCGCAGGCCCGGCCCTTCTGCCCCAAGCACCAGACCGATGGGCCGCCCCCCGACAGCAGCGACCGCTTCGGAGAGCGTCACCTGCGCCTCGCCGTCGAGCCCGATCAGCGTGAAGCCCATTTCCTTGAGCTCTACCATCGCCTCGGCAAGATTCGTGACCTTCAGATAGGGCTGCCGCTCCAGCGCACCGCTTGCCGTCTTGGCCAGCGCCCCGGTTTCGGGCGCCGAATGGTGCTTCGGCGCAATCACGGCACGGGCGCCAAAGACTTCGGCCGACCGCAGGATCGCGCCGACGTTGTGCGGGTCCGTCACCCGATCCAGCAGCACCACAAGCGGCAGGCCCTCGCCCGCCGCGCAGACGTCGCCGAACTTGCCCCAGTTCAGCGACCGCACTTCAACAGCCGCCCCTTGGTGAACCGAACCCGGGTCGATCGGCACGTCGAAGCGGCGCGGTTCCACCACTTCCGGCGCGATGCCCGAGGCCGCTACGGCCTCTTCCAGCTTGTCGAGCGCGTTCTTGGTGACCACCAGCCGCAGCTTCTCGCGCCGCGGGTTCACCAGGGCATCGCGCACCGCGTGCAGACCGAAAAGCCACACGGTCTCGCGCGCCTCGCGCTTTTCGCCGCGCTCTTTGTCCACCACCCAGGAGGGCTTCTTTCCGCCCGGTTTCATCTATCACACCCCCGAAAATCCGGCCCGGACAGTGCGGCAGCCCGGCCCCCGGATGCAAGCCGAATTCGCAAGCAACGTCGGCGCGATCCACTCTTGACGCCCCCGGCCCCCTTGAGTACACGACCCCCCGGCGGGCGACGAGCTGCAAGGTGCGGCAGGGGACTGTAACTCCCCCGGGGCGACCCACGCCTGGTTCGATTCCAGGGTCGCCCACCAGTCTTCCAATTTGTTGATTTTCCTTATTTTATTGACTATAATCGCCCTTAGGGGCCGATTTTTGGACACAAATCCGCCGCCCTTGGACACAAAGGGACACCTGCAGCGATGGCAGAGCGGAAGGTAAACTACCTGAAAACTAACAACGGACGGTTCTTCTACCGTCGCCGGGTTCCTGATCGTCACCAGAAAACACTAGGTGAGACGATGTGGAATCGGCCATGCGGGGACGTGACGTGGGCAAAAGCTGTATCCCTGGTCACGGCATGGACCGAAGAGCATGACGCGCTGATCCGAACGCTGGATGATCCTGCCAAGGCATCGGTGGTGCGAGAGGATACGGAAGCCCGCACTATAGCCCCAAAGCTGGCCGGTCTTGTGCAGGCGATGGAAGCCAACATTCTACCAGCCACTTTTGACCCGCTAGACGCTGCACGAGCCGGGATGAAGGCGGCTGATCAGGAACCAATGTTTGATGCACAAGACCGGCTGGTTCGTTATCGGGCCATCCTCACGGCTTCGTTCGGCCCCCACGTCCGGGTGCCAACCGATCCAGATGAACGGGACGAATTCGATCTGGTGAAGCGGAAGCTGGAACGTCGCATCGCGGACATCGCGGGTGACCCAAACACGATCAGCAAAGTCACCGAACGCTACTGCGATTTCGCCGGGATCAGACCTGGAGTCCGTGCCAGATACCGTAGGAGCATCAAGAGGCTGATAGCGGCCCTTGGCGACCTTCCGGTATCCCACATCACGGCTGCACAACTTCGGTCCTTCCGGGACACACAGGCCAGCACCATGCTGGGATCATCGCTGGCATCCCTGTTTACCCCGATCAAGGGACTCTTCGCGTTTGCGATAGAAGAAGAACTGATCCAGGTGAACCCGATGGGTTCAGTTCGGTTGCAGAAGGACAAACGCTCCATCCAGGAACGCAAGTGGAAGCCCTACTCACCAGAGGACATGCAGCGGCTCTTCCAGGCCATACAGCAGTTCTGGGGGCAACCGATGCGGAACATGACTGATGCCCGAAGGAAGGCAGTCTGGATGGCCGTGCGGGTGCAGGCGTTCACTGCCATGCGACCCAAGGAAGTTCTGTGGCTGGAGCCCGATGATGTGACCGATCAATGGATACGGGTCCGGAACAGCAAGACCAAGGAATCGGACCGGGTCATCCCGCTTCACCCGGAAATTTCGGACTTTCCCGAGTTCTTCCATGCTGGTGGGTTCGATACGTTCAAGGTCCAGACGAAGGATCGGGTGCAGTCTGTGCGTCACAACTTTGAGCGGCTGACACGGGAACTAATGGCCCCACCGCTGGATGACCCCAGACAGGTTCTCTACTCACTTCGGTCCACGTTCAGCAACGCCATGCGCCGTGCCGGTGCTGATGCCGAAATGCGCAGAGCTATCCTTGGCCATGCCGAAGCCGGAGCGTTGAAGCATTATGATGACGGACCAGAGTTCGCCAAGAAGCGGAAGTGGGTCCGGGCTACCGATCCCCGCACGGTCTATCCTGATCCAGGGGAAGACGATGACTTTGGGGCGGATGATGAGTGAGGCTGACCGCAACAGCCACTTTGATGATCTTAGAACACTTACCGGATTGATAAACGAGAACTTTCCTGAAGACCTATGGTCACATATGACCATAGGATTGATCTTCTGCCGTCCACATGCTTTATGAAGATGCAAGCTTCAACTACAACAGAAGTTGTCGCCCTTTTTGCTGAACTCAACTCGTCTCTAACACAAAAGGTGTGTATTATGGACGGAGTAAACGAAGGATCATCCCATACGAAGAGGCGAAAGGGCTCACTAGACGACAATAACATACTAACTAGAAAGTGGGGAAAACCCACTATGGACGAAGGCTATACGGTCATCCCGTCCATTCTGCTGCGCAGTCAAGCCAAATTAAGAATCAAGTGTAACGAACTGGCAGTGCTAGTTCATCTCTTAGAACACTGGTGGAAGCCGGGCAGTATGCCATGGCCTAAGAAGACTACGATAGCGGAGCGTTTAGGCGTGAGCATCAAGACGGTTCAACGGGCCATTGTGAAACTGGAGAAGGAAAAACTCATTCAGCGGAAGGAGCGATATCTACGGGCTGACGATTCAAGAACATCGAACGAGTATGATCTTTCCCCTCTAGTAGACCGCTTAAAGGTGTTGGCCGTTGAATTGGCTCAACTCGATGCGGAAGCAAAGACTAGGAGTTAAAAGAAAAGTAACCAGAAAACCAAGGCTAAGAAAGCCGCACCATCAGGATCGGAGAAATGATGAGCGACAATACATACAGGTATCTGACTGTTTTTCTGGCTGCGGCAGCACTTACCGTGGCGTTGCTTCAGACCCAGATCATGGCGTCCGGTGCGAATCCAGGGGAAGCACCTGCTTGCACCGTTACTGGGTCTTCAACCCCATGCCGGTGAGCAACCAGGAGGTCATGCCAGATCACCTGCAAGGCCCCCTGAGAAGTCAGATTGCGAAGTCTTCGATCTTCTTGCCTTTGGCCAGACCATCCACGATCCAGCCGGGCTTTCTGCCCCTGCCTGACCAGGTAACCGATGCATTCTCTGGGTGACGATACTTCGGGGCTATCGGAGCCTTGCCCGGTTTGTTGCCTTTAGGGGCACTACCTAATAGCAGATCAGACGCACGAAAACCGAACTTCGCGGCCACCTCTTCCATAGCTGCTATCGCTTCAGCCCGCTTTTTCGGTCAAAGTCAGCAATCGCCTGCTGCACGTCACGTGCATGAGCTTTCAGTTCTTCCATAGTCATCTTCGATAGATCGATCTTGGGCATCCTGGTGTCCTTGTATTGGTCCAGGACACCCTAAGATCGTTAAGCGCCGTCGTCTACACGATAGAGGGTATCCATCATGCGCCATCGTTCAACGCGGCGCTCTATTGCTAGACCATGCCACGTCCGAACGCATGGCAGAAAGCTCACTATCGGAAAACACCTGACCAACGGTTGTTTGCATGTTTGATGGCATCCTATCGTAGACAAGACCAAACATACGCTGATTCAACCGCTCACCGTAGTCGTTGGATTTCTCCCGCATCGCCCTGTAGAGGTCACACAGGGCTGCATCACCAAGTCGTGGGCTTCCGGGGATCGGCAGAACCAGATCAAGCCAGGTCCAGTCATTGGATGTAGCTGCGTCTGGGGGAACGCTATGGCAATTGCTCTTAATCTCTAGTTTGAGTTCAGAACTACGTTCCGTTGGATTCAGATCATTCATTTGGCATCCTTTCATGTTTGGCTGAAAGGACACCTACTGACACGATTCTGGTATTGCAACGTGGATTCGGGATGCTACCAATTTCGTGATATTTGTCATGAAAAAAGCGTTTGCACCTTTTTGGTCACGAAGGGAATAATGGTCACTTAGAGCTTTGCGCTTGGAAGTCATCCCTGCCATAGTTGTCTGCTCCGGCTGCTTCTACCAACCCTGCTTCGGACATCCGGATGAACACTCTCTCTTCCACCGCATCGTTGAACTGGGCAGTAAGCTTCGCCTAGTGCAGGTTCAGTTGACGTGCGACCTGCTCAGCAACCTTCAGGTCAATTTCGTCACGGATAGTCTTGTTTAGCAGCTTTTGGACTTCCCGCGTCATGTTTGCTTCCAACATGCTGGAGTATGCCCATTCCTTGGCTAGGGCGTCGATCAGGGCCGGTTTGGTCATCTTCGATGGGTCAGACAATTCGGGTGACTTCCCGGAGCTTGGCTTCAAGCTGACGGATGCGAACCCGTCGCTTGTCCACCACGGTCTGAAGCATTTCCTGCTGTTCTGCTTCCATCAGCAGGTTTTCGTGCAGGATGTCGGAGAGGTCTTGCTCCAGGGCTACCCTTCTGTCCGTCGCTTGATACCTTTCAACGTCGGGTTCCAGGGTAGCCTTATACACCTGAAATCAGTCATGCCCGCTTCCTCACGTTGCTTCTCATCGAAACGATGTTGCTGCGACCCGTTCGTTCATAGTCTTCCATCCGTGGGTCAATCGGTGGAATGCTCTTGGAAGTGCGGTAGTAGAACCATATGCCGTTACTCTTCTTTCGCTCCCACCCGAACTTGATCAGGGTTTGCTTGATCATCTGTGTCTGACTTCCATTCGGAGAGAACGGCATGTTGAGCCGTTCCATCAGTTCCTGGACGGTAATT
>JAEULQ010000009.1 GCA_016792685.1 Tabrizicola sp. | reverse complement strand
TTTCGGCGCGGGTGGCGGGATCTGCGAGCGGGTCATCTCGGAAGGGGCCGCGCACGCCCTGACCTACATGATGACCGAGGTCCTGAACTCCGGCACCGGTGGCAGGGCGCGGCTGGATGACCGCGAGGCCGCCGGCAAGACCGGCACCACCCAAAGCGCCCGCGATGCTTGGTTCGTAGGCTTTACGGCGGATTATGTGGTTGGCGTCTGGATGGGCTACGACGACAACCGCCCGCTGAGCGGTGTGACCGGCGGCGGACTTCCGGCCGAGATCTGGCACGAGGTGATGGTACGGATCAACGAGGGCCTGCCCGCAAAGCCGCTGATCAAGGACATCCCGGACTCGACCTATGTGCCGGTCTTCCCCGGAACGGGCGAAGGCGCTATCTCGGCCGAAGACGTGCCCTATTTCGACGATCCCAACGCACCGGTCTACAACGGCGAGTTCTACGAGGAACCTCTGCCCGAGGCCTATACCGCCCCCCTGCCCGAGGAAGGGGTCACGGTGCTTGACGGCCCGCCGCCCGAAGGCGCAATCCTGATCGGTCCGGTCGAGGACGATCTGGCCGGGCAGATCGAGGAACTTCTAGGGGACTGACGCAGCGGTCGGCCTTCCGACTACAGCCTCGAAAGGTCCGAAATCAGCCGGTCAAGGTCGCCGCCGCGCTGGTCCAGAAGCGCGCCCATCTCGGTGCGCTCTGAGGCCAGCATGTTCACACCCTCGATGATGATGTTGAAGAACAGGCTCTTGCCCGACTTGTCAGACACATGCCACCGCACTTCGAACGGCGCTTCACCCTTGAGGATGGCTGTCGAGATCACCTCGAAGTAGCTCTTGACCGCGCGGGCCTCGGCTACTTCGATCCGCCCGCCGATGAATTCGCGGAACCGGCGGCCGTATTTGCGGCTGATATAGCCCTGGAATGCCTTGGTATAGGCCGAGAGCTGCGACTTGGACGCCTCTCGTGCTGCCGGTCCAAGGACCGACCGGGCAATCGTGGGAACATCGGCATAGCGGGCGAAAAGCTTCTCGAATTCGCCCAGCATCGCCTTCTCGGACTTGCCCGAGCTGATGATCGAATTGATGTCTGCAACCGTCTTGTCGACCAGCGATTTCGCGGCCTCGGCGGTCAGCGCATGGGCAGTCCGGGGCAGGACGGCCAGCGCCAGCGTCGCAAGGGCTCCGGCTGCCAGACTGCGGCGCGAAAGGATCAGGTCATTCGGCATAGGGGTCCTCGTAGGGGTCGATGAAGCCGTCGTCGGTTGCGCCAGCAGCGCCAGTGGTTCCGCCTTCCTGTCCCAGCTCGAACCGGCGGTTCTGCAGGTAAAGAAGCCGCGCCTGCGCATAGCTGTCCGCACTGTCATATAGGATCGAATCCACGGTTTCCGAGAAGCGGTCGCGGTCACCAAGCCGTGACAGGAAACTCACCACCAATGCGGCCGTCGCCTCGTCTTCGGGCAGGATCGCATTCACCGGGTCAAACGCGATGTCGACGGCCATGCCGATCGTGTCGCGTACGGTCGATGGGCCAATCAGGGGCAACTCGACATAAGGCCCCTCGCCCACACCCCAGACATGCAGCGTCTCGCCGAAATCGGTGGGCTTGCCCTCAAGGCCGATGGCCGAGGAGAAGTCGAACAGCCCGCCAATCCCGAAGGTCAGGTTCGTGGCCAGTCGCAGCGTGTTCTGCCCGGCATCGGCAAGGCGCAACTGCAGCACGTTGTTCACGATGTCGCCCGGCAGATCCAGCGTGTTTGCCACATTGCCCACGACGCGCTGCACGGGTTCGGGGACAACCCCGCCATAACCCTTCGAGGTCGGCCCCAGAAACGCCCGGTCCACGCCCTTGTTGAAAGCGTGAATCTTTCGGTTCGTCGGCTCGAACGGGTCGTTTATCCCGGAGCTGTCGGGGTTTCCGGCACAAGCCGCCAGCAGGCTTCCCGCAAGCAGGAAGGCCGAAAATCGCCGACAGCGCTGCAAAATCAATGGAATATTCAGACCCATTTCCCTACTGTCCGGCCACCACGCCGCAGAAGATAGTCTTGCGTGGCCGTTGGCTAGGCATAAGACCCGCACTTGACCAAGACAACGGCCAAACGTGACAGATGCCGCGCGGATGGCAGGAAGGCGCCAAGGAAGGGCATATGGCAGACCCAACAAAACCGCAGACCGACATCAGCGCCGGTCTTTCCGAACTTGCCCAGGCGCGCGCCGCATCCCGGCAGGCTGTCCTGACAGCCTTTGTCTTCTCTGCCTTCGTCAACATCCTGATGCTGACGGCTCCGCTGTACATGCTGCAGGTCTATGATCGGGTGCTTGTCTCCCGCTCGGAAGAAACGCTGCTGGCGCTGTCGCTGCTGATGGCCTTTCTGTTCCTGATCATGGGCATTCTCGACCATGCCCGCAGCCGGATCATGGCAAGGGTCGGGGCCCGGCTGCAGCAGAAGCTGGATCCGCGTGTTTTGGCAGCCGCGTTCCGCCGCCTGACCGTCGCGCCCCAGGACACCAATGCGCTGGCTGCGCAGCGCGATCTTGATGCGCTGGCCCGCTTCTGGGCCTCGCCTGTGCTGCTGGCCCTGTTCGACGCGCCCTGGGCCCCGGTCTATGTGGCCGCGATCTTCATCTTCCACCCCTGGCTCGGGTACCTTGCGATCGGGGGCGGGCTGTTTCTGGTCCTGCTCAGCTGGCTCAACCAGCGCAGCACGGAAGAGCCGATGAAGGCCGCCAATACCGCAAGCCTGGCGGCCGAACGCCAGGCCGAGAACATGAAGTCGGAATCCGAACTGGT
Organism: Tabrizicola sp.; assembly: GCA_016792685.1. Taxonomy (GTDB): domain Bacteria; phylum Pseudomonadota; class Alphaproteobacteria; order Rhodobacterales; family Rhodobacteraceae; genus Tabrizicola. The sequence goes on along the minus strand of JAEULQ010000009.1, from coordinate 68,325 downwards.
CCAGGCGCTCGGGATGGCCAGTGCTGCCTTCGCGCGGCTGCGGGTCCGCCGCGAACGGGCCCTGGATCAGGGGCTTGTCGCCTCGGACGCCTCCGGCCGCTATTCGGTCATGACCAAGACTTTCCGCCTGTTCCTGCAATCGGCGATGCTTGGCCTTGCCGCATGGCTGGTGCTGCGGCAGGAGCTTTCGGCCGGGGCTATGATCGCCGCCTCGATCCTGATGGGCCGGGCGCTTCAGCCAGTTGAACAGGCCGTGGGCCAGTGGGCCGTCGTGACCCGGGCCCGGCAGGCCAAGGCCCGGCTGGCCGAGCTTCTTTCCGGCAACCCGCCCCCGCCTCCGCGGACTGCTTTGCCCCGTCCGAAGGCGCTCTTGGAGGTTCAGGGTCTGACCGTCCTGCCCCCAGGCGGTGCGGGCCCAGTGCTGCGCGGCGTCAGCTTCACCCTGCCGCCGGGACAGGCTGTCGGTGTCATCGGTCCTTCAGGCTCGGGAAAATCCTCGCTGGCCCGCGCACTGATCGGCATCTGGCGCCCCTCATCCGGACGTATCCGCCTGGATGGCGCGACGCTTGACCAATACGATCCTGACGCGCTTGGCAGCTACATCGGCTATCTTCCGCAACGGGTAACGCTCTTCGACGGCACGATTGCCGAGAACATCGCCCGGCTGCAGCCTGGGGCCGATCCGGCCCGGATCATCGCTGCCGCCCGCGCCGCCGCCGCGCATGAGATGATCCTGCAGCTGCCCGATGGCTATGACACCCAGGTCGCGACCATGGGCAGCCGCCTGTCCGGTGGTCAGGTGCAGCGCATCGGTCTTGCCCGGGCGCTTTACGGCGATCCGGTGATCCTGATCCTGGATGAGCCGAACTCGAACCTCGACAATGACGGTTCGCTGGCCTTGAACCAGGCCATCCGCACGGCCAAGGAACGGGGGGCGTCGATCCTGATCATGGCCCACCGCCCGGCGGCCATTCAGGAATGCGACCTACTGGTGGTGATGAAGGACGGCGCCGTTGCGGGCTTCGGGCCGCGTGATACCATCCTGCGCGAAGCCGTGAAGAACGCCGGCGACATTGCCCGCGCCACAGCGCCCGGAGGTGTGGCATGAGCGGCCCAGGCTTTCCGATCCGCCGCCCGGCACTTCTTGGCTTGCTGGCCCTTCTGGTGCTGGTCCTGGGCTTCGGTCTCTGGGCAACCCTGACCAAGATCTCCGGCGCGATCGTCGCGCAGGGCCAGATCGAGGTCGAACGCGACCGCCAGGTCGTCCAGCATATCGATGGTGGCGTGGTCGAGGAAATCTATGTCATCGAAGGCCAGGCCGTACAGGCAGGCGATCCGCTGTTGCGCCTCGACGGGGCTGCGCTGCAATCGGAACTGACCATCGTCGAGGGTCAGCTTTCCGAACTTTCCGCCCGGTCCAGTCGACTTGTGGCGGAACGGGACGAGGCAGATGAGCTGGTCTTCGACGACGACTTGCTCGCCCTTGCGGCAAGCTCGCCCGAGGTTGCCTCTCAGGTCGAGGGTCAGCGCCGCCTGTTCGAGGCGCGGCGGGAAACCCTGGACGAGCAGCGCAACCAATTGACCAAACGGATCGACCAGATCATGTCCCAGGCCGAAGGCATCAAGGCACAGCGCCTTGCGCTGACCCGGCAGCTGGAACTCATCGACCAGGAACTCGTGTCGCAGCAGAGCCTTCTGGAAAAGGGTCTGGCCCAGTCAGGTGCCGTCCTTGCGCTGCAGCGTGAACAGGCCCGGCTTGAGGGCCAGATCGGCGAACTCGTTGCCGCCCTTGCCCAGACCGAGGGCCAGGTGACCGAGATACAGATCCAGATCTCTGGCCTGGATACGAAGCGCCGCGAGGAAAGCACGACCGAACTGCGCGATATCGGTCCTGCCATCCTGGAACTTGCCGAACGCCGCCGGGCCTTGGTCGAACGGATCGCGCGGCTGGAAATCCGCGCTCCGGTGGCTGGTATCGTTCTTGGCCTTCAGGTCACCACACCCCGCTCGGTCCTGCGGCCGGCCGATCCCGTGCTTTTCATCATCCCGCAGGATCGCCCATTGGTGATCACCGCCCGTATTGCCCCGATCCACATCGACGAGATTGCGGTCGGGCAAGAGGCCGAACTGGTCTTCTCGGCCTTCTCGTCCCGCGACACACCGCACCTGAAAGGTCGTGTCACCCTGGTTTCGGCCGACGCGCTTACCGATCCGCAGACCGGCGCGACCTATTATGTTGCCGAACTGGAACTGGCCGAAGGCGAGCAGCAAAGGCTGGGCAACAAGGCACTTCTGCCCGGAATGCCGGTTGAGGTGTTCATGCAGACCGGCCGACGCACCCCGCTGGCCTATCTTGTCAAACCCTTCACAGACTATTTCGCCCGCGCGTTTCGGGAAAGTTGACCAGCCCCGCAACGGGCCAAGACTGACCCTGAAATGGCCACAAAGCTTGGCTTAGATGCCGATTAGACAGTGCGAGTCGGTCAGAACGGTGTAGATTTGGGCAGAATTGCGGCATTCGGCAATGGCTTCTTCGATTCCCTGCGCAGCAAGCTGCGTTGGGACGGGGGAACCTCGTCCGATGGGGGTACGAAAACCTGGTTCAGCCGCGCATCTGCCGCGGCGGTCCGTGCTTTTCTTGTCATGATCGTCATCGTGATGCCTTCGGTCATCCTTCCCGGCATCGGCACCGATACCAAGCAGATTGTCGCCCTCGTCGCCCTTTTCGGTGGGGCGCTGGTCTTCTTTGAATACCATGCGATCTATCCCAGCCTGATCGAATTCCGGGACGGAGCCCCCTACAACCGCATCCGCTATCTGATGATCCTCACGATCGTGGTCTTCCTGTCGATCATCGTGGCCGATCAGGAGGATTCTAGTACCGTCTCGCGCCTTTTCCGCGCGCTTGGCCTGCTCGTCGGCTCGGCGATGGACTTTCCCTACTCCCCCGTCCGCCTAGCCAGCTACATCATGTCCGAGGATGCGACCATCAGTCAGGTCATCGAGGTCCGGGTCGCCGCCGGCACCGCCTACCTGATCTCGCTCTTTTCGCTTGGCCTCTTCGTGATCGTGCTCAAGCTTGTCGGCTGGCCCTCGACGAAAAGCGCCTTCAACGTCTGGGTCAACCTGCCAACGTTCGAGCCGACGGCAGGCGGCGATGTCGTCGACCGGCTGATCCGCGATTCGCATGTGAACCTTGCCGTGGGTTTCCTGCTGCCCTTCCTTGTTCCTGCGGGTATCACCGTCCTGACTTCAGGCATCCCGGCGGGCACCCTGACGTCACCTCAGACCCTGATCTGGACCATGGCGCTTTGGGCCTATCTGCCCGCCGCGCTTATCATGCGGGCCGTCGCAATGGCGCGGATCGCCGACATGATCCGGATGAAACGTGCGGCGAAACTGGCGGTCCTTGGTGCGATCGAACCTGGTCGGCTGGGCCACGACGATGACGAGGATGACGATCTCTGATCGGCCTGCGAAGCCTTCTCTGCCTTTGGGCCCTGACTGCCGTCCCAGCCTCGGCAGAGACGCTGCGGATCGCAACCTGGAACGTCGGGCTGGACCGTACCGGCCCTGGCCTTCTCGTCCGCGACCTGGATAAGGGCGAAGAGCCGCAGATCGCGGCGGTGATCCGGGTTCTGGCCGCGCTTGATGCCGATGTGATCCTGCTGACGTCGGTCGACTACGACCGTGGCGGCGTGGCCCTGCAGCTTCTCAAGGACCGGCTCGCCAAGGCGGGGGCGGCCTATCCGCATCATTTCGCCCTGCGGCCAAACACCGGAACCCAGACCGGCTTCGACGTCGATGGCAACGGACGCCTGGGCGATCCCCGCGATGCGCAGGGCTTCGGGCTATTCTCGGGACAGGGTGGCATGGCGATCCTGTCGCGCCTGCCACTGGACAGCGAAAACGCGCGCGACTTCTCCGGCTTTCTCTGGCGCGACCTGCCCGGCGCCCTGCTTCCCGAAGCCATGGACCCCACGCTTGCCCAGGTTCAACGCCTTGCGACCACTGGTTTCTGGGATGTCCCCGTCATCACCGAAAGCGGTCTTCTGCACCTTCTCGCCTGGCACGCGACGCCCCCTGTCTTCGACGGACCCGAGGACCGCAACGGTCGCCGCAACCATGATGAAGCTGCCTTCTGGAAGAACTTTCTTGAAAAGGCCCTGCCGATGCCACCGCCCGAAAACGCCTTCGTCCTGCTAGGAGACGGCAATCTTGACCCCTTTGACGGCGAGGGCAGGGCCGAAGCCATCCTGAGCCTTCTTACCCACCCCCGGCTTCAGGACCCCAGCCCCGCAGGCAGCCATGGCCGCAACGAACCTGGTCAGACCGGCGACCCGGCCCTCGACACCGCGCTTTACGAGGAGCTTGGCGGCCTGCGGATGGATTATGTGCTTCCGTCACGGGACCTGAAAGTCACCGGTGCAGGCGTGCTCTGGCCGCAAGCGGACGACCCGCTGGCCAAAGATCTGGCCGCCGCTTCGCATCACTTTCCGGTCTGGGTCGACATTACCTTGCCCTGAAGCCCAAGGGCCTGAAGATGCAGGCCGATCACCTGATCCAGTGGGGTATTCCGAAACTCGGGCAGCAAGTTCTGCAGGGGTCCAGGGTCCAGGCGATGTGGAAAGCTTGACAGATACAGCATCTCGCGCAGTTCACGGGCCAATTCCCAAAAGGGGCTCACCAGCGTGAAGATCCAGAGAGGGAAGCGCTTTACCCGCATGGGTTGCCCGGTAAGGCGCGAAATGCAGCTCGCCAGTTCGGAAATCGTGAAGGCGTGACCGGCAAAGGGAATGTCAGCGTAGGCGGGCAATGCTTCACCAAGGGCCACAAGGCCAACGGCGGCACGGGCCATGTCGGGCAGGTACGCATAGGCGTGCATCGCCTCGGGATCGCCCAAGGCAGTGATCCGGCCTTTGGCGACTTGCCCCAGGATGACCCGGTTCATCACCATCTGCGGCGCGCTTGGCAGCAGGAAATCACCCCCGCGCAGAAGAATTGTACGCTGACCCCCGGTTGCCGCATCGCGGTAGCGCGCCTCCATCTCGGCCCGAATGCGGCCTTTGCGGCTGACCGGGTGATGCGGCGTGTCCGCGTTCCAGGGGCCGGGCTCGACCCCGTAGGGATAGACGTTCCCGGGAACGAGCAGCGTCGCACCCGAGGCTTTTCCCGCCGCAAGGACCGATGCCGTGATCTCGGGGATCAGCCGGTCCCAGTTGTGGTAGGCGGGAGGGTTAAGGCCGTTGACGATCAGGTCCGCACCCCTCGCTGCCGCCGACATGTCGGTGCCGCGCTGGTAGCGGTTCACCTGCCATCCTGCCGCCTGCAGGGCCAGCGCAACCTGCCCGCCAAAGCCACCGGACGATCCCAGAACCAATGCCGTCTGTGTCATGATGATCTCTCCTTTCCTCTGCATATCAAGGATCGGCGGCACAAAAGGAATTGCATGAAATCGTACAATGGTTATTCACTATTGAATGGCCTTGCCTGACTGGACCCTGATCCGTTCTTTCCTTGCCGTGGCTGAATCCGGGTCGCTTTCGGCGGCGGCGCGGGCCAGCGGGGTCAGCCAGCCCACCCTGGGCCGCCATATCCTGGCAATCGAATCCGCGCTGCAGGTCGCGCTTTTCACGCGGACGGCCCAAGGCCAAACCTTGACCGAGGCCGGGCGGGCCTTGCTGATGCCTGCCCGCGCCATGCAGGCCGCAGCGGCCGAACTGGAGCTGACTGCCAAGGGTCATGCGACGGGCATTGAGGGCACTGTCCGCATCACGGCAAGCCGTGTCGTGTCACATGTGATCCTGCCACCGATCCTTGCCCGGCTGCGCGCAGCCGAGCCTGGCATCCAGATCGACCTCGTCCCATCGGACACGACCGAGAACCTGCTGTTTGGCGAAGCAGACATTGCCCTGAGGATGTACCGGCCGGCCCAACCCGATCTGGTGGCCCGCCACATCGTGGACCTGCCGCTGGGTCTTTATGCCGCGACCTCCTACCTGAACCGCAAGGGGCGCCCGGGCAGCCTGCAGGACCTCATGCACCTCGATTTCATCGGTCAAGACCGGATGGACCAGATCATCCGGGTGATGGCGCTGCTGGGGATGGACGTGACCCGCAGCTTCTTTCCCGTCCGCTGCGACGACCCACTGACCTATGTGGAACTCGTCCGTGCGGGCTGCGGGCTTGGCGGTATCCTGCGCGCCTTGGGGGATCGCGATCCGGCACTTGAACGGATCGACCTGATCCCCGACCTTCCCTCGCTTCCGGTCTGGCTCACCGCCGCGCCCCGCCTGCGACAGTCGCCCCGCCTGCGCAGGGTCTGGGATGCACTGGCGACCGCCTTCACCGCTTGAAGTTTTCGCCCCGAAAAGCTAGGCGAACCCCGACACTCTTGCAGGAGCACGCGCGTGGCCAATCCCTCTCTCCTTATCCTCGCCGGTGACGGCATCGGCCCGGAAGTCATGGCCGAGGTGAAGAAGATCATCGGCTGGATGGGGGCCAAGCGTGGCGTCCATTTCGATGTCAGCGAAGACCTCGTCGGCGGCTGTGCCTATGACGCGCATGGCACCCCCCTGACCGACGCGACGATGGCCAAGGCGCAGGCCGTGGATGCCGTTCTGCTCGGTGCCGTGGGCGGCCCGAAATACGACAAGCTGGACTTTTCCGTCAAACCAGAGCGTGGCCTCCTGCGTCTGCGCAAGGAAATGGACCTCTTTTCGAACCTGCGCCCGGCGCAGTGCTTTGACGCACTGGCAGATTTCTCCAGCCTGAAGCGCGAAGTCGTCGCGGGCCTGGATATCGTCATCGTCCGCGAACTGACCTCTGGCGTCTACTTCGGCGAGCCGCGCGGGATCTTCAAGGAAGGCAACGAACGGGTCGGGATCAACACCCAGCGCTATACCGAAAGCGAGATTGCCCGGGTGGCGAAATCGGCCTTCGAACTGGCGCGGAAGCGGTCGAACAAGGTCTGCTCGATGGAGAAGGCCAACGTGATGGAATCGGGCATCCTTTGGCGCGAAGTTGTGCAGGAAGTGCATGACCGCGACTATCCCGATGTCGAGCTGTCCCACATGTATGCCGACGCAGGCGCGATGCAGCTGTGCCGTTGGCCCAAGCAGTTCGACGTCATCGTGACCGACAACCTCTTTGGCGATCTTCTGTCGGACGCGGCGGCGATGCTGACCGGATCGCTGGGCATGCTGCCCTCTGCCAGCCTTGGCGCGCCGATGGCCAATGGCCGTCCGAAGGCGCTGTATGAGCCCGTCCACGGCTCGGCCCCCGATATCGCGGGCCAGGGCAAGGCCAACCCGATCGCCTGCATCCTGAGCTTTGCCATGGCGCTGCGCTATTCGTTCGACCTTGGCGAGGAAGCCACGCGCGTCGAGAAGGCCGTGGAAAAGGTGCTGGCTGACGGTGTTCGCACCGCCGACCTGATGGGCCCCGAGGGCGGCACGCCGGTCTCGACCAGCCAGATGGGCGACGCCGTCATCGCGGCGCTGGACGCCAGCCTCTGACCCCAAGGCGCCGGGGTCATCTGCCCCGGCCTCTCCCACCAGGAGCCGCCAATGTCCTCTCCCCTCAAGGGCGTGCTTCTCGGTCTCGCGGGGTTCGGGCTGTTTTCGATCGCCGACGCCACGATCAAGTTTCTGGGTGGCAATTACCACCCGGTGCAGATCGTGGCTTTCGCCGGGCTGTTCACCCTGCCGCTCATCGGCCTCCTCTGGCTGAAACAGCCGGTCAGCCTGCGCCCCGTCCACCCCTGGCTGATGGCCCTGCGCACCCTTGCCCTGATCGGCAACGGCCTTCTGGTGACCTATGCCTTTACCACCCTGCCGCTGGCGCAGGCCTATGCGATCTTCTTCACCCTTCCGCTGATGCTGACACTCCTTGCCTGGCCGGTGCTGGGTGACCGGGTCGATCTGATCGGCGGACTGGCCGTGCTTCTGGGTCTGGCGGGCGTCCTGGTCGCGCTCAACCCGGGGCGGGTCGACCTTGGCATCGGACATCTCGCCGCCATCCTCGGGACGGGCCTCGCGGCCGTCCACTATCTGATCATCCGCAGGACCGGCGGGGTCGAGGCGATGGTTCCGATGATGCTCTATCCGGTTCTGGGCCAGACGATCTCGGCCTTCATGATCCTTCCGGGGCGCTACGCTCCGATGCCGCCCGCCGACCTCGCGACGGTTGCGGGCCTGACGCTCAGCGGCTTTTGCGGCACGCTTCTTATGATTGCCGCCTACCGCATTTCGCCGCCCATCGTTGTTGCACCGACGCAGTATTCGCAGATCGTCTGGGCCGCGATTCTGGGCGCGCTCATCTTCAACGAGCCGATGACCGCCAGCAGCGCACTTGGGATGATGATCATCGCTATCGCGGGAGTGCTGGTTGTCGCCTGCCAAGGCCGACAGCCCGGGTGACAGGCAGGCTCGCCTGCCAAGCGATCAAAGCAGCATCAGATAACGCGCGGTTGCACGACCACGGACGTCGGGCCTATGATTTGTCCGTATTCTGTTTCGGAGGCACATTTCATGACGCATACCCGCGCGCGCATCCGGGCACTTCTCGTTTCGCTGGCCCTCACCTTTGCCTCGGCCCCGCTGCTGGCCGAAACCATGAAGGATGTGTTCCCCTCTTACAGCGATTGGCTGGAACCGACCCTCGCCGGCCCCTTCGGCGCGCTGGAGGTTCATCGTGGCGTCCTGAACATGGGCGAGGGTGAGTATGACCTGAACCTTGGCGACAAGTACTATGCCCTGCGTGGTCCGGACGCGCGCTGGGTGATGGAGACGCTCTGGCAGAACCTGCCGGACCCGACGCTGCAGGCTCTCGTGTTCCGGTCCGGCACTTCGCCACTGGATGGGGCCTGGTCCGTCGCGGTGTTCTATTTCGAGGACGGGCACATTTCCGACGAAGAAGCGGGGGCGATGGATTACAACGCGATCCTCGAACGCCGAAAGAGCGAAGAGCCCGAATTGAACCGGCAGCGGCGCGAGGCCGGGATTCCCGAACTGGTCACCGTTGGCCTGGTCGGGACACCTGGCTACGATCTGGTCGCCCACGCCCTCAAATTCGCGCTCCTGCTTGAAACCCCGGGCGAGAGTTTCAAACACCTCAACGCCAATGCCTGGGTCCTGTCGCGGCATGGCTTCGTGAACCTGAACGTGATCGGCGTGGCCGAACATGCCAGCGAGGTTGACGCCGCCCTGCCCGACCTCGTCAAGCTTGTCGGTCTTGCCGAAGGCAACCGTTACGAAGACTATATCCCCGGCGTGGACGCCGTGGCCGAAGGCGGCCTCAGCAGCCTTCTGGGCGGTGGTGCGGCCCAGGTTGGGCTGATCGCCGTCGCCATCGCCCTATTGAAGAAGTTCGGTTTCCTTCTGGCAGTTCCGGTCATCTGGCTTTTCGGCCGGCTGCGCCGCGGTCGCCCGCAGGCCTGAATTCCACGCAGGTTTCCGTCGGTCGCTCTTGTGGCCGACGCCAATCCGCGCGATGATGATAGCGCAATCAGCCGCGATCCTCTGTCGCGTGCCAGCGCGGACCGACCATCATGCATTCCAACCTTCGCGGGGCGCTTCTGTCGCTGGCCGCTTTCGGGGCCTATGCGACCCACGACGTCGTGGTGAAGCTGCTGGGGGAATCCTACACCTCCTTCCAGATCATGTTCTTCTCCGGCCTGATGGGCTTTCCCCTGGTCACTTTGATGATGATGGGCGACCGGCGTGATGCGACCTTGATCCCCCGGCATCCCTGGTGGACGGCGCTGCGCTCGGTGTCGGCGGTGACGACCGGCGTGATGGGGTTCTTTGCCTTTTCGCAACTGCCATTGGCGCAGTGCTACGCGATCTTCTTCGCAATGCCGCTTCTGATCACGCTGATGGCCATACCCATGCTGGGGGAAAAGGTTGGCATCCGGCGTGGAATTGCCGTGATCGTGGGGCTTCTCGGCGTCCTGGTTGTGCTTCGTCCGGGCGGCGGAGAGGGTTTCACCATCGGCCATATCGCCGCACTGGGTGCCGCGATTACCGGCGCGCTGACCAGTGTGATCGTCCGCAAGATCGGGTCCGAGGAACGTTCGGTCGTCCTCATGCTTTACCCCATGGTCCTGACCTTCTTCGCGATGGGCGCAATGATGCCCTTCGTCTACCAGCCGATGCCTGTCAGCCACCTTGGCCTGACCGGAGTCATGGCGTTTCTGGGAATGCTGGGCGCCCTCGCGATCATCGCGGCCTACCGGATGGCCCCCGCGGTCATCGTGGCGCCGATGCAGTATTCCCAGATCATCTGGGCGGCACTCTACGGCTGGCTTTTCTTTGACGAGTCGGTCGACCTTTACACCGCAGTCGGCTCTGCCGTGATCATCGCCTCGGGCATCTACATCGTGTTGCGCGAAGGAACGCCCTCGGTCAGCCAGAACCGCCCGGTCCTGGAAAGCCGCTCGCGCATGGATGTCGGAACGCTGCCCCGGATCTCAAGCTGGCTCAAGCGCTTCGATCGTGGTGGAGATCAGGCGTGAGGCCCCTTGCCAAAGCGCTGCGGACGGGGTAACCCCCGCGGCATCGGTCGGAGCGTAGCGCAGTCTGGTAGCGCACCTGCTTCGGGAGCAGGGGGTCGGAGGTTCGAATCCTCTCGCTCCGACCAAAAATTCCCGAAAAATCATTATTCTTAGAGCTAAGTCTCTTCGGTGCCATGGCACACTTCCCCGTTCCTCTTCACCGTCTGGAGCCGACGAAGGGTCGTGAACTTCCGTCGTGCTAATGCCTCACGTTCGCTCGTTCGGTGAAAGGTCGAACCTGAAATGATGGATGACATGTCGTTCCCGTCATTCTGTGTCTGGGTCGGACGGTTAGGTTGATGAGCTTAAGGCAATGCCTGATCCTTAGGAGAAGGCGTCATAGCACCAAACATTCGATGATGCGGGCGGTACCATTCTTGCGCCGTTGCGCAGGCAGGATGCCACACAGCATCAAGCTTGGAGATCCGGGAAGGTCTAAGACGCCAGAGACTCAGATTGGGTGTCTTCCCTAGTTCGGTGAGACAGAATGGAAATCCTGCAATCGGAGTGCTTTCGGGGGGTGACAAACAGATCAAGTTGTTGGGAGTGAAGTGAAATCCAGCGACAGGAGTTCGCTGGCGTCATAGCGGAGCAGAAACCCTTCATGTTCAGCTCATAGGCTTGGCCGCGATGGGTGCCTAGAGTGATCCATAGCAGCCTCGACCCGATACTGTCGCTGCAAAGATACCCTAAAGAGGTGCCCTAGGGGCTGCCCGCCACCAGGCCTGGAACGAGAACGAGAGCCAGCGTGGACAGATAGGCCGCTGCGAAGGCGCAAAGGGAGATCCAGCCTGCAATCTGGGAACCGGGTCGACGGAAGAGGCGGGTCATACCTGGGCCACCTTTTGCGCAGGGGCAACGCCACGAAGTATCGGAGCGACTCCAAGCAAGTCGTCCCGCAACCACTTGCCGGCTGGCCAAGGACCAAATCCCGAGGCGACATTGATGTGTCCTGCATGGCCAAGGTCGACGAGGACGGCCTCCCAGCTTTGGGCCAATTTGTCTGCACGAGAAAAGGACATCCAGGGATCGTTTCGACTGGCGACGAGGCGCGCGGGCACGCCAAGCGGACGTTCGGGGATCTGGCCGAAATGGCCGATGCGGTCGCTTCCCTTCGTCTCGGCCGGCGCCACAAGCATTGCAGCCCGTACCTTCAACTGGGGCCACTTGGTCAGGATGCGTGCGATAAGGACGGCCCCCAACGAATGACCGACCAGAACACAGTTCGGGTGGTGCAGGATAGTCGAAGCGAGCTCTGCCTCCCACACCGTAGGGGAGGGACGCGCGGGATCAGATAGGTCGACCATCAACGCACGCGGGTCGGTTGCGGCCCACCAATTCTGCCAGTGCGGCGCAGGCGAGCCATCCAGGCCGGGAACGATCAGGGTCTTGGTCATGGTGCGTCTCCTTGTCCGGACAACTCTGCGATGCTTTAATTCTATCAGTTTTGTCGTGATTTTGGATTCCAAAGACCCGCCCTGGAAGAGAAGATGGTTCTCTTAGCGGTTCCGTGTGTCGACCGGATAGGCCGTAGTGTATTTCATCCGCTCCATCGCGAAGTGGCTGGTCACATTCTTGATCGGCACCGTATCGGTGAGCCTTTTGTAAAGGGCGACATAGGCGGCCATGTCTGACACTGAGACCCGGAGCAGGTAGTCCAGTTCTCCGGCCATGCGGTAGACCTCCATGATCTCGGGAATGCCCTCCACAGCGCGGGCAAAGGCTTCGCGCCAATCCGAGGAATGGTCGGGCGCCTCGATGCCGACAAAGACGGTCAGGCCGAAGCCGAGTTTTGCTGGATCGGCCAGCGCAACGCGGGCGGTAAGGACCCCAGAGGTCTCAAGCTTCTGGATGCGTTTCCACGCCGGGGTTTGCGACAAGCCCGCCTTGTCGGCGATCTGGGCGATAGGCATCGTTGCGTCACGCATCAGCTCGGCGACGATCTTGCGGTCGATGAGGTCCAGGTCGGTCATTGAGCTTCCTTTTGGACGGGGCACCCGAAAAGGATGACGCAAATCACGAAAATGTCTACTGTGTTTATCGTATATCTATTGGGCGCTGTTTTTCTTGGCTTTCGCGCCTGATTCTTCGGGGTGCGTCGTGCGGATTTGGCCTGGCCCAAGAGAATCACGATGTTGATTCTCGTCATTTCTGGGCGTAGCCTCCGCGCATGATCACGCAAAAGATGAAGTATGCACTGAAAGCGCTTCTGGTCCTCGGCGACGAGGCTGCGAAAGAGCAGCCGCAGGCGTTGACCATTGAAGAGATTGCCAAGCGCTCGGGCACGCCGAAGCGGTTCCTGGAGCATATTCTGCTTGAAGTGCGCAACGCGGGCGTGATCGCCTCGATCCGGGGCAGGTCAGGGGGTTACAGCCTGTTGAAGCGGCCTGCCGAGATTTCGATCTCGGAACTTTTGCGCACCATCGACGGGCCGATCGCGCCTCTGCCCTGCCTGTCGCGGCGGGCCTATCAGCGCTGCGAAGATTGCACGGACGAGGCCACATGCCGAATCCGCAAGGTCTTTGCCGAGGTGTTCTGGTCCTACCTGGTGATCATCGACTCACTGACGCTTGAAGACATGTTGCGCTCCGGCGCGGTGGCCGACCAGGTCATGGGCGCGGCCCGGTAGACACCAAGTTCCTTCCCTGGCTGAAGATTCTTCCCGCTGCCCAGCCATCCGCCAGGGCGAGCGCAGAGAATTTCATTCTATAATCACGACTAAGTTTGGCGTGAATTTTCCTTTGCAATACTCGACCACCTCTGTCGTTATTTAGGCATCGGCAGGGCACTTCGCCCGGCCCACCAAGCGAAGGAGATGGACGATGACCGCAGCCGCGTTCCCCCGCAGTCTTGCCGATCAGGCGCTGACCGCCATGGCCAACCCGCTTCGCCAAGCCTGCGCCGTCCGCTTGGTGGACCGGCGCACCGGCTTGACCCATCGGGTCAATGGCAGCCCGCTGGTCCTTTTCACCAAGAACCCGACCGAGGCAGTGGCAGAACTTCTGTCCGGCCGCGACGCCGGCGTCTGGGAGGCCCGGATCGAGCCGATCGGGGGTGCCGAATGACACCGCCCACCCTGCCACAGACCATCCTGGGCCTGATGCCCTACCGTCCCATTCCGACCATCAAGGAGAATACCATGTTCGCCACCATCACGCTTGCCGGGTCGATCTCGGCTCAAGGTTCGGTGACCGCCGCTCATCCTGACGGCCGCATCACTATCGCCGACGGGCTTCGTCGCCTGACCGGCTGGCCGGTAAGCCGCCTGCGCAGCCTTGTGGCTGGGGCGGCGCTGGTGGCTCTGGGCCTGGGCGTCTCCCCCGCCCAGGTCCAGGCCGAGTCGCTCCTCAACGTCAGCTACGACCCGACCCGCGAGCTTTACCGCGAGATCAACGAGGCATTCACCGCCTACTGGACCGCGCAGGGCAACGCGGCGCCCGAAATCGAGGTCAGCCACGGCGGGTCCGGGTCCCAGGCGCGTGCCGTGATCGACGGCCTGGAGGCGCAGGTGGTGACGCTGGCCCTCGCCTCTGACATCGACAAGATTGCCGAGGCGGGCAAACTGCCCAAGGACTGGCAGACGAAGCTGCCGCACAACTCATCGCCTTATACCTCGACCATCGTCTTCCTGGTGCGCGAGGGGAACCCCAAGGGCATCAAGGACTGGGGTGATCTGGTGGCTGACGGCGTTCAGGTGATCACACCAAACCCCAAGACAAGTGGTGGGGCGCGATGGAACTACCTGGCCGCCTGGGCCTGGGCCGAGAAGAACGGCAAGGATCCGAAGGAGTTCGTCGGAGCCCTCTACAAGAACGTCCCCGTCCTGGACCAGGGAGCGCGCGGCTCGACCACGACCTTCGCGCAACGCGGGATCGGCGACGTCCTCCTGGCCTGGGAGAACGAGGCCTACCTCGCGCTGAAGGAAATCGGCGAGGATCAGTTCGACATCGTCGTTCCCTCCGTCTCGGTTCTGGCCGAACCTCCGGTCGCGTTGGTCGAGGGCAACATCAAGACCGACGAACAGCGCAAGCTGGCCGAGGCTTACCTGAACTTCCTCTATTCGCCGGAAGGCCAGGCGATTGCCTTCAAGAACTTCTACCGTGGCTGGGATACCTCTAAGGCCGCGCCAGAAGATGTCGCCCGCTTCCCCAAGCTGGAACTCGTGGACATCGCCAGCTTCGGCGGCTGGGCCAAGGTTCAGCCGGAACACTTCGGTGACGGCGGGATCTTCGACCAGATCTACGTGCCGAAATGAGGCCGATGCTGAACCGCTCCCCCATGCCTGGCCTTGGGCTGAGCATGGGGATCACCCTGACGATGCTGTCGCTCGTCGTCCTGATCCCGATCGGCGCCCTTCTTCTGAAGGGCGCCAACTACGGTTTGGCGGGGATATGGGAAACGGTGAACCGTGAACGGGTCTGGTCGGCGCTGTTCCTGTCGTTCCGCCTGTCGCTGATTGCCGCATTGTTCAACCTGGTCTTCGGGGTCCTCCTGGCCTGGGTTCTGGTCCGCTACCGCTTCCCAGGCCGCCGCCTCCTGGACGCTGCAGTCGACCTACCCTTCGCCCTGCCCACCGCCGTCGCCGGCATCTCGTTGACCGCGCTCTACGCCCCGAACGGGGCTTTCGGCGCGCTGGCGGCAGAGATCGGCTGGAAGATCGCTTACACGCAATGGGGCATCCTGATCGCGTTGATCTTCGTCGGCCTCCCCTTCGTCGCCCGCACTGTCCAGCCGGTGATCGAGGAGATCGAGCGTGAGGTCGAGGAAGCCTCGGCCACACTCGGAGCGACCCGGCTGCACACGATCCGCCATGTCATCCTGCCGATGCTGCTGCCCGCGGCGCTGACCGGCTTCGCGCTCGCACTGGCGCGGGCGGTCGGAGAATACGGCTCGGTCATCTTCATCGCCGGGAACATCCCGCTCGTGACCGAAATCGCGCCGCTTCTCATCATCATCCAGCTGGAAGAGTTCGACTACGACTCGGCCGCCGCCATCGGCATTGCGATGTTGCTGATCAGCTTTGCCATGCTGCTGGTCATCAACCTGATCCAGGTCTGGAGCCGCCGGAGGATTGGCCATGTCTGACGCAACCTTCCGTCCTGCCACCGAAGAGACCCCGCTGGCCCGCCGCATCCTGATCGGGTTGGCGGCGACGGGCCTCGCGATTCTGGTCCTCGCCCCCCTGGTCGCTGTCTTCGTCGAGGCCCTGCGCGTCGGCATCGGCGCTGCGCTGGAAAGCCTGACCCACAAGGACGCCTGGGCGGCGATCAAGTTGACTCTGACCATTGCCGCGATCTCGGTGCCGCTGAATGCCATCTTTGGCGTGGCCGCGGCTTGGTTCATCACCAAGTTCGATTTCCGAGGGAAAGCTTTCCTGATCACGCTGATCGACCTGCCCTTCAGCGTGTCTCCCGTGGTCGCGGGCCTCTGCATCGTTCTGACCTTCGGAGCGAATTCGGCCATCGGCGCCTGGCTGGTGGGCAACGGCTACCCCATCGTCTTTGCGATGCCTGGCATCATCCTGGCCACCATGTTCGTGACCTTCCCCTTCGTTGCGCGCGAACTGATCCCGGTGATGATCGAACAGGGCCGGGCCGAGGAAGAGGCCGCACTCACCCTGGGCGCGGGTGGCTGGCGGGTGTTCTGGACCGTGACGCTGCCCAACATCCGCTGGGCGCTTCTCTACGGCGTCCTCCTCTGCAACGCCCGCGCGATGGGCGAGTTCGGGGCCGTGGCCGTCGTCTCCGGCAAGATCCGGGGCGAGACGGCGACGATTCCGACGACCATCGAGATGCTCTACCAGGAATATCTGTCGGTCGCCGCCTTCACTCTGGCCGCCGTGCTGGCTCTGCTGGCGCTGGTCACCCTGGTCCTGAAAACCCTGCTCGAGCTGCGCCACGCCGACCAGCTGGCCGCAACCCACCGCCATTGAGGTTTCCCATGCACATCGAAATCGACGAGATCTCCAAGCAGTTCGGCGCGACGGCCGCCCTGCATCCGGTGTCGCTTGCCATCCCATCGGGTGCGCTGGTGGCGCTACTCGGGCCTTCGGGGTCCGGCAAGACCACCCTTCTTCGCATCCTCGGCGGCCTTGAATACCCGACCTCGGGTCGGGTGCTGTTCGACGGGCAGGACGCCACCGGCCTGACCGTGCAACAGCGCCGGGCGGGGTTCGTGTTCCAAAGCTACGCCCTCTTCCGCCACATGACCGTCTTCGACAACATCGCCTACGGTCTGAACGCCCGCCCCCGAGCGACCCGACCCCAGAAGGCCGAGATTGCGCGGCGGGTGACTAAGCTCCTCGACCTGATACAGCTTCCCGACATCGGCGCGCGCTATCCCAGCCAGCTTTCCGGCGGACAGAGGCAGCGTGTGGCGCTCGCCCGAGCCCTGGCCATCGAGCCCCGGATGCTGCTTCTGGACGAACCCTTCGGCGCGCTGGATGCAAAGGTCCGCAAGGAACTCCGCCAAGGCCTGCGCGACATCCACGACACTACCGGCCTGACCACCGTCTTCGTCACCCACGATCAGGACGAGGCTATGGAACTGGCCGACCTCGTGGTCGTCATGTCGATGGGAAAGATCGAACAGATCGGCAAACCGCAGGACATCCGCGCGCGCCCCGCAACCCCCTTCGTGCGCGACTTCATCAGCGCCTGAACGCCACGCATACGACCGAAGGCCCCGCTGTCCACCGGCAGCGGGGCCTTTGCGTTCCGGCCACCCTGCGGCCAACAGCAGTTTCCTTCCCTTTTCCGCTGCTCCTTTGGAATGGGCAGAAGCACCACATCCTGCCAGATTACACGACAAGATGAATCGTCAATTGGAGCCTGCCATGACCCTTCGTGTCGTCGGACTTGCCGGAAGCCTGAGCCGCCCCTCGAAGACCCGCACCCTGGTCGAACTGGTTGCCTCGCGCAGCGCCGCCCGGCTGGGCGCGACCGCCGCGACCTATGACTTGACCGACCTGCAGCCGGGCCTCGGTCTGGCCGCATCCCTGAACGATCTTGATCCGACGACGGGTGCCATCGTGGCCACCATTCTGTCGGCGGATGTGCTGGTGGTCGGCAGCCCGGTCTACAAGGGCAGCTACACCGGCCTTTTCAAGCATCTCTTCGACCTCGTCGACCCTGCGGCCCTTGCGGCCAAGTCGGTCATCCTGACTGCGACCGGCGGGGGCGAAAAGCATGCACTGGTCATCGAGCACCAGCTTCGGCCCCTCTTTGGCTTCTTCGAGGCGGCAACGATTCCGACAGGCATCTATGCCAGCCCAGCCGACTTCATTGACGACCTGCCAGCCTCGCCCGCCGTCCTGACCAGGATCGACCGGGCCGTCGACCAACTGGCCGGACACTTCGCCCACCGCCTGACCCCCGCCTGACCCAACCTCTCCGACCGATGCCAGCACCCCGACCCCCTGGGCCGGGACCGGCTTTCCCATGCCCGAAAGGACCCTGACCATGACCACAACCCGGAAAATCCGCCTTGGCGCCTTTCTTCCCGGCGGTGGCCAGCACATCGCAGCCTGGCGCCACCCCGACAGCCCCGCCGACGGGGCCACCAGCTTCGACTTCCATGTCAAGCTCGCGCAAGAGGCGGAACGCGGCCTCTTCGACGCCTACTTCCTGGCCGATGGCCTGGCCATCGCCTTTGGCGGCGGTATCGAGGGTGGCAACGCCAAGGTGGCCGGTTTTGAGCCCGTCACGCTGTTCTCGGCCCTGGCACCTCTGACCAAGCATCTCGGCTTCATCTCTACCGCCTCCACCACTTACGAGGAGCCCTACAACACCGCCCGCAAGTTCGCCTCGCTTGACCTGATCTCGGACGGTCGCGCCGGGTGGAACGTGGTGACGACGGCAACCGAGTCTGCCGCCCACAACTTCAACTTGGACCAACAGCACCCGCATGCCTTCCGCTACCGCCGCGCTGCCGAGCATGTCGAGGTGGTAAAGAAGCTATGGGACAGCTTCGAGGACGACGCCTTCCTTCGCGACAAGGAGAGCGGGCGGTTCTTCGACCCCGAGAAGGTGCATTACACCGACCACCGGGGCGAGCACTTCAAGGTGAAGGGGCCGCTCAACGTCAGCCGCTCGGCCCAAGGCCATCCGGTGATCGTGCAGGCCGGACAGTCGGATGACGGCCGAGGCCTTGCGGCAGCAACGGCCGAGGTGATCTTCACCGCGCACCAGCGGCTCGACACCGCGCAAGAGTTCTATCGCGACATCAAGGCCCGGGCGCGGGGCCTGGGACGGAACCCCGACCACATCCTGATCATGCCGGGCGTCTCCCCCTTCGTGGGCCGTACCGAAGCCGAGGCGCGCGACAAGTATGATCGTCTGACCGGCCTGATCCTGGAAGAGGACGGTATTGCCCTGATCAAGGGCCTCACGGGGGGCACGCTGGACCTGACGGGGGTGGATCTTGACGGCCCGCTGCCACCGGTGGAGCCGACCGAAGGGATGAAGTCGCGTCAAGCGCTGATCCGCCAGATCGCGGATGAGAACGGCTTCACCATCCGCCAGCTTTACCAGCACGTTGCCAGCGCGCGGGGGCATTTCACCATCGTCGGGACGCCGGCGCAGATCGTCGATGTGCTGGAAGACTGGTTCCAGAACGAAGGCGCCGACGGCTTCAATATCCTGCCGCCCTGGCTGCCCACTGGTTTGACCGATTTCGTCGATCTGGTGATCCCGGAACTGCAGCGCCGGGGCCTGTTCCGCACCGAATACGAAGGTCGCACCCTGCGTGAGAACCTAGGGCTCCCCTTCCCCGAAACCCGCTGGGCGCTGTCGCGGCGCGCAGCACATGCTGCGGAGTGATGCCATGACCTTCCAGACCATCGATACCTCCCTCGGCGGCTCTGTCGAAGCCCCTCCCGGTGCAGCTCTGCTGCGCCGGGGGGTTGCAGCCGCCAGCGTGGTCACCCGCCGCTACGGCTTGCTCGTCGGGTTTCTTGTCTTCTGGCAAATCGGCTCAAGCTTCGGTTGGATCAACCCGACCGTCTTTCCGCCGCTGGACAAGATCCTTGCCGCCACATGGACGGGCGTTGCCGGTGGCGCGCTTCTGGATGACATCGCGATCAGCCTGCAACGCTCCGGCCTTGCCTTTGCCGCTGCCGTGGGTCTTGGCATCCCGCTCGGCCTGTTCATGGGCCAGATCCGCGCGGTGGAACAGGCGCTGGACCCGATCCTGCAGTTCTTTCGGCAGACCTCGGCGTTGGCCTTGTATCCGGTGTTCATCCTGCTCCTCGGCCTCGGCGAGACGTCGAAGGTCTTCGTGATCTTCTGGGCGACACTGTTCCCGATCCTTCTGGCCACCATCGGCGGGGTAAAGGAAGTGGACCGCAAGCTGATCGAGATGGCGACGACCTTCGGTGCCTCTCGCGCTACCATCTTCCGCCGCGTTGTCCTGCCCGCTTCCGTGCCGTCCATCTTCGTCGGCCTGCGCTTGTCGGCTACCACCGCTCTACTCTTGCTGATCGCCGCCGAGATGATCGGGGCGAACAAGGGCCTGGGGTTCCAGGTGATGAACGCCCAGTACAACTTCCAGATCCCGCAGATGTTCGCGGCGATCCTGCTCCTCGCGCTCCTTGGCCTGTCGGCCAACGCCGCCCTCGTCACGCTGCAGCGACGCCTGTGCCGCTGGGCCGACCTTTCCCACTAAACCCACTCATCCAAAGGAAACGACCATGACCATTTCTCTCCGCACGCTTGCGCTCTCTACGGCCCTCGGCCTCTCTCTCACCCCGGCATGGGCCGATGTGACTATCCGCTACCTTGCCAGCCAGGGCGGCCTTTCCGCCCATGAACTAGCCGCTGAACTGGGTTACTTCGACGGCACTGGCATCACGCTGGAAAACGTCGGGTACGCCCAGGGCGGGCCGGCCTCGCTGGAGGCATTGGCGGGCGGCAGCGTCGAGCTTGGCTCGGCCGCCACGGCCGCCGTCCTGAACTCCATCGCCGCCGGAAACGACTTCGTCGCGGCCTATCCGTCGAACGGCATCAACGACGAGGCGCAGTCGATCTTCTATGTGCTGGAGGACAGCCCGATCAAATCCATCGAGGATATCGTCGGCAAGACAATTGCGGTGAATACGCTCGGCGCGCACCTCGACTATGTCGTGCGCGAGGCGTTGCACCAGAAGGGTCTGCCCGAGGACAGCGCCAACCTGATCGTCGTGCCGGGGCCGCAGCTGGAACAGGTCCTGCGCTCGGGACAGGTCGACATCTCTGCCTTTGGCTACTGGCAGACTACATTCACCGGCGCCGCGCTGCAGAACGGCGGCCTGCGGGCGGTCTTCGATGACACCGATGTGCTGG
Organism: Tabrizicola sp.; assembly: GCA_016792685.1. Taxonomy (GTDB): domain Bacteria; phylum Pseudomonadota; class Alphaproteobacteria; order Rhodobacterales; family Rhodobacteraceae; genus Tabrizicola. The sequence goes on along the minus strand of JAEULQ010000009.1, from coordinate 47,451 downwards.
GCGAAATTGCCGGCGGCTTCGTCGTCCTGCGCCGCGACTGGACCCTCGCCCACCCCGAGGAAGCAAATGCCTTCGTCGAAGGCTCGGTCAAGGCGCTGGATTACGCCCGTGAACACCCTGAGGAAACGAAAGCGATCTTCGCCCGCGTCCTGGCCGAACGGGGCGAGAACGCCGAAGTCGCGCAGTATTTCGCGGGATATGGCGTGCGCGAGGGAGGCCTGCCGGTGGAACGTGACATCCAGTTCTGGATCGACGTTCTGGAACGCCAGGGCGCGGTTGCGAATGGCAAGCTGGTGGCGAGGGACATCCTTTATGTGACGGGCGACGCCCCGGTCACCAACTGAAGGCAGGACAATGAGCGTGGTGCAAACTACCCGCCGCGGAGAGGTCACCTTGCGTGACCTCTCTAAATCCTTTCGGCTGAACGGCCAGCCCTTGCAAGTCCTGCGCAATCTGTCTCTCGACATTCGTGGTGGCGAGGCACTGGCCATCGTTGGCCCTTCTGGCTGCGGCAAGACCACGCTACTGCGAGTTTTGGCGGGGCTTGAAGCGCCCGACCGCGGCGAGGTGCTGATCGACGGCCACCCTGTCGAGGGCGTCGGCACCGAGCGCGCAATCATCTTCCAGGAGCCCCGACTGCTTCCCTGGCTGACCGTACTGGGCAACGTCAGTTTCGGTCTGCAGGTCCGAGGATACACTGCGATCGAGGCCGAGACGCGCGCGCGACACTATATCCGCCTAGTCGGTCTCGCCGACGTCGAAACCGCCTATCCGCGCCAGCTTTCGGGAGGCATGGCCCAGCGGGTGGGTATCGCCCGGGCACTGACGGTACAGCCAGAGATCCTTCTACTCGACGAACCGCTGGGCGCGCTGGATGCGATGACCAAGCTCACCATGCAGGAGGAACTTGCCCGGATCTGGCGTGAAGAAAAGGTGACCATGGTTCTGGTTACCCATGATCTGGAGGAAGCGATCTACCTTGCCGACCGTGTGCTGGTGATGCCGAAAGGGACAGGAAGCCCTCCGCTTCTTATCGACATCGACCTGCCTCGCCCAAGGGAACGCAACGAAGCGCAGTTTGTCGCTCTCCGCCGCCGATTGATGGCTCAGTTCGGGCTTCATTAGGTCGTCCGGTGTCTGCTCAACTTGGAAGCCCCACAACGAAACAAACGAGCCACTGCGCGCGTCGCCTATGTCGTTGCGACAGATGGAGCCTGACAAATTGACCGCCCAGAAAATGCCACTCGATCCCCGCGATCTCTCTCAAGCGATCCCCATAAGTGATGGTTCAGCGAACAAAGCATAATCGTCACGGAGATCGGCAAGACCACGACCCCCTGCAAGGACAACCCGTCGCGCAGTTCATCGCAAGGCGCGTCCTTGAACTCGAACCGGAGACGCAGGCAGAAGTCGCTTCGGAAGAAGGCTTCGTCGATATCAACTTCCATGAAATGCTGATAACCGGCACTCTCAAACTGGTATTGGACCGCCTACCTGCCTTGGCGGTACTTGAGTGCGATCCGGTGCTCCCCATGCGCCTGGCTCTCGGACAGGCGGTCGATGCGACCGCTGCGCGGGGGCTGTTCGGGAAAAGAATCTGGCCCGAACTTGCAGCGCCCCTTGAACGGTCTCAAGCTGCCGCGGGACGGTGCAATAACCGAGAACGGGGCGCGTGGGTCGAGCTCCTTCGCATCAGTTGCAGCGATCCTTTGGCCGGTCAGAAGCGGCGCTTCGCCTCAACCTCGCCTTTCGACTTCAACGGAACCTTGCGCGGCAGGGTCTTTAGGATTTGCACCAAGTCGGTCGGCGCGTCCTTCCTTCAGCGCGTGCGGTTGGCCCAGGCCTTGGCGATGTAGGTCGCGGTCATGAGGTCAAGATGCGCCCCGCCGCCGTTCTTGGCGATGGTGATCTCGTCCGCCGACCGGCGGCTGAACAGTGCCGGGTCATCGTAGAAATCGGCTATCACATCGCTTTCCGAGATCGCCCCCGATGCAATCGGGTCGATCAGTTCACCGATGTGGTGGACTGTCGTCGCGCGGCTGTCCACGAAGACCCGCGCCCGTGCCATTGCCGTGTCGTCCACTTCGCGCATGGCGGGCGTGTAGGCGCCGATCAGGTCCAGGTGTTGACCGGGCTGCAGCCACTCGCCCCGGATGATCGGAGCGGTAGCCATGGTCGCGCAGCAGATGACGTCGGCAGCCTTGACCGCCGTTTCCAGGTCATCCGCCACCGGCAATCCCATCGCCTCGGCGGTGGCTCGGCTACGGCTCCAGACCGAGAAGCGGGCATCCGGAAAGGCGCTGGAATAGGCCTGCACCATCGAGCGCGCCACGACACCCGCCCCCACCAGCAGGAAGTTCCGGCTGTCCTTCCGCGCCAGACGGGTCGCAGACAAGAGGCTGTCTCCGGCAGTCTTCCACTTGGTCACCAGATGGAAATCCAGAAGCGCCTTCAGCTCGCCGGTCACGTCATCGAAGAGGTTGACGATTCCGTTGATCGTCGGCTTCCCGCGCCCGGCATTGCCCGGCACGATCGTTCCGATCTTGACCAGGGACCCAAGCCCGTCGATCCAGGCGCCGCGATCCAGCAGGGTGTCCTCTCCCCGGTACAAGAGCAGATCGGCGATGTCTGCTCTGGGCAGCCTGTGGCCGGCCTCGATCGCCGCAGTGAGACCCGACCAGGTCAGATGCGCTTCGGCGCCGAAAGGGATCATGTCGATGTTCATAGTCCTGCCTCTTGCTCTGTCAGCAAAGCTTCGGCGACCAGACGCCGAGCCAAGCCTTGCCAGCTTTCGAATTGATGCGTCCGCCAGCCCCTTCGGGCAGCAGCGGTGATGTTTTCGGCCTTGTCGTCGGTGAACAGCAGCCGGCCTGCCGGAATTCCGCAGTCAATCTCGACCATCTCAAAGATCTGCGGATCAGGCTTCATGACCTGCATCCTGCCCGATACATATTCGCGGTCGAATTCTGAAAGAAAGTCCAGCTTGGTGCGGGCCTCCTCGTAGGAGTGGCTGCCAAAGTTGGTCAGGCTGAAGACCGGCACTCCGTTGGTCCGCAAAGCCCTGAGCAACCGGATCGAACCCTCGATCCGCGGACTGGCAAGCTCGATCCAGCGGTCGTACCACATGCGGACTTCCGGGGCCCATGCCGGGAAGCGTTCCGCCCATTCGTAGATCGTTTCGCGAAAGAGCCCGCCTGCGTCGACCAGTTCGTTCATCCGATGCAGATCGACCTCGGAAAACAGGCGCTGCCGGCGCTCGACCCCGATCACCCGGTCGTAGAAGGCCTCGGGCTGCCAGTGCATCAGCACATTGCCGATATCGAAGATGACTGCCTCAGGACGCATCCAAATCCCGTTTCCGCACTGTTTCGCGCCAGATCACATAAAGACCCGAGCCACAGATCAGCGCAATGCCCAGCCAGGACACCGCATCCGGGAAAGTACCGAAGACGACCAGCCCCCAGAAGATCGCTGCCGGCATCCCGATGTATTCGAACGGTGCAATCAACCCCGCCTCGACCGTGCGATAGGCCTGGGTCACCATCAGACCGCCGATGCCGACCGAAAGGCCCGTCGCAAGAAAAATCGGCCAGTCCGCCATCGGCGGCCAGATCCAGGGCCGGAACAGGAAGGACCAAAGCGAGCCTTCGCTTGCCAGATGCCCGTCACCTGCCCAAAAGCCCATCGCCAGACTGACGATGATGAAGCCGCTCTGGACATAGAACGACAGGGTCATAGCGCTTTCTGTGCCACCCATGTGGCGGGCAAGCAGATTGCCTGCGGCATAAAGCACCGCCGAGACGAGAACCAGGATCGCAGCAGGCTGGATCACCCCGGCCCCCGGCCGCAGCATGACAATGACACCGACCATCCCTACGATCACTGCCGCCCAGCGCCTTGGGCCGACCTTCTCACCCAGGAAGACGATCGAAAGCAGGGTGATCACGATCGGACTGACATAGGCCACGGCCACCGCATCGGCCAAGGGCATCGCGGCAAGGCCGACAAAGAAGGTCACGTTCGACACCATCACGATCCCGACGCGCATCAGATGCGTCGCAGGCCGACTGGTTGCGACCTGGGACCAGCCGCGCTCCGAGAAATGGATGACACCCAGGATGAAGGTCATGGCGACAAAGGCCCGGATCAGGATCACCTGATGCAGCGCATATCCGCCCGACAGGAATTTGATGGCCACATCGTTCACCGAAAAGATGAGCGAGCCGCCAGCGGCGAGAAGGATCCCTGTAAGGGCGGGAGAACGGTGCATGGCTGCGAATTCAGTCTGTGCGAAGAGTTCTGTCTGTCCCGGGCGCGACATGCGCAGGTGAGGCCCCGCCACTTTCCATCCCAAGGTCTGCGGAGGTTGCCAAGCCGTTGCCTTTAAAGGGCCAGGGCAGGCTCCATCAGGCGACCAGCGTGATTTCCGACGCGCCCTCCACGACCCGGCCGATCAGCGCGGCGTCATGTCCTGCCGCCTTAAGCTCAGCGACCAGCCCCGCTGCAGCTGCATGCGGCACTGCGGCCAGAAGGCCGCCGGCGGTCTGCGGATCGGCCAGCAACAAGGCCCTTGGGTCGCCATTGTCATGGACCCGCCAGCTTGTCGCCGCAAGATTGGCCGGCAGCAGCGACGAGCCCTGACCGGCCTCGGCCAATTCCAGCGCCCCCGGCATCAACGGAACATCGGCCAAGGTCAGTGTCGCCCCGACACCCGAGGCTTCAAGCATCTCCAGAAGGTGCCCGGCCAGGCCAAATCCTGTGACATCGGTCATGGCATGCGCCACCGGCGCAAGGATCCGTGCAGCAGACCCCTGCGCGATCAGCATCCGGGCGACGCAGGCCGCCCAGGCCTCGCCCAAAAGCAAGCCCGGCGCCGTCGCGGCGGCCATTTCGGCAGCAAGGATCGTCCCCGAGCCGAGCGGCTTTGTCAGGATCAGCGCGTCCCCGGGCTTGGCGCCGGCCTTGCCGATGGCCCTGGCAGCGGTTCCGGTCACCGTAAACCCGACCGTCAGTTCCGTACCCTCGCTGGAATGGCCACCCACGACATCCGCCCCGGCGGCGCCGAAAACCTCCGCCGCAGCGGCCATGATCTCGGCCAGCATGCGGGCCTGCAGCTCTGGACCAAGGCGGGGCAGGATCACCTGCGACAAGGCCACTTCCGGCTCGGCCCCCATTGCCCAGACATCGCCCAGCGCATGAAGCGCTGCCACGCGCGCGACGAGCCCCGGGTCGTTGGAAAAGGCCCGAAGATGGTCGGTCGTCATGACCTGGACACCACCCGCCCGTGCAAGCACCGCCGCATCGTCACCCGGCCCGGATAGGACCTCGGGGCGCTTCGGTGGTGCCAGCCCCTCCAGCGCTGTTGCGAGAACGCCAGGGCCAAGCTTTGCCCCGCACCCACCGCACAGCGGGCGTTGCGCAATCAGCGTCTGCAGCCCCTCCGTCACCTCTGCGCCCGGTACCGGTTGGCGCATCTCGGGATAGGTGGCGAAGCGGTCCATGAACCGGCGGTCGATCCGGTCTTTCAGCCGCCAAAGCGCTGGACCGGCAAGGGCCAGCCCCCATTTCTCGGCCAAAGCCGACTTGCCGCCCAGCGAGACCAGCTTCAGATAATCCCGCTGCGGGTGGAAGGGGCGCAGCGGGCGGCCCGACAGCGCATTGCGCAGGTTCGCATGCAGGACCGGCGCCGCCCGGACCGCAAAGACCCCAGCCTTGGGTCGCGGCTCTTCCTTGATCATGGCGCAGTCGCCCACGGCAAAGATCCGCGGGTCCGACGTCCGCAGAGCGTCATCCGTGATGAGGAACCCGGCCTCGTGATCAAGCCCCAATCCGGCAATCCACTCCTGCGGCCGCGCGCCGGTGGCCAATACCGTGAAGTCGGTCGCAATCTCCTCGCCCGTCGCCAGCCGGACCGACTGCGCCTCGATCCCGGTGACCCTGGCACCAAGGTGAAGCGCAACTCCCGCTCCCCCAAGCGCCGCACGCAAGCGCCCCGCTGCGGCCCGGGACAAGGCTGGAAGAAACCCGGTCGCCGTGTCGATCAGACTGACCTGCGGCCGCGCCCCCGCGTCGCGCAAGGCATGGGCCGAGGCAAGGGCGAGTTCGACACCGGCAAGTCCGGCCCCCAGGATGACGACTCGCGGCTCCGCCAGTCCCCTGCCCAGGAACCGCTCCCAGGCCGCCGCGTAGGTCCCAAGCGGCTTGGCCGCCACGGCATGCGCCGCTGCCCCCGGAATGCCCGGCTGATCCGAAGTGATCCCGACGTCGATCGAAGCATAGTCATAGGGCAGGTCCCCGCGACCAGAAAGCCGAACCAGCCTCGCGTCACGGTCGATATCGGTCACCCGGTCAAGGATCAGCCGCGCCCCCGCAAATCGCGCCAGCCGGACCAGATCGATCATCAGCTCTTCGCGGCGATAGTGGCCCGCGATAAGGCCCGGCAGCATTCCGGTATAGGGCGCCACGGGGTCTGGATTGATCAGCGTCACCCGCGTGCCCGGCAAGGGGTTCATTCCCCACATGCGCAAGACCAGCGCATGGGCATGCCCGCCGCCGATCAGCACAAGATCCCGCACCTGGGGAAAAGCCGGTGTCATGCGCGTCCGGCACCCGACACTCGGCCAACCGCCGCAGCGACCTCGGCGGCGATCGCCGGCAGGGCGCTCTCGCCAAGGTCCGCAGCCCCGATCTCGACCACAGGAACTTCCATTCGCGCCCGGTGCTTGCCGTAACGCGGATCATAGTGCCGTTCCATCAGGCTGTCTGCCAGGGCGACATGGTCTTTCGCCGCTGCCAGTGCCAGCCATTCCTCGATGACCTCCGCCGGATGCAGCGGGCGCAAAAGCCGCACGGTAGCGGCAAGCCGGTCCGGGTCCGAAGTCATGTCAGCGTAGGCTCGCGCCAGATAGTGCGCCCGCGCCGCACGCGATGCAGCAATCGCGACGCGGGGTGCCGCGACCATCGCCTTCCAGATCTCGGGCGGCAACCGGCAGTTCCCGATCTTCGAGCTTTCCGCCTCGACCACCACCGGCCGCGTCGGGTCCAGCCCGGCCAGTGCCAGCGCCAGAGCGCCCTCGAACGCCTTTTGCGAGGGTTGCGGCCCGACCGCACCAAAGAGCGACCCCCGGTGCCGCGCCAGGCCCTCAAGGTCGATCACCTGCACCCCGAACCCGGGCAGCAGGTTCAGGATCTCGGTCTTTGCCGACCCGGTGTTGCCATCCAGCACGACCACCGGTGCCCGGACCGGCGTGTCGTAGACCTCGCGCACCACAAGGCCGCGCCAGGTCTTGTAGCCGCCCGCCAGTGTCTCGACCCGCCAGCCGATCTGGCTCAGGATCGTCGCGAACGACCCCGACCGCTGCCCGCCACGCCAGCAGTAGACCAGCGGCCGCCACCCCCCGGGTTTGTCGGCCAGCGGCCCTTCAAGATGCCGCGCCGCGTTCTTCGACACCAGCGCCGCACCCACCTTGCGGGCCGTGAAGGGCGAGACCTGCTTGTAGATCGTGCCGACCTGCGCGCGCTCCAAGTCATCCAGCACCGGCAGCGAGATCGCTTCGGGCAGATGATCCTCGGCAAATTCCGCAGGCGCACGGACATCGATGATGTCATCGAAGCCATGTGTCGCCAGATCGGCCAATGAGGTCAGAGTGATCGCCATCACGCTTCTCTTACCGACCCCGGCGGAAAGGTGCCAGCCCGGTCGAATTGCCGGAAATCCCCACTCGCCTTGTGACAGGGAAAGGCGCATGATTCTGCTGATGCGTGCTTCAACCCTGCTTCTCGTCCTAAGCCTCGCCAGCCCGGCTTTTGCCGGGTCTGAACCCTCGCGCCTGACCGCGGCTGCGCGCGACCAGGTCGGCGTGACCGTGACCTACGATCCGGCCTATGTGACGCTTGCCTTCCCGGGCGGCGACCTGCCGCGTGACCGAGGGGTTTGCACGGATGTGGTGATCCGGGCCTTGCGGGACGGCTGGGGGATCGATCTGCAACTGGCCGTCAACCGCGACATGACCAGCGATTTCGCGGCCTATCCGTCGCTCTGGGGGCTCAACCACCCTGACCGCAACATCGACCACCGCAGGGTGCCCAACTTGCAGACCCTGCTGGCCCGCATCGGGGCCGCGGTTCCGCTGGAGGAAGGCCCAACCCCCTATCTGCCAGGGGATATCATCACCTGGACGCTTCCCGGCAACCTTTCTCATATCGGTATCGTGTCCGACCGCCGCAGTTCCGAGGGTACGCCCCTCATCCTGCACAACATCGGCGCGGGCGCCAAGGAAGAGGACATTCTCTTCGCCTATCCGATGACTGGCCATTATCGCATCGGCGCAGCCGAGGCTGAAAGGCTGAAGGCCCTGCAATAACCGCACGCAAAGACTGCGCCGCTACGCCCTTGTCCACAGCCCGGATCGTCCCGCCGGGCAGGGCAACCCTACCAGCCGGTCTCAAGTCGACCGATCAGGGCCGCCAGCATCCCCCGGCAACGCTCCACCTGCTCGACTGAGACATATTCGTCAGGTTTGTGCCCCTGGGCCATTGACCCCGGCCCGCAGATCACAGTCGGAACTCCCAGCCGCTGATCGAAAAGTCCACCTTCCGTCCCGAAGGCCACTTTCATCGTCCCGTTCGCCCCCGTCAGCCCTTTCACGAAACGCACCACCTCGGCATCCGAAGGCGTGCCAAGGCCCGGGTAATCCCAAAGCCGTTCAACCTTGATCGCCGCCTCTGGGAACTCGGCCCGCAGGGGGGCGACGATCCGCTCCGCCTCGGCCTCCAGCCGGGTGATCAGACCCGCCACATCTTCGCCGGCCAGCGAGCGGATCTCGAAATCCAGAACCGCATGGTTGGGCACGATATTGACCTGCACCCCCCCCGACATCTTGCCGACATGCAGCGTCGTGTAGGGCACGTCATAGTCGCCATCGCGCAGTCCCGTCTCGGCGACCTCGGCCTGAAGGGCCCGCACCGCCCCCAGGAAATCCCCCGCCAGGTGAAGGGCATTCAGCGCAAGGGGAGCCAGGGCCGAATGCCCCTCGCGGCCCGTGCAGGTCGCCCGCAAGGCCACCTTGCCCTTGTGACCGGTTGCAACCTGCATGCCGGTGGGTTCGCCCACGATGCAGAACCGGGGTTTCACTGGTGCGCTCTCCAGAAGGTCGATCAGCGACCGAACCCCCATGCAGCCGATCTCCTCGTCATAGGACAGTGCAAGATGCAGCGGCACTTGCAGCGGGCGTCGGGCGGCCTCCAGCATCGCCTCGACCGCGCAGGCGACGAAGCCTTTCATGTCGGCCGCCCCGCGCCCGTAATAGCGCCCATCGGTTTCGGTCAGCGCGAAGGGGGGCTTGGTCCAGTTCTGCCCCTCGACCGGCACTACATCGGTATGGCCGGACAGCATGACGCCCCCCTGCCCCTCGGGCTCGGTCGAAGCGTAAAGGTTCGCCTTCCCGACCGAGGCATCGGGAACCAGCGTCACGGCCAGACCCGCCCCTTCAAGGAGCCCCTTCACATAATGCATCAGCGCGATGTTCGGCCTGGAACTCACGGTGTCAAAGGCCAAGAGCCGGTCCAGAATCTCGCGCATGGGTCACCTCCGTTGCCCGCTCCTACCGCGAAACCGAAGGGGCGGAAAGCTTTCCGCACTTGTTCCCGCAGGCAGGCTTTGCCAAGGTCTCGAAGAACCCGGAAAGCCCTGATGTACAGAACTGCCCTGATCCTTGCCCTCAGCCTCACCCCCGCCTGGGCCGAGGCGCCGAACCTTTCGGCCAGCCCGACCGGCGGGCCGGGCGCAGCGTCGCGGTTGGTCCTCGCTCAGCGGGCCTACCTGCAGGCGATGACCGACGGCGACACTGTCTTGCTTCTGGCCGCGATCCGGCTGGCCCGCAGCGTGACCCCGCGCGCGCCCACCGGCTGGGAGCGGACAACAAGCGGCGAAGCCCCGGCAGATCAGCCGCAGGGCCGCGCCTCGGCGCCCGACCCCGGCGGGCAAGAGGCCATCGCGGTCGCCCAGGGCCTGGCCGGCGAGGATCCCGATTTGCAGGACCTGGTCTATGAGCTTGATGCCAAGCTGCCACATGGTCGGCTGGAGACGGCAACTGTGGCCAATGTCGAGCTTGGCGGCGGTCAGACCGACAGCTGGCGGATGCCACTCTTTGGCGAAGTCCCGGCCGAGATCGGCCTCATCGGCGACGGCGACACCCCCCTTGGCCTGCGGGTCACCGACGAGGCGGGCACGGTCCTTTGCACCGCCTCGCCGGGCCTGGACCCCGCACTCTGCCGCTTCACCCCCGCTCGGAACGGATTTTTCACGGTCGAAGTGACAAATCCGGGCGAAGTCCGGAACAGCTATCGCGTGATCGGCAACTAGGTCGGATGACCGCATTTGTCATCGGTTGCCGTCTTCTCAAAGACCCATGGCCCTGCGAAGATCATGCATTCCCTCCCATGCCGGGACGGTCAACCGATAGGAGCCGACATGACGCTCAAAGGACTTTCTCTCGCACTTGTCACCACTGCGCTGGCCGCGCTGACCCTGCCCGCTCTGGCCCAGGACAAGACCGGCACCAATGTCGGTCCTGCCGCCGAAGGGGCGGCGCCCGGAGGGGCCGCAACGATGAGCCTGGCGCAAGAGCTTTACGCCATGGGTATCGCCCAGGGTGATGCTGTCACTGTGCTGGCTGCTGCCAAGCTCGCCGCCTCGGTCGATGCGGCTTCAGCCGAGCCCGCCGCGCTTGACCCGGCCAAGATTGCCTTCGCCGAGGGCGACCAGGAGACGCTGCGCAAGAAAGCCGCGCCGGCAGCTCCGGCGGCGCCCGCCCCGATGATGAACGACGGCACCCCGCGCGCCGCCGCCAAGGCCACCTTCTTCAGCGCCACGTCCGAAGACGAAGGCGCCGCCGATGCCCCGGTGACGGCGGATGCGATGTTTGCCAAGGCCAAGGAACTGGCCGCCGATGACGAGGCGCTGCAAGGCCTGATCGAGGATGCGATGACCGAAACCTCGCGCGGTCGGATCGGCGGTGCTGTGGAATGGCTGTCACGCCTGCCCTCGGGCCAGACCGATGTCTGGGAAATCCCGTTCTATGGCAATTCCTATGCCGAAGTGGCAATCGTGGGCGACGGGGATACGAACCTCGACGTCGCCGTGACCGACGAGAATGGCAATGTGATCTGCTATGACGTCAGCTGGTCCGACAAGCTTTACTGCGACTGGACCCCGGCCTGGGACGGCTACTTCTATGTCACGGTGCAGAACATGGGCGGGTCGCGGAACAGCTACTATCTGATGACCAACTGACCCCAGCCGAAGGGCCCTCGACGCAAGTCTGAGGGCCTTTTCGCTGGTATCGCTCGTCGAGCAACTCGTGCTCGACGAGGCGGCCTTACGGATTTGCCTCGATCACCTGATTCAGCCAGGGCACGAATTTCGAGATGTCGGTATAGGCCGAGAACAGCGCCGTTTCCTCGCAGCCCTGCCCGCTTGCCGCCGACAGCCCCCAGCTGACGATTCCGGCCTGGATGTAACCGCCTCCCTCCAGCGGAACCACCAGCGGGCCGCCACTGTCACCGTTGCAACTGGTCTTGCCGCCTTCGAACGTGCCCGAACAGATCATGTTCTCGCTGACCGGTTTCGGCGCGCGGGCAAGAAGTTCATCCCAGATCGCAAAGGCATCCTGTTCCGCAACACCCAGGGTCTGCGCGGCATAGCCAAAGCCCCCGGCCGCATCCTCGGCCCGGGCTTCGAGCATCGCGGTATTGCAAAGCTCGCGGTCCAGAACCTGGATCTCCGCCTGGCGCAATTCGGGCGAGGGCGCAGCGCCCTCCTGCAGGCCCCAGCCCGTGACGATGGTCGTCACACCCTGCTTGTTCAAGAGATCGCCATATTCCGCATCGGGCACCTCTACGGTCTGAAATGGCACCTGCGGCGTCCGGGCCAGCCTGATGAGGGCAATGTCAAAGTCGAATTGCGTCCCGGAATAGGATGGATGCCGGAAGATCGCTTCCACCGGGATCAGGTCGCCAAGACCCGGGGCAAGTTTGTTCGTCCCCACCAGGACCGAGACATCCTGAGGCCAGAGATCGGCATAGCTTCCGTCTTCTTGCCCCATGTGGATGCAATGCGCCGCCGTCAGGACCCAGCGATCAAGTACCATCGACCCGCCGCAGAACTGGCTGTCGGTTCCGACTGGTGCACCGCCGACAATGAGAGCCACCTGCCAGGGCCAGGCCCCCTCGGCGGCAACCTCGCCACCGATCACCTTGGCCCCGGCAGAGCCTGCAGCCTTTGCCCGCTCGGCCTTGGCGCCTGATCTGGCATATTCGAAGGGAGACGCGGTCACCGCCGGTCCGGCTTTGGCGAAACCACCACTCTCTTCTGCCTGCACCGACATCGCGGAAAGGGCCAGCACGGTCGCAGCGGTCAGAACTCTTGACGTCATTCTACGGCTCCTCGGTCAGTGTGGGCGCAGACGCCCTCGGGTTCAGACGCACCACCTGGCGGATCATGCTCAGTGGCGCGGGTTTCAAAGTAAAGCCCCGGGTTGCCGCGTCGGGCTCCATCCGGCTTTCAAGCCAAAGGCTCATCGGGTCAGAGGCCCCGCCAAAAGCGCGGGTCATAGTGGGCGTGGCGAGGCGGGTCAGGTCCACACGGGGGGCATCGGGATCGACGGGAACGGCAAGGACCCAGATTTCCTCAAGTCCCGCCGTGCTGCCCTCCTCGATCATCAGCCCCACGCGGGCGCTTTCGCCGGGGGCAAGACGGTTCGCAAGGTTCTGCGCGGGCCAGATCGGCTGCACTTCGAAATCCGCCGCGAAATAGAGGACCGAGACATCCTGCGCCTTGCCGCCCGCGTTGGTCAGCGTCAGCCACAGCTGATCGCAAGGTGCCACGCCTTGCGCCGGATCGAAGGGTTCCGCCGCCGTCACGTCGCCGCACCCATTGGCCGGGCGACGCTCAATACTCACGGTGACGGCAGCCTTGCCGGTCAGGCTGCGCCCAGTGGCGCCCGCCAGAACTTCGCGCAACCGCAACCCATGCGCGGCTTGTTCCAAAACCCGCTCCACTGCCTCGGCCGGGGTCTCGCCCGGTTCCGTCCGGATCCGGGGCGAGGAGCCGGGGCCTTCCGGGTCCAGGACTCCATCGGCTCCGGCCAGCGCGACGGTGCCTTCGGTCAGGATTGGCACCAGATCAGGTGCGGTGGTTCCGCTTGGAAGAGCAGCGATCCAGGCGGCATAGTCCAACCCATCCGCCAGGGAAGCCCGGACCGGGGCCGCGAGCGCGAGAGGCTCGGGCAGTGGGGCAGAGACCAGTTCGGCCCATGCCGCCGCCTCCGGGACCTGACCAGCCAAAGTCGATTCGCGGGCGGTCACTTCCGCCAAAGTCACGACAGCCAGCGGTTCGCCCCCGGCAGGGCCTGCATAAAGCGCAACTTCGGCCCCCTTGGCCAGCCCCTCCAGGAGCCCGGCCTTCAGGGTCCCGCCCTCGACCCGCATGCGGGCATCACCGGTACCCCGACCGAAAACCTGCGCCTTGAGCAGCGGGCCTTCGCCCTCTGGCATCTGTCGGGCCGGTCCTTGCGCCATGGCCTCGGTCGTGGCCGCCAGCACCTGGGCCCAGCTTGCCTCGGGCGCCTCGCGCAGGGTCTGGGCCAGCCGCAAGGTAAACTCGCCGTGCCAGGTCGTCCCGTCAGCCAGCGGGTATTCAAAGGATCGCTGGTCGGACTGTGAGGAATAGAGGTAAACGAAATCGCCGCTACGGGGCGGAGCGGGCTCGCCTACCATCGGCACGACATCGGCAGGAATGCCAAGTACCGCCTCATCGACCACCCGCGCGACGCCCTGTCCGCCCAGCGCGCGAAAGCCCGTTGCGGAATGGCAGGCGTCGATCAGCCCGACGACCTTGACCCCGCGCCCTAGGGCCTCTTGCGCCCAGACCTGCAGCTCGTCATCCAGGATCGCGTTTTCGACAGCCCCGATCGCCCCCTTCCAGCCAGCGGCATCGGCTGGCAGAAGGATCTCGTCATAGCCGCCGCCCTCGTCCCCCGACATGTCCGGGGCCTGGGCGCCGTGGCCCGAGAAATAGAAGACCAGGGTATCGCCCTTGACCGATGCCCCGGCCGCCCGGTCTAGCGCCGCCAGGATCTCGTCCCGGACCGGTTCACCTGTCGCCACACCTTGCGGCAAACCCATCGGGTCGGCGGTCAGAACGGTCATCTGTCCGGGATCAACGCCGCGTGCGGCAAGCGTCTCGGCCATGAGGCGGACATCGTTCGGCGGTCCCTTGAGATCGGCGTCAAGCGTCAGATAATCGCCCACCCCCACCAGCACCGCCCGCACCTCGGCCTGGGCCGTGGCGGTGAAAAGGGCCGTTGTGGACAGCAAGAGGGCAAGGCTTTGGCGCATGGTGCGGGCAGGATACCGCCGCGTTGGCCCGGAACAAGTACGGCAGGGCCAGGTGACCGGATTTGTCATCCTGCCGCCACGAGAGAATAGTCAAAGACGAAGGTTGAGGCACCTTTCCGGGAAAGCCACGCCTAATTCCCGAGCGGCACCACGCGCCGCCCGCCCGAGGCGATGCCGTCCTCGATCCGGCCTTCCACGTCATTCCCGGTGAGCGAAGCAAGGAATCCGTTGAACTCCGGCGTCATCCTCGTGGCCAGGCGACCCGCCTCGATGACCATGTCGACCTGGTCGGTCGGCAGTTTCAGCCGGGTCGGCACCGCGTTCAACTCGTCCCGCATCGTGGCTGGCAGGCTGGCGAAACTCGCTTCGCCAACGAAAAGCTTCACGTCCTTGCAGTCCCAGCCTTCAGTCGATCCCAAAAGCCGCCGCACCTCAGCCAACGGCAGCGCACAGCGCCATTCGATGAGCTCGCTTTCCCAAAGCCGAAGTTCCCCCCGCATCGAATCGTAGCCCGACCGCGAGGCCGCAGCCATGGCGGAGGTCGCAATCGACATCGCCAGGTTCACCCCGCCCGGACCCTCGACCCGTCTTGTCCAGTCATAGTCTTCCTCAACCCCCGCATTGGCGACCAGGAACAGCATCCGCTTCAGCTTCACCGCCTCTTCCGCCGTCAGCGGCGCATAGGGCACCTGCGCCCGGGCGCGTTCCACTGCGAGGCCCGTGGTCCCGAAATTGTCGGTGATGCCCCCATCCAGAAGCTTCACGAACTTCACCTCTTCGGGGTTCGTGTAGCTTTCCAGCGCCCGGGCATGGGCCCGCATGGCAGCCGTCGCCTCGGGGTTATAGCGCGCGGCGGTCAGCCAGTCGGGCTCACGGTAGTCGCACCTGCCCTGATGGGCTTCCAGCACGATCGGGGTGAAGACCAGCGGAAAAGCCGCCGATGCCGCCACCGCCTCGGACAGGCGCACTTTTGACAGGTCAGAACACAGCGCATTGAATGTCTCGGGCGAGAACAGGAACGGCGTGTTGTTCGCCATGTCGGTCGCGTTGATCCAGGTCTTGATCCGCGAGCGCCGCCGAAGATCGCCAAAGGTCGCGCCCTTGAAGAGTGTGTCGTCGAGATAGCGTCCGAACGTGTCGCGCCCGTTCACGCCGCCGGCCACACCTTTGATGATCGTCAGGGGGTTCAACCCCGAGGTCACCATATAGGCTTCGGCATCGGTGATCAGGAACCGCTCACGGAACCCGGGCAGGCCCTCCGGCCCGTAAAGCCCCAGTTGCGCTGCCATGACCGACCCGCCCGAGACGCCCGACACAAGCCGCACATTGTCCAAAAGCCCGTTCGGCGTCCCGGTTTCAACCCCGGCAGCGCGCAATTCCTCCAACATGCCATAGGCGAAGGACGTGGCCCGCATCCCCCCACCGGAAAAGGCAAGGCCGATGTAAAGCTCGCCGTCGCCCGCGGTCACCGGATCGACCAGTGCCGCGTTTTCGCCTTGCAGGGGCTGGTTCTGCGGCTGGTTCCAGGGGGCACAACCCAGAAGCAACAGAAGGGGAAGAAGGGCAGACCGCATCAGGGAACCGGGAACAGGGATCACTCGGAGTGCTGCAGCCTTGGCCAGTGGATTTCAAGCGTTAATCCACTTGCCGCCTCTGGCAGCACCAGCCGCGCGCCATGCCGGGCGGCGATCGCCCGCACCAGGGCCAGGCCAAGGCCGTGGCCCTTGACCCCCCGGTCACGTTCGGCGCGGACAAACCGCTCGAACGCCTCGCCCCGGATATCCTCGGGCAGTCCCGGCCCGGTGTCGGCCACCCGCATCAGATGGCGGTCCCCGGCTTCGTTCAGCTGCAGGGAAAGCCGGTCGCCCGCCGAGCAGTACTTGATCGCATTGTCGATCAGGTTCGACAGCATCTGCGCGATCAGGTTCCGGTCCCCCAGCACCTGAAGTCCGGGCACCACCTGCGACTCCGTCAGAAGCCCCTTGTCCTCGGCCAGCGGTTCGTAAAGCTCCCAGACTTCCAACGCCACGGCCGAAAGGTCCACCGGCACCAGCCCGCCGCCGCTGCCCTGATCCGCTTCGGCCCTGCTGATGTCGAGCAGGCTGTCGAACATCCGGATTGCCTGCCGCATCTCGGCCTTCAGTTCGGCGGTCAGTTCCTCCTGCCCTTCGATCCGCGACAATTTCTGCAACACCCGGTTCAGGGGCGTCCGCAACTCATGCGCGATCGTGTCAGAAAGGCGATGTGTCGCGCGGTTCAGGTTCTGGATCCGGTCCAGCATCCCATGCACATGGGTCTCCAGAAGCCCGAATTCGTCCTCCGACCGATCGCCCGCCAGACGCGCGTCCAGCGCTCCTTCCGCCACCCGGTCGGCAAGGTCGTTGATCCGCCCGATCCGCCCCATGACCGAGCGCGCGGCAAGCCAGCCGACCAGCCCCCCCGCCACCAGCATCGCGGAAAGCAGCCCCAGAATTCCACGTCGCATCGCCGTCAGTGTGTCGTCCACCGGGCCGAGAGAGCGCGCAACCAGAAGCGAAAAGCCCCCCGGCAATTGCCGCGCGACGGCCAGCCATCGGCGACCCGTTTCCTCGAAAATCACCGCGCCTTCGATGGAGAACCCGTCACCAGTCGGCGCCAAACCCTCGGGCCAGACCGGCCGGGTGCCCGCCAGCACCTTGCCCTCGCGGTCAAGGAGCAGGAGTATCTCCTCGCCTGTCGACGCCGCTGTGCGATAGTCGATGGCCTGGCGCAGCGCGATGATCCGGCGCTGGTCGTAAAGGGCGCCGAAACCGTCCAGATCGGCCGTCAGCAGGCTTTGCTGCGCCGCCATCATCCGGTTTTCCACCAGCCGATATTGCAGCGCCATCGCCCCCAGCGACAGCAGGGTCACCGCCAGCGCCATGAGCGCCGCCAGACGCAATGTGGCCCGCGCCGCCCAGGGCCGGTTGGCGGGCCGGGCCCGCGTCACCCCTGCGCGACCTTGGGCGCGAAGATGTAGCCCTCGCCCCGCGCAGTCTGGATTGCGTTCGAGCCGGCTTCTTCCAGCTTGCGACGCAGGCGGCCGACGTGGACATCGACAACATTGGTCCCGGGGTCGAAATGCAGGTTCCAGACGTTTTCGAGAAGCTGCATTCGCGTGACGACCTGCCCGGCATTGCGGGCGAAATAGGTGATCAGCTCAAACTCCTTTGGGCTGACCGCGACATGGGTCCGCTTCACATGCACGGTCCGGGCCTTCAGCCGGATTTCCAGCTCGCCAAAGGCCAGCAGGTCGTTGTCCAGCACCTGCATCGTTCCTCGCCGGAGCAGGGCCCGCAGCCGGGCGCGGAGCTCGTCCGGTTCAAAGGGCTTCGGCAGGTAGTCATCCGCCCCTTTCTCCAGCCCCTCCACCCGGTTTGCCGCGCGGCCAAGGGCCGAAAGGATCAGGATCAGCGCGGTCGAGCCGCCCGCCCGGATGCGGGCCATCGCCTCGACCCCGTCACCGCCGGGCAGCATCCGGTCAAGCACGATGACCCTGTAAGGCGTCGAAGTAGCCGCCGCGATGCCAGCTTCCAGCGTGGTGCAGTGATCGACCGAACAGCCCAGCGCCTCGACCTCGGCCCGAACGGCAGCGGCGGTCTCGGCATCGTCCTCGACTATCAGGATGCGCTCTTCCATGCCCATGCTTTCATTCAAAACACCACCACGTCCGGGTCAAGCACATTCGCCCCGCCGACCGGCCGCACCCCGTCCTGCGTCCCCCAGGGATCAAGCCGGATATGCCGCGTCGCCCCGCCCGGCGCTTCCACGAGGATCAGCGCGGGCGTCGTCAATTCATAGGTTGAAAGGTCCTCTGCCGCGCCATTCACCGCCAGGATCCGGTCACCCTTGGCAAGCCCGGCGTTGAGGGCGGGCGAGTTGTCAGTGACTGCCAGCACCACCCCCGCGGCATCCAGTTCCACCCCCAGCTCAGCAAGCCGGTAGGCCGAAACAACCTGCGGCACACCGGAGGAGACCTGCCGCAGCACCTCTGCCTCCAGGTCCAATGCCGCCAGCGCAAGCGTCAGCTCCACGGCCTGACCGCCCCGCAGAACCTCGATCCGCGTTTCTCCCGAAGAGCTCGCCATCTCGACCGCAAAGGCCAGATCGCCCGGATGCGCCAGTGTCTTCCCGGCGACCTTCGTGATGATATCCCCCGCCTGCAGCCCAGCCGCTTCCGCCATTCCGTCCGCCGCGACTCCGTCGACCAGAAGGCCCATCGGCTCAACCCCCAGCGCCTCGGCCACCTGATGGTCCACCGGACGGGCAATCAGGCCGAGCTTCGGATAGGGCGGAAGCGTTTCGTCCACGAGACCGGTAACGATCCGCCCCAGATCGGCGGCCGAGATCGCATAGGCAATGCCCACGAACATCCGGCTGCCATCGGCGATCTGGCTGTTCATCCCCAAAAGTCGCCCCTGCCCGTCCACCAGCGGCCCGCCGGAGGACCCCGGGTTCACCGCCGCATCATGCTGAAGCATCATGAGCGGCACCGCGATATCCACCTGCCGCGCCAGAGCCGAAACCCGCCCCTCGGTCAGGGTGAATTCGACCTCAAGCGGCGCCCCCAGCGCAAAGACTTCATCCCCAAGCCGCGGCGCATCCGGCGCCAGGTCCAGCCCTCTGCGCCCGGGCTTGACCGAGATCACCGCCACATCCCGCACCGGATCGCGCGCAATGACCAGTGCGGATTCTTCCGTCCCGTCGCGCGCCACCAGCCGCACTTCGCCTGCCTCGCCCACGACATGGGCATTCGTCACCGCAACCGTCCCGTCCGCCCAAAGAAAGGCCGAGCCGAGAAACCTGTCCTCGGCATCTGCGCTTCTCACCGTGAAGACCTTCTCCATCGCGGAATCGAGGGGCGAGGCCACTGCCGGCCCTACCAGTGCAACCAGCACCAGGACCGCCAAAGCCGCCAGAGCCTCGCCCATGAAGCGAAGCGGTTGTCTCCGCTTGCGCCCATTTCCTGCTCGCCGATGTCCGGCCATCATTCTGAAACCCTTGTTCTGCCTCGTTGCCGCCTTGCTAGCAGCACCCTCGGGCTGAGGCACATGACAAAGGCCGTCATAAAGAAATCTTGCATTTACAGGGGGCAAGCCCCGCCGCATGTTCGGCGCAACAAAGCCATACGAGTCCCCCGATGCGCCGTATCCTGCTTGCCGCCTTGCTTTCCACCCTGGCCCTGCCCGCCCTGGCGGATACCCCCTCGCCCGTGAAGGTGGCCGAGCTTTCGGCCCGCCTCTACGCGATGGGGGTCGAGCAGTCCGACCCGCTCCTCATCCTCTCCGCCGCCCGGCTGCGGAAGACGCTGGCCCCGGTGGCCACTGATCGCGCCGCGACCGAGGGGACCCCGGGCGAAGGCACACCGCTGTCCTGGGAAGAAATGCTCGCCAGCGCCGAGGCGCTTGCCGATGGGGACGAGGCGCTTGTGGGCCTGATCGACGATATCCGCGCCGAGACCACGAAAGGCGTGGCCTCCGGCCCGGTCTACAACATCGGCTCGCTGACAAACGGGCGGAACGACACCTACCCGCCGATCGAATTCCGTGGCGGCGAATATGCCGAAGTCTATGTCGAGGCCAAGGCCGCGACCAACCTCAACCTCACCGTCTATGACGACCGGGGGCGGCTTGTCTGTTCCGATACCGATATCTCGCATATCGCCTATTGCGGCTGGACCCCGGCACAAGCCGGCAGCTTCACGCTGAAGGTGGAAAACAAGGGGCCCGCTTCGGCCTCCTATGCCCTGATGACCAACTGATGCTCCGCGCGCTTCTTGCCTCTGCCCTGATCCTGACCGCGCTTCCAGCGCTGGCACGCGAGAATTACGCACTTCTGATCGGTGCGAACCAGTACCCAAGCCTCGATGAACGCTGGTGGCTGAAGGGACCGGCCAACGATGTGCAACTGGTGGCCACCTACCTGACCACCCAAGCCCCGGTGCCCTTTCCGTCCGACCATGTGACGCTTCTCTCCGATGGCGTCGCCGGGGCTAAGGCGCCGACTTTGGCCGCGATCCGGGCGGCATTTGCCGATCTTACCGCAAAGGTCCAGCCCGGCGACTTCGTCTATCTGCACTTCTCCGGTCACGGCACTCAGGCCCCGGCTTTGGACCCCGCGACCGAACTGGACGGGCTGGACGAGCTTTTCCTGCCCGTCGATATCGGCCCGTGGTCCGATCAGGTGGGCGCCGTCGAGAATGCGCTCGTCGATGACGAGATTGGCGCGATGATCGACGGGCTTCGCACCAAGGGGGCGCACGTCTGGGCCGTCTTCGACAGCTGTCATTCCGGCACAGCCACCCGCGCGGTCGAGGCGGGCGACGAGGTCCGCACCCGACAGCTCCCGCCCGAGGCACTGGGGATCGACCCCGACGCAGTCGGGACCGCGACCCGCTCCATCGGCGATCCGCGCGACGGGACCGAGGCGCCCTTTGATGTGGATGGGGGCGACGGCAGCTTCGTGGCCTTCTTCGCCGCCCAGACCAATGAAGTGACCCCCGAGAAGAACCTCCCCAAGGGCAAGCCGGGTCGCAAACCGCAGGGTGTATTCACCTGGACGCTGATGGAAGTCCTCGCCGAATATCCCAGCGCTACTTATGGCCAGATCGGGCAGGAAGTGCTGCGACGCTACTCGGTCAAGAACCTCGCGAAATCGACGCCATTGTTTGAAGGTGATCTCGACCAAGTGGCGTTTGCCGGCACCAGGGGCTCCCGGGTCTCGCAATGGCAGGCAGATGTGACAGAGGCCGGGTTCACGATCCCGGCCGGAACGCTTCACGGCCTGTCAGAGGGCGAGGTGCTGGCCGTAATGGCCAGTGCCGCCGATGGCAACGAGGCCGCCTTGGGCTATGTCGAACTGACCGGTGTCGAAACCTTTGCCGCGACCGGTCAACCCGTCGAGAAAGATGGCAAGCTTTTGCCCGCCGAGCTTCCCAAGGGCGTAACGGTGCGCAAAATGGACGCGGAACTTGATTTCACCCTGACCGTAGCACTTCCCCCCGAAGGCAGTGCCCCGGCCGATGCGCTTCTTGCCGCACTGTCGGATCTGACCGGCGCCGCAGGTCCTCGGCTCACTTTCGTCAAGGCAGGCGAAGAGGCCGACCTTCGACTTGCCGTCCTGCCCGATAGCCCGCGCCCCGACGCGATCTGGATCCTGCCTGCAACCGGCCTGAATGACGAGTTGGCCTCCACGCCGTCAGTCTCAACCAGCGACAAGGATGGGCCCACACTGGCGGCCACACTGGCCGATACGTTGACCACCATGGCCCGGGCGCAGAACCTTCTGAAACTCGGCGCGGCTATGGGCAATGGCAGCCCCGAGGTCGAGGTCGAGCTTCTGACCCGCACGCCCCAGGACCGCACGTTGCGGCCCCTGCCGTTTGCCCCGGTCCCGACGCTGCTGCCAGATGACGAGGTCCATGTCCTGGCCCGCAACAACAGTGACGGACCGGTCGACGTGAATGTGCTCTATGTCGGCGCGGACTGGTCGATCAGCCATTGGTTTGCCGGCCGGTTGCAGCCGGGGGACGAGTTGAAGAAGGGCCTCTTCAAGATCTCGGCCGATGTGCTGGGTCAGGAAAGAGTGCTTGTTGTCGTCACCCCGGCAAAACCGCAAGGCCCTGTCGAGGACCTCAGCTATCTGTCGCAGGACGCACTGGACCTGACGCGCGAGGTCGGCGGTACGGCCATTGGCGATGCCCTGGCCGAGGCAGGGTTCGGCGAAACGACACGCGGCGCCATCGCCCTCACCGATGAGGGCGAATCTTCAGGCCCGGGCCCTGCGATCCTGCAGCTGGAGCTGCGGACCGTAGCGGGAAACTGACCCGCCAATTGGTTAAGAAAGCCTGACTGCCCACAGGCAAGCCTTTGGAATTGTTCGGGTCGTCAGAGTGTCCACGCTGGACACCCTGCTTTCCCCCGGACCCTCAAAGAATTTCGGCGACCTTCACCACCCGGCCCTCGGCCACCGACTTCAACGCGGCCTCCGCCAGAGCCAGAGCCAGAAGGCCGTCCTCCCCCGAAGGGCTCGCCGCTGCCTTTCCAGCCATGGCATCGATGAACCCGGCGATCTCGGCCGCGTAGGCCTCGGTATAGCGGGTCATGAAGAAGTCATGCAGCGGCGGGCGGGTATAGCCGGCCCCGGTCGCGACCTCGATCGAAACGGGGCGCTGGTTTTCGGCCGAGACCGCGCCCTTCGACCCATGCACCTCGATCCGCTGGTCGTAGCCATAGGTGGCCCGGCGCGAGTTCGAGATCACCGCCATCTTGCCCGACCCGGTCCGCAGCATCACCTGCACGGAATCGCTGTCCCCCGCCGTCCCGATCGCCGGATCGACCAGGACCGAGGCCATGGCCGAGACCTCGGTCACCTCCTCACCCAGCAGGAACCGCGCCATATCGAAGTCATGGATCGTCATGTCGCGGAAGATCCCACCGGAACGCTTGATGTAGTCGACCGGCGGCGCGCCGGGATCGCGGGAGGTGATTACCACCATCTCGACCGCGCCGACCGTGCCCTTGTCGATCTCGGCCCGGACCGCGCGGAAATGCGGGTCGAAGCGGCGGTTGAAGCCCACCATCAGCGTGCCCTTCTGAGCGCGGACGACGGCAAGACAGGCCTTCACCCGATCCAGCGACAGATCGATCGGCTTTTCGCAGAAGACCGCCTTTCCGGCCTTCACGAAGAGCTCGATCAGATCGGCATGGGTGTCGGTCGGTGTGCAGATCACGACCGCATCCACGTCCTTGGCCGCAGCAATCGCCTCGATCGAGCGGACCTCGCAGCCGTACTGGTCAGCGATCGCCTTGGCTGCCTCCGGCATCGCGTCAGAGACCGCCACCAGTGCCGCAGCGGGATTGCCCGTCACGGCCTTCGCATGGACCTTGCCAATGCGGCCCGCACCCAGAAGTCCGAACCTGATCGTCATCTTCATCTCCGTGACCGAAATTTGCGGTCCTCATGCCGCAACGGTCCCGATTTCGCAATGCCTATCGCCGGTCCGCCCACCAGAGTGCACTTGCCCCGGCCAAGGCCACGAGGACACCCATCACAGCAACCGTGCCGTATCCCGCAACGGCCGTCCCGGCCGCGAAGCAGCCAGCGGCGATCACGTCACCAGCCAGCCGCTGGACCGCCAGCAGCGATGCACCCGCACCTGGGCGCTCGGCCAGTAGATCCTGCAAATAGGCTATCGGCACGGTAAGGATGATGGCGCCGCCTACCGCTGCGGGCAGGATCAGGAACCAGACCGCCGCAGACCCGGCAAGCACGGGCAGGAGGCCAACGTGCACTCCGTAAAGCGCGGCGCCGGCAACGATCAATCCGGTTCGGTCCATGCCTCGGGTCAAGCTGGGCAGCATGAGCATGAACGGGACTTCGAGCCCCGCTACCAATCCCACATAAAGCGCCACATCGGCGGTCCCGCGCCCGACCCCGGCCACCATGACCAGCGAGATGATCGCGACATAGACCGTCGAAGCCGCATTGACCGCGCCCAATGCGACGACCCGTGCGGCAAGTCTGGGCCGACCCATCTCGGCCAACGCTGCCCGGAAACTCAGCCCGCTTGGCCGATCCTGCCAAGGTACGCTTCTGTCGGCAGGCCAAAGCCGCATGACCACCAGAAGCATGCAACCGGACATGACAAGCCCGATCGGAAAGATCGCCGTGACCTGAAGACCATGCGAAAACGCCACTGACCAGAGCGGCAGGACCACGACGAATGGCGCCGCAAAAAGCGCCCTGATCACGGCGAGAATTCCATCCCGTTCGCCGTCCGGGTAACGCGTGGCCGCAAGCCGTGCCAGGGCGAAGACCTGTCCGAAGGTCACGCCACTGATCGGGAAAAGGATCGCCGCCGCCACCGCGAATACCCAGGGCCCTGGGACCGCTGTCATCAGGAATGTCCCAAGGATCAAAGACATGACAGCCGCCAGGGTTATCCGTCTGCGGTTGGATGTCTGGTCGGCCCGGATACCTGCCGTGATGGAGGCCGAGACCGAGACGACCGATGACAGGGCGAGCAGGATCGCGAAGCCCTTGTCCCCAAAGCCATAGGCGTTCACGGCCAAGGTCGAGAAATACGGGCCGAAACTGCAGACGACCGCGCCTTGCAAGGCGATCACCAAACCTGCGGCCCGCAGGGCCGGGTCGCTTGCGCAAAGGCGGATGGCTGACATGCGCTATCGCTATCGCGCGATCCGGGCGGGCACAAGGTCAGCCGGGGATGACCTTTCCCGGGTTCATGCGATTGTCGGGATCGAGTGCCGTCTTGATCGCCCGCATGACGTCAAGTGCAACCGGGTCCTTGCGCCGCGCCATGGAGTTGAGCTTCGACAGCCCCACGCCATGCTCGGCCGAAAAGCTTCCGCCATATTCAGCGACCACATCCTCGACCGCGGTCATGACCTGATCCTTCAGCCGGGGATCGTCACGGGTCGGATAAGCGGTGAAGTGGAGGTTTCCGTCCCCCAGATGTGCGACCGTTATCGTTCGGGCTCCGGGATCAAGGAGTTCGAGCCTGCGAATGGCCTCGACAAGGAAGGCATCGACCTTGTCCAGTGGCAGGCATACATCCGTGTCGACCTCGGGATGAAGGCCCACGCCGATTTCGGCCGCCGCTTCGCGTCGCGCCCACATCGACTTGCGCTGCTGTTCATTGCGGGCAACCACAGCGTCAGTGACAAGGCCGTCTTCCATCAGGTCGGCAAGAATGGTTTCAAGCTTTGCCACCAGCGGGATTTCCCCGTTGTCATCTGCGGCGGCTTCATGCGGAACAGTTGTCGCAGCCTCGATCAGGATGGTCACGTCGGGTATGTGATCAAAGGGAAGTCCCAGGTCAGGCCGCGCTTCGCGAAGGCGCTCGGAGTAGGTGCGTGGCATGAATTCAAAGGCCTCGACCCGGCCGCCGGTTGCCTCTTGCATGCGGTTGAGCAGCACCAGGGCATCGGATAGCGAACGTGCCGCAAGCGTGGCGGTTGCATAGGCTTTCGGCGCGGGAACGAGCTTCATCACGGCGGCAGTGATGATGCCCAAGGTCCCCTCGGCGCCGATGAAAAGGTCTTTCAGGTCGTAGCCAGAGTTGTCCTTGTGAAGCGCGGACATCAGGTTCAGCACGCGGCCATCGGCGAGAACGACCTCAAGCCCCAGGCAAAGCCCACGGGTCGAGCCATAACGCAGGACATTGGATCCGCCGGCGTTCGTGGACAGAACGCCACCCAGCATCGCCGAGCCCCGCGCGCCGAACCACAGCGGAAAGTACAGGCCCTGCGCTTCTGCTGCCTCGTGCAGGCGGGAGAGGATGACACCGGCCTCGGCCACAACGATGCGAGCTTCGGACGAGACCTCACGGATGCGGTTCATCCGTTCCAAGGATAACATAAGGCCGCCAACGGTCATCGTGCCGCCGACAAGTCCGGTATTGCCGGAAATCGGCACGATGGGCAGGCCGTGGCGGGCCGCAATCTTCACGCATGCCGCGACTTCGGCGGTCGAGCCGGGGCGGACGACGGCGACAGGTGATCCTTCGTACCGACCCATCCAGTCCCGCGAATAGCGGGCCATGTCAGCCCCGGTCAGGACATTTGTCGCCCCGACAATGGCAGCAAGATCGGCAATCAGGGACATGTCAGCCTTGCGGATACGAGATCACCGACAGATACCGCGCCGGAAGCTTGACTAGCGTCTCGGGCCCGTGCGGCGCATCGGCGTCGAAGAACAGGCTGTCGCCGGGTTTCAACGGATAGACCTGGTCACCGTGACGATAGTCGACCTCGCCTTCAAGCATGTAAAGAAGCTCCAGCCCCTCGTGCTGGAAGGCGGGAAAAGTGTCACTCTCGGTGGTAAGCGTGATGATATAGGGCTCGACCACAACGCCCGAGTTGTTCGATCCGATATGGCCCAAAAGGTTGTACTGGTGCCCGGCCCGGGTGCCTCGGCGTTCGATCTCAACATGCTCACCAGAGCGGACATGCTGCGCCTCGCGCCGTTCCTCATAGCTGCGGAAGAAGGCCGTGACCGGGACCGAGAAGGCGTGGCTCAGCACCTGCAGAGTGGTCAGGGATGGCGAGGTGTTGCCATTCTCGATCTTCGAGAGCATCCCGATGGAAAGGCCGGTGACATTGGCCAGATCGGCGACGGTCATCCCCTGCTGGCGGCGGAAGTTACGCACTTCGCGCCCGATGGCAGCTTCGAGGTTGCGTTCTGTGATCTCACGGACGCGGTGGGGGTCCTGATCGAAAGCAGGCTTGCCGCGTGGAAGCGATGGGCTGACGTCGCCGTCTGACATGCGAATACCCCACAGTGAAACCAGTACATGCGTTTTCACTACCGGGAAACATGCCTTGTATCAAGCCTAACCCTAGAAGGCTGCGGCAGCGGCAGTCTCCAGAGCATGCAGCAGGCTTTCGGCACTGGACCGGGGGCCGTAGATCCGCGCGGAACCTGGACCGCGCTTGATAAGGTAGACGCCCAGGTGTTCCATGACCGTGCGGGTCGCGTACCCCTCGGCGACAACCTGGAAATCCACGTTGCACAGGCGTTCCAGCACGGGGGAGAGGTTCGGGGCCGCGAGGTCGAAGACGACCCAGGCGTCAGTCTGTTCGGTGACCGAAGCCGCGTCGCCCAGCGCAGTCTTCAGCAGGTCGGCAATAAGCTCATGACTGCTGTAAGGCGCTTCGACGAACCACATCTCGGGTGCGACCCAGAAAGTGCTGTAGGGTTCGCCAGACTGATGCCGCGCGGGTTCGGGCAAGGGAATGCCTGCCGCCTTCGCCGTTTTTGCCAGATCAGCCATCCGCCCGCGTCTGGCCGCAACTGATGCCAGCGCGACGTCTAGCCGCTCGCTGATCCTGAGGGGGCCGATTTCCACGACCGCCGCACCGTGCGCGCCGAGCGCGGTCATTGCCTGCAAACTAGCCACGGAGGCGCTCTCCTTCCGGATCGAACATGTGAGGCGAGATGATCTCGACTTCGGTATCAAGGCCGGCAAGCAGGTTCACGATCCGCATTCGCTGGCCGATCTTCCTGTCGCCGCCCTTGAGGTAGCCCAGAGCGATGTCACAGCCGAGATGCGGGGAATAGACCTTGGACGTCAGCCAGCCGCCGTCGTTCTCCGCCACGGCGGCGGCACCCGTTTCCAGGAAATGGCTGCCTGCGGTCAGCTTGGCCTCGGGGTTCACCGGCTTGACGCCGACAAGGCGGTAGCCGCTCTCCTCGGTCAGGCCTTCGCGCTGCGACAGGACCATGCCGATGGCGTCCTTCTTTTTCGACACCATCTTGCCGAGACCCATATTCAGCGCGGTGGACTGGCCGTTTAGCTCCCCCCCCGCGACATGGCCCTTCTCGATCCGCATGACGCCAAGCGCCTCGGTCCCATAGACGATGGGGTCGTATTCCGCGCCCTTGGCCAGCATCTCGCGCAGTAGCGCGTCGCCATAGCGGGTAGGGACGGCGATTTCGTAGGCCAGTTCGCCCGAAAAGCTGATCCGGAAGAGCCGCGCACGAAGGCCGCCACAGACGGTGATGCTGCCCGCGCCCATGTAGGGGAATGCTGCGTCCGAGATGTCCTGGTCGACGATCTTCTGCAACAGTTTCCGCGCGTTCGGCCCCGCGACCGAGAACTGCGCCCAGGCTTCGGTGGTCGAGATGAGCTGGACGTCCATCTCGGGCCAGAGGCACTGGCGGCAGAATTCGAGGTGCCGGAAGACCGTCACGGCATTGGCCGTCGTGGTGGTCATGACGTATTCGTTCTCGCCCATTCGGGCCGTGGTGCCGTCGTCAAAGACGATGCCATCCTCGCGCAGCATCAACCCGTAGCGGCACTTGCCAACCGGAAGGGTAGAGAAGGTATTGGCGTAGACCCGGTCCAGGAAGGCCCCGGCGTCCGTGCCCTGGATGTCGATCTTGCCAAGCGTGGTCACGTCGCAGATGCCGACGGACTTGCGGGTCGCCAGGACCTCTCGGTCCACGGACTGCCGCCATTCTGTTTCGCCTGCCTTGGGGACCCATTGGGTACGCAGCCAGTTGCCGACCTCGACGAAGACCGCGCCCTGTTCCTTGGCCCAGTGGTGGGAGGGCGTCAGGCGGAACGGCTTGAATTCCTTGCCTCTGGACCGGCCGGCAAGGGTTCCCATCGCGACCGGTGTATAGGGCGGGCGGTAGATCGTCGTGCCAGTTTCCGGGATCGACCGGCCGGTGAGTTCGGCCATGATGGCCAGACCGATCACGTTGCCGGTCTTGCCCTGGTCGGTCGCCATGCCAAGGGTGGTATAGCGCTTCAGGTGCTCGACGCTGGTGAAGTTCTCTTGCTTCGCCAGTTTCACGTCCTTCACTGTGACGTCGTTCTGCTGGTCGATCCAGGCGCGACCCTTGCCGTGCCCGACGTGCCAGAGTGGCGTGATCCGGACCGGCGCATCCTCGGCCTGCGGCAGATCGGGGCCGGTCCCCAGCCCAAGCGCTGCCATTGCAGCGTCGCGGCCCGTCTTCAGCGCAGCATGAGTGGACATCGCCCCAGTAGCGGCACCTGCAACAAGAAGGCCCTGCGGGCCGTCTTGACCAGGGACGAATGCCGCAATGCTGGCGTCATAGACCGGGCGCGAACGGTGATGTGAGTGGATGTTCACATTCGGGTTCCATCCACCAGATACCCCAAGCGCATCTACAGCGATGGTTTCCGAACGGCCGTTCGATTGACGCACAGTGATGGACTTCAGTCCAAGGCTTCCTGTGCTGTCGATAACCTCCGCTCCGCGCAGATGGCGGATGCCGGGGAGGAGGTCGCCCCCTTCGCGGCTGTCGATCACGGCGACAACGTCGACACCCTTGGCTTGAAGATCCAGGGCGGTGCGCAGGCCGTCGTCGTTGTTCGTGAAGACCGCAATCCGCTCACCGACCTTGACGCCCCAGCGGGTGGCATAGGCCCGCAAGGCGCCCGCCAGCATGATGCCAGGGCGGTCGTTGTTCTCGAAGGCGATGGGGCGTTCTGTGGCACCGCCAGCAAGGATCGCGTGGCCGGTGTAGATGCGCCAGAGGACCTGCCTGGGCTTGCCAGCGGCCGGGGTCAGAAGGTGATCCGACACCCGTTCGACGGCGCTGTAGATACCGTGGTCGAAGGCGCCGACAACCGTGGTACGGGTCATCAGGCGGACGTTGGGCATTGCAGACAGTTCGGCGACCGAAACCGCTGCCCAGTCCGCACCCTGGCTGTCACCGACTGCGAATGTCTCGGCATTGAGCCGCCCGCCCATGCGGAAATCCTCGTCCGCGAGGATCACGCGCTTGCCCGCCCGACCCGCCGTCAGCGCTGCCATCAACCCCGCCGGACCAGCCCCGATGACCAGGAGGTCGCAGTGCAGAAAGCCCTTGTCATAGGTGTCCGGGTCCTCCTCACGCGTGACCGAGCCAAGGCCCGCGGCACGACGGATGATCGGCTCATAAAGCTTTTCCCAGAAGGACTTGGGCCACATGAAGGTCTTGTAATAGAACCCGGCCGCGAAGAAGGTCGACAGCTTGTCGTTGATCCCCATCGCGTCGAAGCGCAGCGAGGGCCAGCGGTTCTGGCTGTTCGCTTCCAGCCCGTCATAGAGCTCGGCCACCGTCGCCCGCGTATTCGGCTCTTGCCGCCCGCCGGTCCGCAGTTCGACCAACGCGTTCGGCTCTTCCGAGCCTGCAGAGATAGGTCCGCGCGGACGGTGATACTTGAAGCTGCGACCCATGAGACGCACGCCGTTGGCCAGCAATGCCGAGGCCAGAGTGTCGCCGGGATGGCCCTGGTAAGGGATGCCGTCGAAGGTGAAGCGCAGGGTCCTGGTGCGGTCGATCTGACCCCCAGCGAGCTTGGCGTCAATGCGATGCGACTGGCTCATTTGGTCCGCCCCCTTGCGCGGGCGACATCGCGGGCGAGTTCGACCTTGGTGATCTCATGCGTCACGGTATTGCGGGTCACGACAAGCCAGGAGCGGTCACCCTGTTCATGGTACCAGAGTTCCCGATGCTCACCCGCCGGGTTGTCGCGGTTGTAGAGATAGTCGTGGAAGGCTTCGACACCCGCAGTCATGCCGTCCGGCCGGTCGATGAGGGTCGCGTCGCCCAGATAGACGAATTCCTGCGCATCGCGGGGCCCGAGGATCGGATGGTGAATGATCATTCGTATTCGCCTTCAATGCAGGTTCGGCTGGGCACCTTGGCCCTTTTCATCGATAATCCGGCCTTTCAGGAACCGGTCGAAGCGATAGGCCGTGGCAGTCTTGTGGGGTTCGTCCTTCGCCAGCAGGTGGGCAAACGCCCAGCCCGAGGCTGGGGTCGCCTTGAAGCCGCCGTAGCACCAGCCGCCGTTGAAATAGAGCCCTTCGATCCCCGTCTTGTCGATGATCGGCGAGCCATCCATCGACATGTCCATGATCCCGCCCCAGGTCCGCAGCAGCCGCACACGCCCGATGGCGGGCATCAGGGCCATGCCGCCTTCGGCCACATCCTCGATGACGGGCAAGTTGCCACGTTGGGCATAGGAATTGTAGCCATCGATGTCGCCCCCGAAGACGAGACCGCCCTTGTCGGACTGGCTGACGTAGAAGTGCCCCGCGCCAAAGGTCATCACGCCGTCGATCAGGGGCTTCAACCCTTCGGAAACAAAGGCTTGCAGGACGTGGCTCTCGATCGGCAGGCGCATTCCCGCATGGGCCATGACCTTGGAAGATGAGCCCGCCACCGCGACGCCTACCTTTTTCGCGCCTATGAACCCTCGCGAGGTCTCCACGCCCCGGATGCGGCCGTTCTCGATCCGCATGCCGGTGACTTCGCAGTTCTGGATCAGGTCGACGCCGCGCTGGTCGGCCCCCCGCGCATAACCCCAGGCCACGGCGTCATGCCGCACCGTGCCGCCGCGGGGCTGCATCAGTGCGGCCTTGATCGGGAAGCGGGCGTTGTCGAAGTTGAGCCAGGGATACATGGCGCGCACTTCGTCCCGGTTGAGGAGCCGCGCATCGGCGC
Organism: Tabrizicola sp.; assembly: GCA_016792685.1. Classification (GTDB taxonomy): domain Bacteria; phylum Pseudomonadota; class Alphaproteobacteria; order Rhodobacterales; family Rhodobacteraceae; genus Tabrizicola. The sequence goes on along the minus strand of JAEULQ010000009.1, from coordinate 16,047 downwards.
CATGCATGATCATCGCATTGCCGCGCCTTGTTGCGGCATCGCGCTGCGCGTCGGTGTGGATCAGGTTGATGATCCCGCGCTGGCTGACCATGGAGTTGTAGTTGAAGTCCTGCTCAAGCCCTTCCCAGAGCTTCAGCGAGAATTCGTAGAAGGGCTCGTTGCCATCCAGAAGGTAGTTCGAGCGAATGATCGTGGTATTGCGGCCGACGTTGCCGCCACCAAGATAACCCTTCTCAAGCACGGCGATGCGCGCCTGGCCGAATTCCTTGGCCAGATAGTAGGCGGTTGCCAGGCCATGCCCGCCACCGCCCACGATGATATAGTCATATTCGGCCTGCGGTGCCGGATCCCGCCAGACTGGCTTCCAGCCCTTGTGGCCAGTCAATGCCTCGGCAATCACGCGAAATCCGGAATAGCGCACAGCAACCCCCCTACTTCAGCATCCTTCTAGGCCTCTATCAGCGGCCAGATGCGTCCGTTTCCGCCATGGGTACTGCTGTTTTCGCCATCACCCCTAGAGGTACCAGTCATGTTCGCGCGGCAGCACGTCAGCCATGAAGGCTTCGAACTCGCTCCGTTTGATCGCGGCATAGGCAGCGGGGTAGCGCGTTCCGAAATACTCGGCCATCAGCGCCGACCCTTCCAACCGGTCCAGGGCCGTCCAGAGACGAAGCGGCATGTCCGGATCCGCCTCTTCTCCCGCATTTCCGGTCGACGGGTCCGTTGGAGTCAGGCGTTTAGAAAGCCCGTGGTGGAAGCCGGCAAGCATCGCTGCCATGACGAGATAGGGGTTGGCATCGGCCCCGGCGATCCGGTGCTCGATCCGGCGGGCCTTGCCACCGCCCATCGGAACCCGGAACGAGACGGAACGGTTGTTGATCCCCCAGGAGGTGTTCACCGGCACAAACTGGTTTGGCGCAAAGCGGCGATAGGCATTCAGATTCGGCGCGAAGAAGGCCATTGCGTCGTAGGTTGTGGCCTGCAGGCCCGCGATGGCCTGACCAAGCAGACGATCACCGTCATCGGTTGTCTCGTCAAAGACGTTTTGACCGGCCGCATCGACAAGCGACGCATGGATATGCAGGCCCGATCCCGACTGGTCGGAGAAGGGCTTGGACATGAAGGTTGCCTCAAGGCCATGTCGGTTCGCCACTCCCTTGACGATCCGTCGCAGCATCAATGCATGGTCGCAAGCCAGGACAGGGTCGTCGACATGGCCGAGGTTCACCTCGAATTGCGCGCCACCGTATTCTGCTGTGGCGGCACCGGCCGGCACTCCCTGCGCCTGGCAGGCCGCGTCGATCTCGGCCAGGATGCCCGCCCATTCGTCGAGCTTGTCAAATGCCAGAACCCGTGGCGCCTCGGGGGCACGGCCGGACCGGACAGGCCGGGCGGGCGTCACCCGGCCGGTTGCATCGCGTGTCGGATCGACGAGGTAGAACTCGAGCTCGCAAGCAACGACCGGCTTCAGACCCAATTCCTCGAACCGGGACACGATCCTTGCAAGAAGCGAGCGGGGATCAAACCACCAGCTTTCGGCCCCTTCGGGCGGAGCTGGTGCGATCTGGACTTGTGCCGTCGGCTGTTCGGCCCAGGTCACCGGAACCAGGGTCCCCGGCAATGGGTATGAAGTTGCGTCGGGATCGCCATCCGAGAAGCCGATCCCATTCACATCCCAGCATGCTCCCAACGCATCAAGCGTCGTGATCCCGGCGCAAAAGGCCACCCCTGAAGTCCAGAGTTTTGCCGCGTCCCGCACGGGAACCCGTTTGCCAATGGCCGTTCCGCAGAGGTCATAGAGCACCGCATCGACAAATCGGGTTTCCGGGTGTTTCGCCAGATAGGCGGCGAGCTCGGTCGGGAGGGTCATGGTCCTGCTTTCCTTGTAAATTTGTCCAGCTCGGCCTTGGCGGATGTTGCTGGCGAGATGATCCATTGCACTTCGGCCTGGCGGTCGCCGACATTGGCGATCCGATGAGGGGTCGAGGATCGGTACTCGATGCAATCCCCCTCCCCCAAGACGAACCGGTCGGTGCCAAGCGTGATTTCCACTTCGCCCGCGAGGACCAGCATCATCTCCTGCGAATCGCCGTGCGTGTACTGTTCAGAACCTGTCGATCCGCCAGGATCAAAGGTTCCGACATAGACCTCATAGGCCCGGATTGGCGGCTGCGAGAGCAGCGTCTTTCGGTATCCTTCCGCCTGGGGCAGCGCCGAGCGTTCGCTTTTGCGCAGCACGCGATGCATTGAGGAACTGCGCTCCTCGAAGAGGTCCGCGACCGAGATCGAAAGCGCGTCGGCTATGCGCATCAGTGTTGAGACTGCCGCGCCGGTTACGCCACGCTCAAGTTGGCTCTGATAACTTGCTGTCGTGCCCACCAGCTCAGCGAGAGCGCGGAGCGACAATCTACGCTCCTGGCGAAACGCCTTAAGGCGTATGCCAAGCGTTTTCCGCGAGTCCTGATCGTTTGGCAACTGAAGTCTCCACTTCACACGAAGTGTAGTGCGACTTCATTCTTCTGTAAAGTTCCCCAATCAAGGCTCATGATGGTCAGTCTTGAACCGACCGCGATGCAGGGCACCTTCACCTGTCATTTGCGGCAGTCCTGGAACCAAGTCGGGTGACCGGATTGCCTTGGCGTCGGGCGGCCAACTGTGCGGGGGAGCTATTCGCTGAGTTCGAAGCCGGGAATGCTCCAAAGTCCGGCCGGCAATTCGGACGCCTGATCCTGCGCCCAGACAAAGAGGATCAGCAGCGTCGTTGCGGTGATGAGGGAATGCATGGCAGCCTCGGCAAGGTTTGTTCATGCCTTGTTCTGCCCGATTCTGCTTTCCATGCGGTTAACCAAGCGCGCGACCGCCGCGGCCGTGCTGATCTCGGCCGACCCGACGCTGATCGTCCTTATGCAAAGCAAAAGGGAGGGTTCAAGACGAACCCTCCCTTTCTTCTGTGTCAGGCGTTTCGGATCAGTCCAGGCTGCGCTGCACTTCCTCGCGCTCGAAGATCTCGATGACGTCGCCCTGGCGAATGTCGTCGTAGTTCTCGAAGGCCATACCGCATTCCTGGCCCGAGATGACTTCCTTCACCTCGTCCTTGAAGCGTTTCAGCGTCTTCAGCGTGCCCTCATGGATCACCACATCGTCACGCAGAAGCCGGACGCCAGCCGACCGCCGCGCCACGCCTTCGGTGACAAGGCAGCCCGCGACCTTGCCGACGCCCGAGACCTTGAAGACTTCAAGGATCTTGGCATAGCCGATGAAGGTTTCGCGCACTTCGGCCTTAAGCAGACCCGAGGCCGCTTTCTTGATGTCATCCACCAGGTCGTAGATGATCGAGTAGTAGCGGATCTCGACACCCTTCTGGGTGGCCGAAGCCCGAGCGGTCGCATTGGCACGGACGTTGAAGCCGATGACGGGGGCTTTGGAGGCCTCGGCGAGACCCACATCGGTATCGGTGATCGCACCGACGCCCGAATGCAGGACACGAACGCGGACTTCCTCGTTCCCGATCTTCTCCATCGCCTGGACGATGGCCTCGGCAGAGCCTTGAACGTCGGCCTTGATGACGATCGGAAGTTCGGCGACCGACTGGTCGGCCTTGGCCTTGGCCATAAGCTGTTCCAGCGTCGTCGCAGCACCGGCGGCGGCACGTTTGTCCTTGGCGGTCTTGATCCGGTAGTCCGCGATTTCACGGGCCTGGGCTTCGGTTTCGACCACGTTCAGCGTGTCACCGGCTGAGGGTGTACCCGAGAGACCCAGCACCTCGACGGCAGAGGAGGGGCCGGCTTCCGCCACCGTCTCGCCCTTGTCGTTGATAAGCGCGCGGACCTTGCCCCACTGTTCGCCGACCACGAAGATGTCGCCCTTGCGAAGCGTGCCGTTCTGCACAAGCACAGTCGCGACAGGTCCGCGGCCCACGTCGAGTTTGGCTTCGATCACCGCACCCTGCGCAGCCCGGTTCGGGTTGGCGCGGAGTTCGAGAACCTCGGCCTGAAGGCTGATCGCTTCGAGAAGGTCGTCCAGACCCAGGCCGGTCTTGGCGGAAACCTCGACATCCTGAACGTCGCCGGACATGGCTTCGACCACGATTTCGTGCTGCAGAAGGTCGGTCCGCACTTTCTGCGGATTGGCCTCGTGCTTGTCGATCTTGTTGATCGCCACGATCATCGGGACCTTGGCGGCCTTGGCGTGGTTGATCGCCTCGACCGTCTGGGGCATGACCGCATCATCGGCCGCGACCACCAGGACGACGATATCCGTCACCTGGGCGCCACGCGAGCGCATCGAGGTGAAGGCGGCGTGACCGGGCGTGTCGAGGAAGGTGATGGTCTGGCCGTTTGCGGCCTTCACCTGATAGGCGCCGATATGCTGGGTGATGCCCCCGGCTTCGCCCGAGACAACATTGGTCTTGCGGATCGCGTCAAGAAGCGAGGTCTTGCCGTGGTCGACATGGCCCATGATCGTGACGATCGGGGGCCGCGGCAGGAGGTTTTCGTCCGAGTCCTTGACCGTGTCGATCACCTGCTCGACGTCGGCATCCGAGACGCGGACGGCCTTGTGGCCGAATTCCTCGATCACCAGTTCCGCGGTGTCGGCGTCGATGGGCTGGTTCATCGTGACCATCATGCCCATCTTCATCAGCGCCTTGACCACATCGGCCGCGCGTTCGGCCATGCGGTTGGCCAGTTCCGAAACCACGATGGTTTCCGGCAGTTGCACGTCACGCACCTGCTTTTCGGCCTTGTGACCCAGACCCAGCGCCTTCTGGCGGGCCTTTTCCTGCTTGCGCTTGATCGCGGCCAGGCTGCGCTGGCGGCCGCCTTCATCCGAAATCGCGTCGGACAGCGTCAGCTTGCCCGAACGGCGGCCTTCGTCGCCGGCACCACGCTTGGAGCCACGGTCGGCGCGGTCGTCCTTTTCACGGTCGGTCTTCCGCGGACTGAGGCCGGGTTTCGCCGATGCCGGGCCGCGAGCGTCTTCGGTTGCGGCCGGAGCGGCAGGCGCGGCGGCCCGTTCAGCAGGCTTGCTTGCCGGCGGAGGCGGAGTCGTCGAGCGGGAACGGGTGCCAAGAACTTCGGCACGACGCGCGTCGGCGGCGGCAGCCTTTGCGGCAGCCTCGGCCTTGGCGGCACGCTCTTCTTCCTCGGCCTTAAGCCGCAAAGCTTCTTCGCGGGCGCGATCTTCGCGTTCTTTCGTCTCGATTTCCTCGCGACGGCGGGCGCGCTCTTCTTCACGGGCGCGGTCCTCCTCGGCGCGGCGAACCGCATCCTCGGCCTCGCGTGCCTTGGCAGCACGCAGCGCCGCCAGGCGACGCTCCATTTCCGCATCAGAGATGCCTGCGGGCCGTTTCGACGGATCGCCGAGCCCGGTCGAAGCCGAAGGTGCAGCCGCACCTGGCGACCCCGGCTTCACCGGGGTGGGGACCACAACGCGCTTGCGTTTGGTTTCGACCACGACGCTCTTGGTCCGGCCGTGGCTGAAGCTTTGCTTCACCTGTCCGGAACGGGGGGCGCCCCCGAGGCCAAGAGGTTTCTTGCCGTCTGTATCGCTCATGCGTCCTACGTATCCTTCATGGCGGTCTTGCCGCCGTCATCCCCGCCTGTCTGCCCACGCAGACCAGCGAGTTTTGCCGCTTCCTCTACAACACGGGTTCTGAGTCCACCAGCGGCAAGCGCGGCGTGTATCGCACGTTCGCGCCCGAATGCCAAACCGATTTCCCCAGCCGAAAGACAGCCTATGAAGCCCTTATCACCTTCCGGCGCATGAAGCTTCGTCTTGCCTCGTTCCGACCCGTCGCTGGCCTGGATCAGCGTCACCGCCTGCCCCTTGACCAGCCAGTCCTTAACCTTCTCGTAACCGGTGACCGCGTCACCTGCTTTGCGCGCCATCGACAGAAGGTCGACGACCCGCTGGGCAACCAGAGTCTCGACCAGATCGGCCAGGCCCTCGGGGACCTTTGCCGGCTGTCGGGCAGCGCGAGAGAACAACCCCTTCTTCGCTGCCTTGTCCAACGCCGCGCGATCGGCCGAGACATAGATGCCCCGGCCAGGCAGCTTGCCCATGACATCCGGAACGATCTGGCCGTCAGGGCCCAGGCAAAAGCGGATCAGTCCCGCTTTCGGCTGGCTTTCCCCGGTCGCAATGCACTTGCGTTCCGGATCGTCCCTGTCCTTTTCCCGGCCGCCGCGCGTCATGCGCTCTGGTCCCCGAGGCCTGAGATCAGGCCTCGGCCTCCTCATCATCGGCAGCTTCTTCTTCCGGCTGCTCAAGTTCCGTGGGATCGACCCAACCCAGCATGACGCGAGCGGTCATGATCAGGGTTTGCGCTTCCTCAAGCGACATGTCGAACTTCTCGAGAACCCCTTCGTCCTTCTTGCGCTGACCATTTTCCGTGGTCCAGCCGCCGGCCAGTTCCCAGTCGGCACAGGTGGCGAAGTCTTCCAGCGTCTTGATCCCGTCCTGGGCCAGCGCCTCCAGCATCTGGGGCGTGAGGCCTTCGAAGTTCACGAGGCTGTCTTCGACACCCATTGCACGGGCATTTTCCATCGCCTTGGCATTGGCCGCTTCCAGGTAGTCGCGGGCGCGGGCCTGCAGTTCGGCGGCGGTGTCCTCGTCGAAGCCGTCGATGGACAGCAGTTCGTCCAGCTCGACATAGGCGACTTCTTCCAGGTTGGTGAAGCCTTCGGCGACCAGAAGCTGGGCCATCATCTCGTCGACGTCGAGCGCGTCCATGAACAGCTTGGTGCGTTCGGCGAATTCGGCCTGACGACGCTGCGATTCTTCCGCCTCGGTCAGGATGTCAATGTCGAGGCCCGTCAGCTGGCTGGCCAGACGCACGTTCTGGCCGCGACGACCGATGGCGAGCGAGAGCTGCTCATCGGGAACCACGACCTCGATCTTGCCAGCCTCTTCGTCGAAGACGACCTTGGAGACTTCCGCAGGCTGCAGCGCGTTCACAAGGAAGGTCGCAGTGTCCTGGTTCCACGGAATGATGTCGATCTTCTCGCCCTGAAGCTCGTTCACAACGGCCTGGACGCGGCTGCCGCGCATACCGACGCAGGCGCCGACCGGGTCGATCGAGTTGTCATAGGAGATGACAGCGATCTTGGCGCGCGAGCCCGGATCGCGGGCCACGGCCTTGATCTCGATGATGCCGTCATAGATTTCCGGCACTTCCATCTTGAAGAGCTCGGCCATGAACTGCGGGTCGGTGCGCGACAGGAAGACCTGGGGACCGCGGGCTTCGCGGCGGACGTCCTTGATGTAGCAGCGGATGCGGTCGCCGATGCGGTAGGCTTCGCGGCCGATCTTCTCGTTGCGACGCAGGATGCCTTCGCCACGGCCGATATCGACGATGACGTTGCCGTATTCCTCGCGCTTGACGGCACCGTTGATGATGGTGCCCTTGCGGTCCTTGAACTCCTCGAACTGGCGGTCACGCTCGGCTTCGCGGACCTTCTGCAGGATCACCTGCTTGGCCGATTGCGCCGCGATCCGGCCGAGGTCGACGGGCGGAACCTCGTCGATGACTTCGTCGCCGATCTGGGGATCGGCCAGATAGGTCTTGGCCTGTTTCACGGTCAGCTGCGCGTGGTGGTTCTCGACGGCGTCATCCTCGACCACGGTGCGGACGCGGGAGAAGGAAGCCCGGCCGGTCTTGCGGTCGATCTTCACCCGGATGTCCATCTCGGCGCCGTAGCGCGACTTGGCGGCCCGGGCGAGGCTGTCCTCCATCGCCTGGATCACCAGATCCGGGTCGATCATCTTTTCGCGCGCAACGGCTTCGGCGGTTTGCAGAAGCTCCAGCTGGTTGGCTGAGGTGATTGCCATGGGTGTCTCTCCCTAGTGTTTCGTCTCTGGGGCAGGCGCGTCGTCCTCGTCCCCGTCAATCTCTTCGATCTCGTCGAACTGGCCTTCGGCCGGTTCCTGCACCTTCTTCTGGCGCAGCATTTCGCTGATCAGCTCATCCGACAGGATCAGCTTGGCATCCGACAGCCACTCGAACTTGAGCCCGATGGTGACCTCTTCGCCGCCTTCCTCGATGGTGATGAGCACTTCATCGCCTTCGACCCCCGCCAGATCGCCCTTGAAGCGGCGGCGGCCGTCGATCAGCTCGGTCGTTTCCACCCGGGCTTCCCAGCCTTTCCAGACTTCGAAGTCCTTCAGCCTGGTCAGCGGCCGGTCGATGCCGGGGGAGGAGACTTCAAGGATATAGTTGTCCTCCAGCGGGTCTTCCACGTCGAGCACCGCAGAAACCGCAGTCGAGATGTCGCCACACTCATCCACGCCGATCCCACCATCGGGACGGTCAGCCATGATCTGCAGCACCCGCGTCTTGCCGCCCATAAGGCGGATGCGGACAAGCTCGAATCCCAAGCCTTCGATCACCGGACCGACGATGTCGGCCAACCGGCGGTCGATTGCGGTTTTGGCGATAAGATCGGACATGTGGTTTCCAGAAACAAAAAAGCGGACCCAGCGGCCCGCCCGTGACTTTCGGTAGTTTCGAGTTTGGACCTCGAAACAGCTGTTGAGGCGCATATACGCCGCCGCCGCCGAGTCTGCAAGGCCGAAAGGCTTAGAGACGGCGGAAGACCATCACCAGCCCGCGGTCGTCCTTGTGGGAGTGCTTGGCATCCTCATAGATCGGGATGTCGTGCCATTCGACCGGCGAGATCTTGCCATGCGCCACCAACCGCGCCAGAGCCGAGCCAAAGCCTGCCCCGTCAAGGACAGGGCCTATGGTGCCGCAGGCGAAAACCGCCCCTGGTCTGGTGATCCGAAGAAGTTCGGGCAGACACTCCGGGCCGACATGGCCGTGGGTGAAGGTGCCGCAACTGACCACGGCGCCATAACTGGCATCGGCAATGGCCAGGGTCCTGGTCAGGTCGCCGAGGATCAATTTGCGATAGAGACCCTTAGGGCGGGCGATGTCCAGCATCTCGGGCGTGATGTCAAAGGCATCGATAGTCAGGCCGCGAAGGCCTTCGGCAACCAGTCCGGTTCCAGCTCCGATATCCAGTATTTCGACATCGGGGGAGGTCTCGGCCCTCAGAATGGCAGCGATTTCGCGCGGCGCTATATATCCCCAGGCGGCACCGAAGCTTTTGTCGTAGGTCCGAGCCCAGTCACCATACATGCGGCGGGCATCGTCTGGTCCATTGATCTCGTAAGCTTCATCAAGGTCATAGGAAGCGTCGTCCATCATATCCCTCATGGTTGGCACGACTGTCTTGGACCTAAGCGGTTACAAGACCGTGACAGATCGCCGACGTTCACAACTTCGCCTGTCCGGTTGACCCCAGATTGCGCGTGCCAAGCCAAGCTGCGATAGTTGGAGACGTGACCTTGGAGGGACCATCCGGAATGCCTGCCGCAGGGAAGATCTGGGTCTTGCGGACGGTCGGCCTGGCGCTTGGCATACTGGTCGCAATGCCCGTATCTGCATTGGAAAAGCTGGGCTTTTCAGTAGCTGGTGCCGATGAACGCGTGGCCGATGCCGTTCGGAGGGCGTCGCTTGTCGCGGGGTTGCATGCTCAGGCAGAGGACGACCCCCAAGACCTCATCGCCGCTGCGCGCGCCGATTACGGCGCCATCCTCTCGGCATTGTATAGTCTGGGTCATTACTCCGCCGTCATCTCCATCAAGGTGGACGGACGCGAGGCTGCAGAGATATCCGCCATCGATCCGCCCGGTTCGATTTCGCAGATTGACGTTCGCGTCGATCCGGGACCGCCATTCCGGTTCGGAACTGTCACTGTTGTGCCACTGGCGCCGGGGACTACGCTGCCAGCAGATTTTCGCCGCGGCGGGGTCGCAAGAAGCGGTCTGATCAGCGAGGCTTTGGACGCCACGGTCCTGTCCTGGCGGAACAACGGCTACGCAAAGGCTTCGCTCGCGGCTGAGGATGTCGTGGCCGATCACGCGACATCCAGGCTTGATGTCGAACTGACCCTGAACCCGGGGCCGCGTCTGCGTTTCGGGGCACTTGCGGTCGAAGGTGAAACGCGCATGCGCGAGCGCAGGGTGCGCAAGATCGCCGGCTTGCCCGAAGGCGAGGTCTTCAGCGACGCCGAGTTGCGCAGGGCCGAAAAGCGCCTGCGCCGAACCGGCATCTTTTCGTCAGCAAACCTGGTCGAAGACGAAGCGATCACCGCACCCGACCTTCTGGGCATCACGGCCCAGGTCGTGGAACAGAAGCCCCGGCGCTATTCCCTGGGCGTCGAGGTGGCCAGTCTGGATGGGGTGTCGATCACCGGATCCTGGCTGCATCGCAACCTGCTGGGCGGCGGCGAGCGCCTTGGCCTGATGGGACAGATCACCAACATCGGAGCCGGGGAAAGCGGTGTCGACTATGGCCTTGAACTGACGTTGGACCGACCGGCAACGCTGACACCCGACACGACTGCCGGCCTTGTCCTGGGCTACGCTCATCTCGACGAAGTCGACTCTTCGCTTGATGCCATCGAGTTCGGGTTGCGCTTCTCGCATGTCTTTTCGGACAATCTGACTGGCAGGATCGGATTGACCTACGACTATCTGATAGCCCGTGACCCCGGCGGATCCTTCAGCTTTCGCAACCTATCGGTCCCGATTGGGCTGACATGGGACAAGCGGGACGTCGCGAACAACGCCACCAAAGGGTTCTATCTGGATCTGACTGCCAAGCCATTTGCCGGTTTCGGGACCACCGGCACCGGCCTTCGCACCACGCTTGACGGACGCATCTATCGCAGCATCGGGGAACCAGGTCGCCTGGTGGTGGCCGCGCGCGCCCAACTGGGCGCTGTCTTGGGCTCTGACCTGCTCGAGACCCCCTGGGACGATCTGTTCTTTTCCGGGGGCAGCGGGACGGTACGGGGCCATCCCTATCATTCCCTGGGGGTAGAGATTACCCGTGACACGGGGCCAGTGGTCCAGATTGGTGGCAACTACTTCCTCGCCGGGTCGCTGGAATTGCGCGCCCGGGTCAGCGAACGCTTCGGACTTGTCGGCTTTGTCGACTGGGGTAGCGTCGGGTTGGACAGCTTTACCGGAGCCTTTTCCAACTCGCATGCCGGGGCCGGTATCGGACTGCGATATGACACCGGCTTCGGCCCGATCCGTGCGGATGTCGCCGCCCCGATAAGCGGGACAACCGGCGACGGTGTCCAATTCTACATCGGCCTGGGGCAGTCCTTTTGATGTGGCGGCTTGGCCTGATCTGTACCTGTCTCGCAGCCGGACCTGCCTGGGCGCAGGAGGACGAGCGTGACTATCTGACCGCCTTTCTCGAGGATACCCTGTCCGATGCCGGGCGAAAGGTCACGGTGACAGGCTTCGAAGGCGCGCTCGCATCTCGGGCCACCATGGACAGCCTGACGATCGCCGATGACCAGGGTATCTGGATCACGCTGAACGGTGTGGTGCTAGATTGGAGTCGTTCGTCCCTGCTGTCCGGCGACCTTGAGATCAACGAGCTGTCCGCAGCCGAAATCATCATCGACCGGATGCCCGTCGCTTCCGACAGCGGTTTGCCGTCGGCCGAGGCATCGGGTTTCAGCCTGCCCGAGCTTCCGGTCACCATTGACGTCACGCGCATCGCTGCCAGCCGTATCGAGCTTGGCCCCGAGGTTTTTGGAGAGGCCATTTCCGGAACACTTGCTGCCTCCATGTCTCTGGCCAACGGCGAAGGCCAGGCTGCGCTGGACATTGTCCGGACCGATGATGGTCCCGAGGGACGGATCACCCTGGACGCCGCCTACGCCAATGCCTCCGGCAAGCTGGATTTGTCCCTGCTGGCATCGGAAGAGGCCGGGGGCGTAACGGTCAAGCTTCTGGGCGTTCCCGACGCCCCTGCGGCCAGGTTCCAGATCGAAGGAACCGGCACGATTGACGACTTCCTGGCAGACATTAGCCTGGCAACCGACGGAGAGGATCGTCTGTCCGGCACCGTCGAAATCCGCAACGAAGCCGCTTCCGGGCATCGCCTTACCGGGCAAGTCAGCGGCAACCTCGTGCCGGTTCTGGCGCCCGACGCGGTAGATTTCTTCGGACCTGCCGTCGGCCTTTCGCTTGATGCGATCCGAAGCCCGGCGGGCAGGATCACGGTTGAACACTTTGATCTTTCTTCCCGGGCCCTGAATGTAACGGGAAGTGCCAGGCTTGCGCCCGATGGCTTGCCCGAATTCTTCGACTTGCAGGGCAAGATGGCATCGCCGGATGGAAAGCCCGTGCTTCTGCCTCTGCCCGGCCCGCCAACCCGGGTCGATCGGGCGGAAATCAGCATGCGGTCCGAGCAAGGGGAAGATGACAGTTGGTCCGGCAGCATCCGGATCGTCGGACTTGACCAGGATGCCTTGGACATTGACGTTCTGGAGCTTGACGGCTCGGGCCGCATCGGCCGAAGCACAGCGGACCGCAGTTTTGGCGGCACCCTGAAGCTTGCCGCAACCGGCATCGCCCCGTCCGACCCGGATCTGGCGCAAGCCATCGGGCCCACGCTGTCCGGCCAGTTGCGGATGCATTTCGTGGAAGGGATGCAGTCGCTGCGCCTGTCAGACCTGTCGCTGATCGGCACCGGCTACGAAGTGGCGGGCGCGCTGGAAATCGCCGGGCTGGACCAGGCATTTCTTGCCAGCGGAAACCTTGGCATTTCCACTTCGGATTTCTCGCGTTTCTCTGGTCTCTTTGGCCGACCGGTCGGCGGATCCGGTACTCTTTCCGTCGCGGGATCGGCCAGTCGTCTATCCGGCTTCTTCGATGCCCGGATCGAAGTCGCGGGCAAAGGTCTCAAGACCGGGGTCTCCGAACTGGACCGACTTTTGGCGGACGGAGCAGAGGCTAACGCGTCCATCCGTCGGGATGAGAGCGGGACAACGCTCCGCGCGTTCGCCCTTGACGCGGGAAAGCTTACTGCACGGGCCAGCGGAAGGCTTTCGTCGAAAGGATCCTCGCTGACAGGTCGCCTCGATCTCGCCGACCTCTCCGCGCTTGGGCCAGGCTATGCCGGATCCCTGAGCCTTGAAGGCGGGTTCGAAGGCACGCTTGAAGCTGCGAAGCTGCGGCTTGACGGCAGCGCGCAGTCCCTTCGGTCGGGCAACCGTGAGCTGGACAAGCTTCTTGCCGGTCGCAGTCAATTGCAGCTGCGTCTTGCCATTGACCAGGGTGCCTTGCAGATCGAGGACGGCCGGTTCGACAATCCGCAACTGCGGATGACGGCAAGCGGCAGGATCGACGGCACAACCCGGAACATCACCCTCGACGCGCGGCTGACTGATCTGGGCCTTTTTGCCCCCGGCTTCAGCGGTGCCCTGACGATCCTTGGCGATGCCACACAGGATGCCACGGGCTATTCCGTCAAGCTTGCCGGTTCCGGACCCGGGCAGGTCAAGGCCACGGTGGAAGGGCGCATCGCAAACGATTTCGGATCGGCCGCGCTGTTGATCAGGGGCACCGGTCGGGCTGAACTGGCCAACCTCCTGATCCAGCCGCGCGCTGCCTCGGGTCCGATAGGCTTTGATCTGCGGCTGAACGGACCCCTGTCGGCCAGTTCCCTCAGCGGACGGATCACGCTGACAGATGGACGGATCTCGGATCCACAGTATGGGATATCGCTGAATGCGGTCGAAGCAATCGGCACCATTCAGGGCGGTACTTTGCGCCTCGCTGCGACCTCTGGCCTTTCGTCTGGCGGTCGCCTTCGGATTGACGGTCCGATCGGCCTGGCGCCTCCCTACAATGCCGAGCTTACCATGGCGCTCGACTCCCTCCGCCTTTATGACCCCGAGCTTTACGAAACCCTGGTCACCGGGAACCTGTCGCTTGCAGGCCCGCTTTCGGGCGGAGCAAGGCTTTCGGGGCGACTGCAATTGTCCGGAACCGAAGTACGTGTGCCGTCCTCCGGCTTTTCGCCCACCGATGCACAGCTTGCCATCGACCACAGGAACGAACCCCGGGACGTGCGCACGACCCGGGAACGGGCGATGCTGATCCCGGATAGTTCGGCCGGGGGTACATCCGGCGCGGCAGTCCGCCCGCTTGTGCTTGACCTCGTCATTTCCGCGCCCAACAAGATCTTTGTCCGTGGGCGTGGCATCGATGCCGAGCTTGGCGGCGAGTTGCGCCTTGCCGGTACCACCGCAAACGTGGTGCCATCAGGCAGTTTCAGCCTGGTGCGCGGCAGGATGGATATCCTTGGAAAGAGATTGATCCTGTCTCAGGCCGATCTCAGCCTTGAGGGTCGCCTAGTGCCGGAAATCCTGATCTCTGCGACCGCGGACAGCGGGGACGTCCTTTCCATCGTGACGGTGGAAGGTCCGGCAGACGACCCGCAGGTCACCTTCTCTTCGGTACCCGAACTGCCTCAGGAGGAAGCCCTAGCCCAATTGCTTTTCGGTCGCGGGATCGAGAATCTATCTGCCTTTCAGGCCGCCCAGCTTGCCAGCGCAATCGCAACGCTTGCCGGACGCGGTGGCGAAGGGCTGATCGAAAGACTGCGCCGCAATACGGGACTTGATGATCTTGACGTCACCGTTGCTGAAGACGGGGCTACCTCGCTCAAGGCGGGCAAGTACATCGCGGAAAACGCCTATACCGAGCTAGAGGTGGATCAGGAGGGCCGAAGCCGCATCAACCTGAACCTCGACCTGCGCGAGGGTATCACGGTGAAGGGACGCCTGGGGGCCGACGGCGAAACGGGGATCGGCGTCTTCATCGAGAAGGATTACTAGGGCCAAGCGCCCATTCGCGCTGATCAGTCGATCACGCGCTCAAGCTCGATGTAACCCAGCCCTGCACTGGTCCATTGCCGCGCTCTCCGGATCGTCGATCCCTCGATCCAGTAGCTGTTCTTTATTGAGCCGTATGTCCGAGCACATTCTTCTTCGACGTGGGTGACCGAATGGCTCTTTTCGAAGACTTCGATGGTTTCGCGCCCGATGACCTTGACCGTACAGTCATAGGTCCGCCGGGTTCCCTGATCATCATCGCCAAGGAAGTAATAGACCCGCTGGTGCTGTCCGCCCGCGCGCAGAAGTTCTGCGACTGAGGGGACTTGCGCCGACATCAGGTCAGGACCCAGGCCGCGTGTCTGGATCAGCACGCCGTTGCGGAACGAAAACGTTGCCCGGTCCGAAGTCGTCCAGGTTACGACATCGCCCTTGGTGTCCGCGATCGTCAGGAAACCATCCAGCCCGCGTGACGGCACTGCCAACCGCAGAATCGGCTTTTCGTATTTGGCGAGATCGGCGCGTGTTGTCGGCGCGGGGGCCTGAGTGGCACCCGCCTTCTTCGCCTGGACCCGTGACACAGTTGCCTTGGCCATATTGCCGACCATGGCCGCCACAGGCCCGGGACCCGATCTGTCGTTGCCGCAGCCGCCAAGCAAAGCCAGGACAATGGCTGCTGCAGCGAGACGCCCCATGTGCTTCACCGCCAGACCCTTCCCCAATCCGGGTCCAGGCCATCCGTGTGGTATTCGCGGATCGACTCGTAAAGTCGGCCATCCACGTTGACCCGCGCACCACCATCGCCGGTTCCGGGCCGCAGCGTCATGTCAATCCCCTTGCGGGTTTCGGTGCCCATCGCCCAGTTGAACGGGATCGTGAATCGGACGCCCTTGTCGAAGCCTGCCTTGCCAAAATCGGCAGCACTGACATCGGTGACGGTTGCATAGGCGCCGACGCGCCAGCCATTCGCGAACACACGATCCACGGAGATCGTCGCGCCAACGTCACCGGCAAGATAGCGACCGACATCAAGCTGCCCGAGGTAGCCGTTTCCAAAGTCGTAATAGGCTGACACATGGCCGGTCACGACATCATAGTCGTATTCATCGAAACCAAGGCCGCCATCGGTATCGCGTTGCTTGGTGTAGTTCAGCTCCAACCCGAGCGCGAGCTGGCTGTCGACCGGCTTCCACAGGACTTCGCCCGAAATCCCGGCATGCATCCGCTCCAGATAGCCGACGGTGATCCGCGAATAGATGTCCGGCGCGGGACGGGCGAACCAGGCAAAGGTCAGACGCTCCAGCGCCGGATCGCCATTCTCATTGTAAAGCGGCCGGTC
>JAEULQ010000111.1 GCA_016792685.1 Tabrizicola sp. | reverse complement strand
ACTTTCCACAACAAGCCCGAGACCCTGACGCGCTGCGGCGAGCGCCAGCTCCTCATTGCTGATGTCGGTTCGGCTTAGCGTTTCGGGCTCCAGCCCCAGCCGCCGGAGGAAAGCGTCCTGTTCGGGCCAGTTCCGCGACAGGATCCAGTCCAGATCGCGCATTTCGGCCGTTGTCAGCGTCTCGCGGTCGCCCAGAAGCGAAGGCGCCCCGGCGATCACCAGCCGGGCCGAAGCCAGATAGCTTGCCTCAACCCCCGGCCAGTCGCCATTACCGTAGCGGATCGCAAGATCCATCCGCTCGCGGTGCAAATCGACAACCCGGCTGTCAGGATGCAGCGAAAGGCCGATGTCGGGATACCTTTCCCAGAAGTCCTTGAGCCGCGGCATCAGCCATTGCGCGGCAAAGCTCGCGGTCAGGGTCACGCGCACCGGACGATCCGCCTCGCCCGCCTTCAGGGCTTCGACCCCGCGCTGCAGGGCGGCAAAGCCTTCGCCCAGCGCCTCGGCCAGCTGTTCGCCATCGCTGGTCAGGCTGACCCCGCGCCCCTCGCGCTGCACGAGCGGACGACCCAGCTGATCCTCCAGCGCGCGGACCTGTTGGGCAATGGCCGCGTGGGTCACGTTCAGCACCCGCGCTGCCTGCGAAAAGCTGCGATGTTCCGCCGTCGCCGCAAAGGCCCGGAGTGCGGTTAGCGAAGGAAGGCTGCGCCAGTCGATGGCCATATGTAATCTCAGCTAACAGATTGTAAGGCTTTCTGAGTCGTATCACAGCCCGCAATATGGCAAAAGGACTTATCCAGACATGAAAAGGAGTAAGATCATGTTGAATATCTTTGCCGACGCGCTGCTGATTGCCGCCCGGATGGGCCACCTGCCGGAAGAGCGCCTGCCGCGCCAGAACCCGCGCCGCAGCCCGCGCGAGTTCCAGGACATCGACGGCCTGCATGTGGGCGAGAACCTGCGGAACCAGGGCCGCTGATGCCGATTGGTTGCTGTCAGCCCGATCAGTCGCAGGCGGCCCACAGCCGCGCGTCTACTGCAATATCGTCCGCCCGCACCTCTGCGGGCGGACGAAGCCTGATTTCCAGCCGGCGGATCAGTTCCGGCAAGGGCCGCCCGAACAGCTTGTCGGCCTCCACCTCCTGAAATCCCGCGATCTGCACGGCCTCCAGCCAGGCCGAGACCTTGTCTGCCGCCTTGATCGCCTTCTTGATCGGCGCGGGCAGGACCGAAGGCAGGCCAAAGCGCAGATGCACCGCTGCCGTCAGTCGCAAGTCAAGCTCACCATAGCCTGGCCCGACCGCCGCCTTGACCGGGCTGATCATGTCGCCGATCACGTATTCCGGCGCATCGTGCAGAACCGCCGCCAGCCGCCACTTCGCCGCGATCCCGGGATTGGCGCGGGTGAAGATCTCTTCGACCAAAAGCGAATGTTCGGCCACCGAATAGGGCCAGTCACCCCGCGTCTGCCCGTTCCAGCGCGCCACAAAGGCGAGACCGTGGGCGATGTCCTCGACTTCGATATCGACCGGAGTCGGGTCCAGCAGGTCCAATCGCCGGCCGGACAACATCCTTTGCCATGCTCGCTTTGCCATGACGTCCTCAGACAATTGTAACGTAGGGATCTTTGTGCCGGGACAGCGACGCAATGATCTGTTTTCTGTAGGCAAGATGCAGAACCACTGTCCGGAACACGAGCGAAAGCGGCAGTGGGGCGGGGTCGCAAGCCGGAGCAAGCTTCGGCAGAAGCTCGGGCATGTATTGCGACAGGAAATCGCGGTAGGACTGATTGAAGCGTGCCTCGACAAGGCCGGAGGCATCGCGATCGGGCTTTCTTGGTCCGATGAAATGCCGGACCAGCACTGGATAGGTCATCGGCACCAGAGGGAGGCGGGTGCTCCACTGCCAGTTCCAGCAGGGGGCAAGCTGGGCGAACTTGCCGCGAAGTGCGATGTTGGTAAGCGATTGGTCAGAGTAGACGATCGCCTTCGGATGCTTGCGCACCGCTTCAAAGCTGCGGTGCTCGACCTCTTGATCGCGATAGGCCTTTGTGTCGATGACCTGCAAGCCGGTGTTGGCATAGGGCGCAGCGGGCCAGCCAAGCCTGGCAAACTCCTCCGCTCGGAAGTTCTGGTTGTAGAAGAATGGGGCGTCCAGCACTGCCGCAATCGGATGGGGCCCAAGGTCGACTTCGAGCAACCGGTTGAAGTCACCGCCCTCGACGTACATGTCACAGTCCATATAAAGGATCCGCCGGTAACGGTCGCCCAGCTCGCGTGCCAGCATGAGCCGGTAAAGCGGCGCGACCGAGCCACCGAAGCGTGCAACCTCCAGCCGCTCCGGAACTTCGCCTGACCTGTGCAGCAGGATGCCCAGCGGCTTTGCCCAATCGGGAACCGCAAGCTCATCCCTCGAGGCAATGACAAAATCGAACTTGCGGTGTGGATTGTGGAACGCAATCTGCCGGATCATGAAGAGTGCGAGATGAAAGTAGTTGCGGTCACAGCACAGGGCCACGGCGCAGTCATGATGCTGGGGCGTCGTCATCTGAACCTCGTTCCGGTTTGCCAGACAGTCCACAACAGCCGCGCTTTGACAAGCCTGCCGCGTTGTCTTGGCCGCCCGCATTTGCTATGGCCGCGCCACCAAGGATCAAGGAGTACGCCAGCATGGCGAAGGATTACATCGTCAAGGACATCGGGCTGGCTGACTTCGGCCGCAAGGAACTCACCATCGCCGAGACCGAGATGCCGGGCCTCATGGCCTGCCGCGAGGAGTTCGGGGCATCGCAGCCGCTGAAGGGCGCGCGGATCGCAGGGTCGCTTCACATGACGATCCAGACCGGCGTCTTGATCGAAACGCTCAAGGCGCTGGGCGCCGATGTCCGCTGGGCGTCCTGCAACATCTTCTCGACCCAGGACCACGCCGCTGCGGCCATTGCGGCTTCGGGCACCCCGGTTTTCGCCATCAAGGGCGAGACGTTGGAGGATTACTGGGATTACACCGACCGCATCTTCCAGTTCGGTGGGGAAGGCGGCACCTGCAACATGATCCTCGACGATGGCGGGGATGCGACGCTCTACATCCTGATGGGCGCGCGGGTCGAGGCGGGTGAGACCGACCTGATCGCCGTTCCGACCTCGGACGAAGAGGTCTGCCTCTTCAACCAGATCAAGAAGCGCCTTACTGCCAGCCCCGGCTGGTTCACCAAGCAGCGTGCCGCGATCAAGGGCGTGTCGGAAGAGACGACCACGGGCGTTCACCGCCTGTATGAGCTGCACAAGAAGGGCCAGCTCCCCTTCCCGGCGATCAACGTCAACGACTCGGTCACCAAGTCCAAGTTCGACAACAAGTACGGCTGCAAGGAAAGCCTGGTCGACGGCATCCGCCGCGCGACCGACACGATGATGGCCGGCAAGGTCGCCGTCGTCTGCGGCTATGGCGACGTGGGCAAGGGCTCGGCCGCCAGCTTGCGCGGTGCGGGTGCCCGCGTGAAGGTGACGGAAGTCGACCCGATCTGCGCGCTGCAGGCTGCGATGGACGGCTATGAAGTCACGCTTCTGGAAGACGAAGTCGCCAGCGCGGACATCTTCATCACCACCACCGGCAACAAGGACGTGATCCGCATCGAGCACATGCGCCAGATGAAGGACATGGCCATCGTCGGAAACATCGGCCACTTCGACAACGAGATCCAGGTTGCCGCGCTGCGGAACCACAAGTGGACCAACATCAAGGACCAGGTGGACATGATCGAGATGCCCTCGGGCAGCCGGATCATTCTCCTCTCGGAAGGCCGCCTGCTGAACCTCGGCAACGCGACCGGCCACCCGTCCTTCGTGATGTCGGCAAGCTTTACCAACCAGGTGCTGGCGCAGATCGAGCTTTGGACCAAGGGCAAGGACTATGCCCCCGGCGTCTACATCCTGCCCAAGGCGCTGGATGAAAAGGTCGCCCGCCTGCACCTGAAGAAGATCGGTGTGAAGCTGACCGAACTGCGCAAGGACCAGGCCGACTATATCGGCGTCAAGGTCGAAGGCCCGTTCAAATCGGACCACTACCGCTATTGAGACCGGCATCCCCGCAGGCTTTCCGCCTGCGGGGAAACCCGTTCGATCTTTCCCGTTGCCGTTTGGACCTGTTGACGTAAGCTGACCCGGTCTCCGCCCGGACGTGGCGGAACGGGACAGGTTCTAGGAACGAGGATATCATGGGTAAGAGAGACGAACTCATCGCGAAATACGCCGATGACCTGAAAAACAAATGCAAAGTCACGCCGGATATGGCGCTTCTCACCAAGGTCACCATCGGCTGCGGCCCTTCGATCTATGACAACGACGCCCAGACCGTTGCAGCCTCCGACAAGGAAGAGCTGGAGCGGATCAAGAACAACTTCCTGATCAAGAAGCTTGGCCTCAAGGACGGTGCGAACCTGATGGAAGGCATCAATGCCGCCATCGACACCTACGGCAAGTCCGAGCGCAACAAGTTCCGTGCGGTGTTCTACTATCTGCTGGTAAAGCACTTCAAAAAGGAATCCGCCTACAAGTGACCCGGTGACACTTGGCGCTTTTGCGGCCCGTACCAGGGTGGTGCGGGCCGTTTGCATTGCGCTGGACCGGATTTGACTAAACCCTTCACTACTCGCCGCTTGCCCGCCCCCGGGGATTCGGGGCACAACCGGCTTGTCAGGGCAGGACGCCCGGGACCCTTAACAGATCACGCGGTGCTTGGGGTGTGCGCGTGGGTTGGATGAAGGGTCCCGTAGGGGTGCGGGGCCCTTCATTCCATTTCCCGTTCTGCCGTTCTCTCTCCACTGGCTTGCCGCCTGTGGCACTTCGGTTCAGGCCGGGGTCTCTGCGGGATCAAGCTTCCATCAGACCGTCGGTTGCCAAGCCCCCGCCAGATGCATGGCCTCACTGTCCCCCGGCCAGGGAGGCATGGTGATGCAGATGAACGTCAAGGGCATCTCGCCCACGTTGCGGTACTGGAACGCCATCCCAACCGGAATGTCGATCGACACACCGGGCACCAGAGCGGTCACGCGCTCCTCCACCTCATCCTTGCGCCAGATTTCGCCCTGGCCCTCCAGCACAAACCAGAACTCGCTGACCGTGGCATGGACCGTCGCACGGTTGATCTGTCCGGGCGGCACGGTGCTGTGAATCATGTTGCCCGTTGTCCCGTCCATGATGAACCGGATATCGGCGCCGGCTGGCGACTTGGCGTCAGCCTTGGCAGGCAGGCGCGTCTCTTTCACGGGCTGGTCTCCTTTTGCGGGACATCGGTCGCTGCCGCCCGAAGCGCGGGCGTCAAGGGGGGCATACTTCGGTCCCGTGCGCGGACGAACCGCCCGCTGACCGTCAGAACGCGTTCAGCACTGCACCCATGATGGTGCAGCCGACGACCGAATTCACACCGTCGATTATCGTCAGTGCCGGTTTGCGCATCGCAAAGCCGTAGTTCATCGCCACCCAAGGGGTGATCAGAAAGGCGCCGATCCCAAGGCCCGCGACGGCACCGCCGCCCACCGTGGTCACGCCGGAGGACGCAAGTACGTGCCGCATCATGCCGGCAACGATCACCATGGCAACAAGACCGACGACATAGGGAACAGGACTACCACCGCCGGTGCCGTCCGACCTTGTCGGATTGCCCTTCTCGTCCAGCCGAACTTCCGCGGCTGCCATCCAGGCTTTGCCCATCGAGATGTACCATACGGCCCCGAAGGCAAAAGCCGCCACCGCCGCGACCAGCACGTTCAAGAATTCCATGGGTGTCCCTCCCGCAGTTTCTTCGGCAAAGGATGCCGTAAATCCGCCGTTCGGGACAGAAAAATCTGTCCTCAGCCGATTCGGCCGCGGACCCCGCCCGTCTGGCCCCGGTCCAAAAGCAGGTGGTCAAGGATCACACAGGCCATCATCGCCTCGCCGACCGGTACGGCACGTATGCCGACACAAGGGTCGTGGCGACCCTTGGTGATGAGGTCCACCTCACGCCCGTCCTGGGTGACCGTCTGGCGCGGCGTCAGGATCGACGAGGTCGGCTTCACGGCAAACCTGCAGACCACCGGCTGGCCAGTCGCGATGCCGCCCAGGATGCCGCCCGCGTGGTTCGACAGGAACTCCGGCCCGTTCGGCCCCATGCGGATTTCGTCGGCGTTCTCGACCCCGGTCAGGCCGGCCGAAGCCATGCCCTCGCCGATTTCGACGCCTTTCACGGCGTTGATCGACATCATCGCCGAGGCGAGGTCGCTGTCGAGCTTGCCATAAAGCGGTGCGCCAAGGCCGGGCGGAACTCCCTCGGCCACCACTTCGATCACCGCGCCGACCGAGTTGTGGGCCAGCCGCAATTCATCAAGGTATTCGGCCCACTCGACTGCGGCCACCGCATCGGGGACCCAGAAGGGGTTCTGCTCAATCTGCGCCGCATCAAATCGCGTGCGGTCAATGGTCTTCGTGCCCATCTGCACCATGTAGCCCGTGATCTTCAGACCCGGGACCAGCACGCCCAACACGGCCCGCGCAACACCGCCCGCGGCGACCCGCGAGGCCGTCTCGCGCGCCGACGACCGCCCGCCGCCACGATAGTCGCGGATCCCGTACTTCTGGTGATAGGTGATGTCGGCATGCCCCGGCCGGAAGGACTGGGCGATCTCGCCATAGTCCTTGGACCGCTGGTCGGTGTTCTCGATCATCAGCTGGATCGGTGTGCCGGTGGTCCGCCCCTCGAACACGCCCGACAGGATGCGGACCTCGTCGGGTTCCTTGCGCTGGGTGGTGAACTTGTTCTGCCCGGGTTTCCGGCGGTCGAGCCAGGGCTGCAAATCCGCCTCGGACAGGGCAACTCCCGGTGGGCAGCCATCCACCGTGCAGCCGATGGCCGGCCCGTGGCTTTCGCCCCAGGTGGTGACGCGGAAAAGATGTCCGAATGTGTTCAGGCTCATGGGCACGTCCTCGCTTGGCCTCGGGCATACAGGCCGCGCCACCCATGCTACAAGCCCCGTTGCGGCGGAAAATCGGCGTGGCGTGGCGCTGGCCTCACGTTCCCGTGAAATTTCTGCGCCTGAAGGGGTTGAAATGCCTTGCCCGAAGCCCACCTTTGGCATTGCGGGCCGGGCCCCTCTGACGACACCTGTCGTGATGTCGGACCGCATCGAGAAATCGTGCTCGATGTCAGCCCGGCGCACTGCCCCTCAAAACGGCTGACCTATCGACGCACATCAAGAGAGGTAAAACGGGGATGGAATTCCTCTTACTGATGTTTCTGGGCAAGCCGGTCTGGATGTGGCTTGTCTTCCTGGCGATCGTGATCACGCTCATGGTCTTTGACCTGGGCGTCCTGCACAAGGACGACCACGAACTTGGCGTCGCCGAAAGCCTGAAGCTTTCCGCTTTCTACATCTTCATCGCCATCCTGTTCGGCGGCTACATCTGGTGGTCGTGGTCGACGGGTACGCTGGTCACCAGTGACGGCACCAACCCGGTCGCGGCCTATTTCCAAGGCTATATCATCGAGAAAGTGCTCTCGATCGACAACGTCTTCGTCATCTCGCTGATCTTCGGCTACTTCGCCATTCCCCGGAAATACCAGTACCGGGCCCTCGTCTGGGGCATCATCGGCGTGATCGTCCTGCGCGGCATCATGATCGCCATCGGGGCCGAGCTGATTTCGACCTACAAATGGGTGACGCTGGTCTTCGCGGCCTTCCTCGCCTTCACCGGCATCAAGATGCTGGTCGTGCCCGAGGGCGACACCGACATTTCGCAGAACCCGGTGGTGAAGTTCGTGTCGAAGCACATGAACGTGACCAAGGACCTGCACGGGCAGAAGTTCTTCGTCCGCCAGCCGCATCCCATGACTGGCAAGCTGGTGCTGTTCGCCACGCCGCTTTTCGTGGCGCTTCTGGTGATCAACTTCGCCGACCTGATCTTTGCGGTGGATTCGGTGCCCGCGATCTTCCTGATCACGACCGACACGTTCATCGTCTACACGGCGAACATCATGGCGATCCTTGGCCTGCGCGCGCTTTACTTTGCGCTGGCCGCCCTGGTCCACCGCTTCCACTACCTGAAATACGCGCTGGCCGTGGTGCTGATCTTCATCGGGTTGAAGGGCTTCTACAGCTACTTCTTCGGCAAGTTCGACCCCTACCTGTCGCTGGCGATCACCGTCGGCATCATCATGGCGGGCATCTTCTACTCGCTATGGAAGACGCGCAACGATGACGACGGGCACGACAAGGAAGTGGCCAAAGTGGTCGAATAAGCCAGGCCCCGGCACGACAAGTGGCGCCCGTCCCGAGACCCCGGGGCGGGCGTTTGCATTCGGCGCTACTGCCGGATCTGCGTCCGAAGGTCGTGATCCGCAGGCACCCCGGCGATCCGCAGCACCGAAAGCCCCAGCGTCACATCCATCAGGCCGTCGCCGCGTCGGGTGACCTCGGGCAGCTTTGGCCAGGCGGACAGGTCATAGACCTGCTCGGCCGCCCAGGCGCTGACATGTGTCACACCGCCATAGGCTAGCACGAAGACTACGGCCCCTGGTCCCGGATCGACCAGGTTGATCCCGGTTCCCGCATGGATCGTGTCGTTCCCTCCGCCCAGCCGGATGCGGTTCCGCCCCGGGCCGGTCTGCACGATCGAGGACCCGTCGCCGTCGATCACCTCGTCATTGCCGTGTCCGCCGAAGATCTTGTTGCGGGCTGCTGTACCGATGATCGTGTCATCGCCGGTGCCACCATCGAGGATATCGCGCCCGCCGCCGCCGACCAGCCGGTCGTTGCCCGCCCCGCCATAGAAGAAATGCCGCGACGTGTCGGACACCGAAATCGCCTGCAACCGGTCGTCACCCTCGCCGCCATAAAAGGTGGCCCCTCCGTATTTCGGGCCGATCATCACATCGTTGCCGCGCGATCCCTGGACATGCACGGTGACCCGTTCGGTCGTCTCGAAGGTGATCGGACTGTCGGGATGGGCGACGATCCGCAACGCGCGCGAGGATTTCTTGGCCGCCGAAGGGTCCTCATGCCGGGCGAGAACGGTCGCGATCCGGATATGCTCGACATTCATCGGGCAGTGCAGGACATAGCCGTCGGGCCCGCCCATGTACCACAGCGTGTCCTCGCCACCCTGCTTGGATTCCTGGATCTTCTCGGCCTCGGCGCCATAGGCCCAGTAATTGTCATTTCCGCGGCGGCCTTCCAGCACGACCGACCCGTCGACCGCCATCATCGCATTGACCCCGTCCGCCGGGTTTTCAAACCCGCGCAGGTCGAGGCCAAGATCGAGCGCGCCCTTGACCAGTTCGCCGCGCAACAGGTCGATCGGCGCCGTGGCGATCAGGTTCTCGGTCTCTCCGGGGTCGGCGACCACGTCATAGACATGCTCTTCACCGTTCGGGTAGCGGAAATAGCGGTACTGGCGGTAGCCCTCGATCGAGGGGCGGACCGAGAGCGTGCCGAAGACCGAGGTGACTGGCGATTTCGTCGTGTCGAAGCTGCCAAAGCTTGGGTCGATCAGCGGCAAGAGGCTTTGCCCCGAGGTCCAGTCGGGGCGCGGCGGAAGTCCCGCAAGCTGCATCACCGTCTTGGGGAAGTTGTGAAGGCTGACCGGCAGGTCAATCACCCGGCCTGCCTCCATTCGCGGGGACCAGATGCCAAGCGGCACATGGGCTGCGCTGTCCCACTGGCTCATCTTGTGAAAGCTGTCGTGGTTGCCAAGATTGAAGCCATTGTCGGACAGGAAGATCACGGTCGTCCTGTCGCCAAGCGGAGAAGCCTCCAGCGCCGTCAGGAACCGCCCGATCTCATGGTCGACATGACTGATCGCAGCGAAATAGCCGCGCACGACCTGACGCCAGCCGTCATCGCCGCCCTTTTCGGGCGTCCAGTTGCCGTTGGCGATATAGGCCGCCTCATAGACGGCAAAGCCGGGCGGGGGACCGTAGTAATCTTCCGGGGCCGCGATGTCGGGCCAGCGGATCTGGGCGGGGTCATAAAGCTGGTAGAACCGGTCGGGGCATTCCAGGTTGTAATGCGGGTGCTTGAAGCCAAGCTGGATCAGGTTGCGCCGCTCCGGGTCGGCCCGGCCCAGGAAATCGATGGCATTTTGCGCCACACGGAAGTCGTAGAACTTGCTGTCCTGTGTGCCGTCATCGTCAGGGTGGTTGACCCCGGCTATCCCCGGCCCGCGGTCGAGGTAGTGGTGCATCTTCGTGCGCCCGCCGCTGTCGAAGGCGATCGGGTCTTCGTGGAACAGCACCCGGCGATAGCGTTCGGGCATCGGGCGGTAGGTGGCGTCCACCTTGCCGGTGGTAAAGTTGTAGAACCCCGCACGGCGCAGGTCATAGGCCCAGGCCTTCTCGGGCGGCAGGACCTGGCGCCAGAAACGGTTGAGGTCGACAAGCCCGGTGCGGAAGGGCGACAGGCCGGTGGCAAGCTCGGCCCGGCAGGGGGCACACAGGGGAATGGTCGCATAGGCGTTGCCAAAGCGGACCCCCCGGTTCAAGAGCCGGTCAAGGTTCGGAGTCTGGATCGTGATCCCGAACGTGTCGCGCCAGGTGAAGACGTCGATCATGTCATCGACCCAGATGACACAAATGTTGTCCTTGGCGATGCTGTCTGCCGTGAAGGCCATCAGGGTTCGCCGCGTGTCAGTTTCAGCCGCGCCGGAAGCGCCCAGCGCCGGATCGGGCCGTCCCCGAAGTCACCCCGCAAGGCGCCACGGTTCGCCGGGAAAGGGCCTTCGCCAGGCGCGGCCGCATGGGCGTAGGTGACGAAGACCTCGCCTGCGGGCGCCTTCGACAGCCGCAGGATCACCACTTTCGCATCCTCCGCGTCCACCTCGACCCCGGTGATCCTGGCCCCGTTCGTGACGCCTTCCAGCGCAAATCCCGCAAGCTTCCCGGCGCCAAAGGGATCGTCCGCATCCAGGACCAGCCCGTCCGCAGCCTCGCAGATCAGCCGGATGTCCTTACCCACCAGCTCGGCCAGCTGGATCGTCGGGCAAAGCCAGCGCCGTCCCGTCTGGAACGTCAGCAGCGCCTCGACCATCAGCTCGGCCTTTGCGGCCCTGCCCGCGTCGGTCAGCCGCCCGGTGTCGTCGATCTGGAACGCATAGGAGGGCGCGGCGAAGACCAGCTGGTGATCGCCATGGTTCCAGGAAAGCTCCCACTGCCCCTCAAGCCCCGGCCCCCGGGTCACGGTCTGCGTGCCGCAGTCGAAGGCCGTCAGGAAGACCGGACGGGTCAGGCCCCGGCTTGCCAGGCTGCGGGTGATCCGCTCCATCAGGGCAATCATCCCGTCGCGGTAGGTCAGCGGATCGCCTGACAGATCCTCAAGCGTATAGTCCAGCACGACCGCCAGAACCCGCGCTTCGGTCCCAAGCCGCCCGGCTGCCGCCGCCAGATTGTCGAAGGCGCGGTCAAGATTTGCCACCGCCAGACCGCTGCCAAGGTCCGCCGCCGTGGTCGAGCTGTCGGTCTCGGCGCGCGCGAGCACGAGGGGCAGCGACCGATGTTCGGCACGAAGCCGCGCCAGAAGCGCGTCGGCAATCAGCGCTTCCAGTGTCAGCTCGCGCAGGGGTTCAAGCCCGGCCGTCAAGGGTGCTTCGCCCTCGCCGCCCATCCCGACGGCGCCGATGTCATCCGCCGGGCCAAGCACATGCCACCGGAAGCGCGCCGGGCCGGGCGAGCCCAGTCCGGCCCGCGCCCCGCCGATCCCGAGCACCGCCAGAAGCGGACCACGGGCCTCGGCAATGACCGCCCCGCCTTCGACATGCCGCCGATAGCCGCGCGGACCCTCGGCCCCGGGCATGTTGGCCTGGAAGAAGACCCAGTCCCCCTCGCGCCGCGCTGCCCAGAGATCCAGCTCTTCCGGCAAATCGGGTACCGGCAGGGTTTCGGCCTGGACCACCGCCTGCGGCTCCAGCTTCAGCCTGGCCGCGATGTCGGCGATCACCTTGTCCGACAGGCGCAGCACCAGCCCGGACTCGTCATACCGGATCACGTCGCCGTTGGCGGCCCGGATGATCACGCCTTCGCCTGGAATATCGTCTTCGGTCATCATCCCGCCTCAGAACAGGGTCTTGAACCGCTCGGGCAGGCGATAGACCCCCTTCGGTCGCGCCCCGCCCGGAGCCCAGTAGACCACCTTCTTCTGCCGCCAGCCATCAACCATTTCCTTGCGGAATTCAGGGAAATCGACGGTCTCTGCCCGGGGTTTTTCCTTGGAAAGCGCCTTGTAGGTGTCCCACGCCGTATCCCATCCGGTCTTCTCACGCTCGACCTCTTCCAAGGCGCCGCTCTGAATGTTGCGCTGCGCCCGCCGGGTCGCAAGCCTTGCCTCGGTCATGTCGTGATCGATGAAACGCAGGTGGAACAGATAGAGATGTGGGTCAAGGTGCAGCACCGGATGGTTGGCGAAATGCCCGCCCGGTACAATGTCAATCTTGGTCCGGGTGATGCAGGGCTTCGCATAGTTCGCGTTCAGCCGAAAGATGCGCCGCACGTCCAGCACATTGCGGCCGGGGGTGATGGGTTCGGGCTCAAGCTTGGGGTTGTGGACCATCTCGATCGCGAAGGGTGTCACGACCCTTGGCCCGCCTCGCCCGGAGAGGCCAGCCATATAGTCGACCAGACTGTCGGACACGGCCGGATCGACGCAGACGATCTCGTCGACGTCGCCGACCAGAACCCAGTTGTAGAAGCTGGTGAAGCCCGTCGTCAGCCGCGACAGCATCTGCCAGCGGCGCTGGTTGAAGTTCTTCCGGGACGGGTCAAAGGGCAGGTAGATGACATTGCAGCCTTCGGCGATCCGCTTGTGTTCGGGGTCGCCGCCATGGCTGAGCACGTAAAGGTTCTCGCGACCAAGCTGCCTGCCGTAATACTCGACCCAGCGCGAGAGAAAGAAGTGATCCCCGCCCACCATGGTCATCGCCATCATCGGCGCGCGTGTCTGGTCCATACGATCGTCCCTGCCCCACTGGGTCATTGTGCCCCGCATAGCACGGAGCCCTTGCGGCGGCCTAGCCCGCCTTTGCCACCTTCAGGGCATTCACCGCCGCCCGGCGCGCGCGCCGGATGAAGGTTGTTTCCTCTTCGGGCAGGTCCTGCCCCAGTTTCAGCAACGTATCCGCAGCCGCAATCACCAGTCGGGGCCGGCCCCGGTCAGCCGCGGCCGCAAGAAGCGCGCGCTGCCATTTCGTGACGCCCCGCCTGCCGCGAAACCCTTGCCAGAAGTCGGGCCCGATACTGTCGCCTTCAACGAGTGCCGTGATCAGGGTTGGAAACGTGCCGCTTTTCAGCACCACGCGTATCGCTTCGTGCGTGCAGAAGGGAATGCGCAGCATCTGGACATGGTCCGCCTGCAGCCGCGCCGCATGCGCCCGGTCTTCAGGGACGAACGGGTCATAGACCACGACAGCACGCCGGATATAGGGAACAGCGGCCGCAGCGTCGAGGAAGGGCATCCCCTCCCAGTTCGACCGCTTGACCGAATAGGGAAAGCGCGCCTCGAACGGGGCGATGACCCGGTTCATTGTCGTCTGCGGGCTGAAGGCCAGAACCCGTGCCTCGGGGATCAGCGGGGCAAAGTTCAGCGCGGCAAATCCCCCCATCGAGGCCCCGGTCAGCACCACACGGCGAAAACGGCGGAAGAAGCCCCTTTCTTCCAGCCCGCGCAAAAGTTCGGGTGCGGTCGGCTGACGGAACCAGTCCTTCGCGTGGCTTTGCACCCCCAGCACCGCATGGCCCATCGGCTCCAGCCGCCGCCAGGCCCAGGGGCCACGCGGCCAGCCTTCATCAATCGTGGCAAGATTGTCGAAGCTGACGATCAGCGCCCCGCCGGGCGCGGCATTCCGCCCCTCGAACCACAGATTGGCATGGGCTCCACGGATCAGGAAACGGTCAGCGCCAGGCGCCGCATCAAGCCCGATCTCGGGAGGAACCTCCAACGCGGCATCGACTTGCGGCTCGGCCACGACCTACCAGCTCCACCGGTGATAGCGTTCCAGTGCCGACAGGACGACCGCATCCTCGCCCGCCGCGATCTCGGACAGGGCGTGATCGGGCCAGAACATCACCTCGTGCAGTCGGGCATCCCCAAGCATCTTGGTCAGGCCCGGCCGGTTCGACCGGCAGCCGATCAGGAAATCGGCCTTCTGCTTCATGTCGGGCACCCGGCCTTCGCCCACCGCCTCGCGCCCGTCCATGCGCAGCCGCAAACGGCGCCCGTCGTAGCTGGCGATCACCAGTTTCGGTTTGGCCGCCGTGGCGACCGGCAAGGCGGCTTCGACCGAGTTGGACCGATCCTTGAACACGATCCGCCCGCCGGCCTCGCTGAGAAAGATCACGTTGTTCGCCTGCCCGGTCGACACGGCCGCCAGCGTCCGGGCCTCGCCGCCCGAGCTGTATATCACCGCGATGGTGAATTCTTCGACCTCGCGTGCGAACTCGGACAGGATGAAGCCACAGTTCACCCCATTTTCGCAGATCAGCGCGCCGGGCGGTCCGGCCTCGAAACGGCTGTTGCCGGTGTTCGGCGCCGTGGCCATGGCATCCCCGGCACCGCGCGCCTCGCGCCAGCCGAGGATCTTGCCGTTGTCGCGGATCAGGTCGCTGGCACGGGCCACGAACCGGGCGCCCCCGCTGCGCAGGACGGCCTGCGATACCAGCTGCTCCTCGCCCCCAACCAATGCGCCCGGCGGCAGATCTGTGGCGATTGTGAGCATCGGGCCTCCCTTGTCCGCGCCATCTTGCCGGGGCCGTTGCCGCGCTGCAAGCCCGCTTCGGCCCTTGGTCCTCCACAGGCCCGCCACGTCGTGCTAGCCTTGTCGCATGCCAAGCCTGTGCCGTGATTGCCTGACCCTGACCGAGGCGGACCTGCCAGCCCAGTCGCGCTGCCCGGCGTGCCGTTCGCCCCGGCTGATCCGCCATCCGGAACTGGCAACGCTGTCGATCGCGCATATGGACTGCGATGCCTTCTATGCCTCGGTCGAAAAGCGCGACAACCCGGATCTGCGCGACCAGCCGGTCATCGTGGGCGGCGGACAGCGGGGTGTGGTGTCAACCTGCTGCTACATCGCCCGGATCAAGGGCGTGCGCTCGGCCATGCCGATGTTCCAGGCGCTGAAGCTCTGCCCCGAGGCCGTGGTGGTGAAGCCGCGCATGTCGGTCTATGTCGAGGTCTCGCGTGCGATCCGGTCGATGATGGAGGAGCTGACCCCCGCCATAGAACCGCTGTCGCTGGACGAAGCCTTCCTTGACCTGACCGGCACGGCACGGCTGCACGGGGCCCCCCCGGCCGTACTGCTGGCGCGCCTCACGAAACGGATGGAGGATGAACTGGGGCTTTCCGGCTCGATCGGCCTGTCGCACAACAAGTTTCTGGCCAAGATCGCTTCAGACCTCGACAAGCCGCGCGGGTTTTCGGTGATCGGGCGCGCCGAGACCGAGGCCTTCCTCAAGCCGAAACCCGTGCGCATCATCTGGGGCGTGGGTGTGGCCACCCAGACCGCGCTCGAAAAGTCCGGCATCCGCACGATCGCCGACCTTCTTCGCTGGGACCGGGCCGACCTGACGGCACGGTTCGGGTCGATGGGCGACCGGCTGTGGCACCTGGCGCGCGGCCTGGACACCCGCCGGGTGAACCGGGACGAGAAGCTGAAGTCGATCTCGAAGGAAACGACGTTCTTCGAGGATACCTCCGACCCCGACCTCCTGGACGGCCATATCTGGCGGCTTGCCGAACAGGTGGCCGACCGGGCCAAGGCCAAGCGGCTTTCCGGGCGCACCGTGACGCTGAAGCTGAAGCGCGGCGATTTCCAGCTGGTGACCCGTCGCCACGCCCTGACCGACCCAACCCAGCTGACCGACCGCATCTACCGCGCCGCACGCGACCTTTTCGACCATGCGGGCACCGCCGGCCCCTTCCGGCTGATCGGCGTCGGCATCTCCGACCTCGCGCCCGAGGATCAGGCGGACCTGTCCCAGGATCTGCTCGACCCCGAAGCGCGCAAAAGGGCCGCGGCCGAGCGGGCCACAGACGCGATCCGCGCCAGGTTCGGATCGGATGCGATCATCAAGGGTCGCGCCCTGCGCTAGGTGGCAGCCGCTTCGGCTACTCTGCAGCCAGCTGCTGCGATTCGCCGCTTCCCCCGACGATCTCGGCCACCACACCGGAAATCAGTGCCCGGAACGCGGCGAAATCCGCCAAGGGCTCGACCTCTGCTTCATCCATGTAAAGCGCCCGGTCGATCTCGACCTGAATCACATGCACGCCCCGTGAGGGTCGCCCATAGGCCTGCGCGATATAGGCCCCGGCGAAAGGCGCGTTGCGGACCACGCGCAGCCCGGCCCGCGCAAAGGCCGCCTCGACCCGGTCGACCACATCGCGCCCGGCCGCAGCGCCATAGCGGTCGCCCAGAACCACCTCGGGCGAGGGCTGACCCGGACGGGTATGCGCCTCGATCGCTTCATGCGGCATCGAATGGCAGTCGATCAGGATCGCCTGACCAAAGGCCGCCCGGGTCTCTTCGACCAATGCCGCAAGTGCCTGGTGATACGGGTGCCAGAATCGACTGATCCGGCCCTGGACCTCGTCCAGGGACAGCTTGCCGCGATAAATGGCCCGACCGCCCGCCACCACGCGCGGAATCACCCCAAGCCCCGACGAAATGCGCGGATTGTGCGACACCCGCATGATCCCCTCGATCACCGCCGGATCAAGCTCGTCCGCCGCCCGGTTGAGGTCGATGAAGGCGCGCGGCGCGCGCGCGCACAACAGCGGGGCTCCGAATTCGGGCACCATGTCGAACAGGCGGTCGACGAATGCATCCTCCGAAGACCGGATCAACTGGCGGTCAAGCACCACCTGGCCAAGAAATCCCGGCAGATAGTCGCGCCCCGAATGCGGCGAGGCGAAAATCACCGGGCCAAGGCTGCGCCTGGGCCGGTGGAGGGTAAAGGCCTCGGTCTCGGTTCGCGACAATGGGTACTCCCTGTGGGCACCTTCCGGATTTGCTTTGGTATAGCGGCAGAAACAGGAAAGCCAAAACCCCTTGCAGCCCCCGGCGCGACTCAGTATAGACCCAGCCGACCGACGCGGTTCCGCCCGCGTCCTTTTCGTTTCACCGGAAGGGACAAGGGCAGCGCCAAGGGCAAGTGGGCGGTTAGCTCAGCGGTAGAGCACTACGTTGACATCGTAGTGGCCACTGGTTCGATCCCAGTACCGCCCACCATTCACCGCCTCCCGCAAGGGGGCACGTTGTTTTCACTGGCGCAGACGCGCCGCGAACAAGGAGAAGATCGATGAAGGTTGCGAACTCGCTCCGCTCGCTGAAGACGCGTCATCGCGATTGCCAGGTCGTGCGCCGCAAAGGCCGCGTCTATGTGATCAACAAGACGCAGAAGCGCTACAAGGCCCGCCAGGGCTGAGCCGCTTCCGGCTGACCGGAAAAAAGGCCGCCCAGGGGAAACCCGGGCGGCCTTTTCCGTTCCGGATTTGCGCGAACCGCGATTCTCCCGCTAGATGGGGCCACCTGCACCTGCGGAGCTGGCTTATGTTCGGCAAACTCTTCGGCAAGAAACCTTCGGCCGTAGCCACTCCGGCACCGTCAGCTGTCAAACCCGAAACATTTACCCTGCCCTAGGGCCGGGTGTTCTGGGAAATCCGGCCGAACCCCCTCCGAAATCCCCAGACCAAGGGTTTTGGCGAGTATGTGGCCCAAGGCGCGGACTGGAAGACCCTTTGCGAGAAACGCCTTGCCGCCGCCGCCGCTGCGGCCCCCAGGCTCGCGCATCTGCAAAAATCCTGGGGCGTCCCCGCCTATGACTACCGCTTCACACCCGACCAGTATCCCAAGCACCTGACGCTGAAGGGCAAGACAGCCAGGGGACTTCCCGAATACGGCGTCGTCGGCGCGTCCCCTGCTGCGTGGGTGGCGTCGGCCAGAGTGGCTGCGATCATCGAGCGGTTCGAACCGGACCGCTTCAACTTCATTCCCTTCACCGTGGCGACCGCGTCAGGATCGCCCGTGCTGGACTACTGCTTCTGGCAGCCGGCAGAGTTCATCCATACCGAGACCGTGCTTTTCGACCGCTCCGGCTACCAGCTTGCCACCGCGCCCGATGGCCGGACCTACTGGTCGCAGCCCTGGCGCGAAGAGCAACCGCCGCTGATCCTTGACGCCGCGAAGGTCGCGGGCCGCCATTGGCTGACCACTGGCAACTGGGGGGGGCCGACGCATCGACTGATTTCGGACGAATTGAAACAGGCGCTGGGGGATTTCCTGCCCCCCTATCTGACCTTGGTAGAAGCCCGCGCCGTGGCGCGGTAGAAGGGTCAGATCCTTTCGAAAGGATTTGCAAAACCCTTCGAAGGGTTTTGTCCTGCCCGGTACACGAGCCCGGAAAGAATCAGATGCATCCCAATCCCGCCTTCCGCCAGGAACCCCGTGACCGGAACCTGGCCTTCGCCCGCGCCCGCGGTTTCGGTGTTCTGACGGTGAACGGCCCCGAGGGTCCGCTCGCGGCCCATGTCCCTTTCCTGCTGAACGAGGACGCAAGCTTTGCCGAACTGCATCTGGCCCGGTCCAATCCCATCGCCCGCGCCGGGCTTCCCCTGCCCGCGCTGATCGCCGTGGCCGGGCCGGATACCTATATCTCGCCCGACTGGTACGGCCCGCACGAACAGGTCCCCGATCAGGTTCCAACCTGGAACTACATCGCCGTCCATCTCCGCGGAACCTTGGAGCCGCTGCCCGACGACGCGCTTCGCCCGCATGTCGATGCGCTCTCCGCCGAACATGAGGGCCGGATTGCTGGCAAACGGCCCTGGACCAGCGCCAAGATGACCGAAGGCGCCATGCCAAGGATGATGCGGATGATCCTGCCCTTCCGCTTCCAGGTGGCCTCGGTCGACGGCACCTGGAAGCTGAACCAGAACAAGGCCCCCGACCTTCGCGCCCGCGCGGCCGAGGCGCTGTCGCGGGGCGATGCCTCGGCCCAGGCGATTGCGGCCCTGATCCGCGAAGGGATATGAGAGGCCGAGATGAAGGTCATCCATCGCAGCGAAGCGCTTCTGATGATCGAGGACCGGCCCCGGCTGATCGGCATCATGATGATCGCCATGGCCCTGGGCTTTCTTGTCGGCAGCATGGCGATGTTCGGCGCGGGCCTGATATTGGGCGGCGTCCTGATGGGCCTCATCGGCGTCGGCGTCCCGCTGCTGATCGGTGCGCTGATGGTCAGGCGGGTCCGGCTGACCTTTGACCGAGATGCAGGTCGGCTGACCCGCGTCAGCCGCTCGGTACTGGGGCTGTCACGCGAAGACTTTGCACTCGACCGCGTGGACGGGGCCCATGTCGGGATCAGCAGGGACAGCGAAGGGACGACCTACCGCATGGAGCTACGCCTGCAGGACCCGGATCAGACCGTTCCCTTCACCACCTATTACACAAGCGGCAGTCGTCCCGAGCAGATGGCCGAGGCCGTGAACGACTGGCTGAGCCTCCGGGATGGCCCGGTCCAACCAGGTACATCCGGTGGCAATCGTTAAATCTTCGTGACTGTCCACGGCCAAGCCACTGATATCATTGCGGGCTGGATACCTGTCCTGCGTGGACAGCTGCCCTTGCCCGTTTACACCCGGCCCACTCCGGCCCTAAAGTCCGCCAGCCTTGACCGGAGGTCGCCATGCCCCTGCCCCTTGCCCCGCTGCTGCCTGTCGTCGTCCGCATCGGACTGGTCGCAACGACGAGTTACGCTCTGACCCGGTTTCTGCGGAACGCCACGCATCCGGGCCGCACCGACCAGCGGGCCGAGGACGCGCTGGACGACCTTGGCGAAGGACTTTCCCTGCACCGGCCTGCCGACCGCGCCGAGGATCGCCAGACCAACGCCAGCGCCCGCCTGCGCCGGGTGATCCGCTTCCGTGGGCGCACCTGGGAAGTCGACGCCAGCGCCATGGCCCGCTTCCGTTTGCGGAGCCGCGACGAATGAAACTCTACCACGCTCCGGCTTCGCCCTTCGTCCGCAAGGTCATGGTCCTCTTGCACGAAACCCGCGCCACCGACCGGGTCGAATTGATTCCGGCCTCTGGCAGCCCTCTCGATCCCGGCACCATGCCCATCGACCGCAATCCGCTGGGCAAGATCCCTGCGCTGGAACGCGGCGACGGCCCCACGCTCTACGACAGCCGGGTAATCTGCCGGTACCTGGATGAAACGCTGAAAGCCGGGCTTTATCCTGCGGCTCCGCGACTCTGGGATACGCTGGTCCTGGAAGCGACGGCCGATGGCATTGCCGAGGCGGCCGTCCTGATCCGCTACGAGTTCCATGTCCGCCCCGAAGCCAGCCGCTCGGCCGTCTGGGCGGATGCGCAGTGGCAAAAGATTCTCCGGGCGCTTGAAGCCGTCGAAGCCCGCTGGATGAGCCATCTTTCCGGACCGATCGACATGGGTCAGCTCGCCATGGCCTGCGCGCTCTTCTACCTCGACCTCCGGCATGCGGACCGGAACTGGCGGGCGGGACATCCCGTCCTCGCGGCCTGGCTGGACGGAATTGGCGACCGCCCGTCCTTCCGCGCGACCGCCGTGCCCGCCTGAGCCCGCGACCCCAGAGCCACAACTTCCCTTCGGGCGCATAATTTCCCCGGCCTGCGCGCCTTTGTCCGCTGGACGAGGCCGCAAGGCTTGGCTAAACACGCGCCCGGCGGGGCGTGGATTTCCACGGCCCCTCAAGTCATATGGGCTGGCGTCCACCGGCCCGAAAGGGGAGAGGTTCTCGTGTCCCACGCAGACGATCACGCAGGCACCGGCGAAGGCACTCGGCGGGATTTCCTGTACTACGCGACCGCAGGTGCCGGAGTGGTGGCCACAGGTGCCGCCGTCTGGCCTTTGGTCAATCAGATGAACCCCTCGGCCGATACCCGGGCGCTTGCCTCGATCATGGTCGATGTCTCGGCCGTCGAGGTTGGCACGCAACTGACGGTGAAATGGCTCGGCAAGCCGGTCTTCATCCGCCGCCGCAGCCCCGAAGAGATCGAGGCCGCCCGCACCACCGCGCTGACCGATCTTCCCGATGTCGGATCCGAAAACGCGAACAAGCCGGGCACCGATGCCTCGGATGCCAACCGCACGCTGGACGAAGCGGGCGAATGGCTGGTCATGATGGGCGTCTGCACCCACCTCGGCTGCGTGCCGCTGGGCGATGGCGCTGGTGAATTCGGCGGCTGGTTCTGCCCCTGCCACGGCTCGCACTACGACACCGCCGGCCGCATCCGCAAAGGGCCCGCGCCCCGGAACCTGCCGGTGCCGGTCGCGACCTTCTTCGACGAAACCACGATCAAGCTTGGGTAAGGACAAAAATCATGGCCGGAATCCCGCACGACCATTACGAACCCAAGACCAGTGGTGAGCGCTGGCTGCACAAGCGGCTGCCCATCGTCGGACTCTTGTACGACACCATCATGATCCCCACGCCCAAGAACCTGAACTGGATGTGGATCTGGGGCATCATCCTGACCTTCTGCCTGGCGCTGCAGATCGTCACCGGCATCATCCTGGCGATGCACTACACCCCGCATGTCGACAAGGCCTTCGCCTCGATCGAACACATCATGCGCGACGTGAACGCCGGCTACTTCATCCGCTACCTGCACATGAACGGCGCGTCGCTGTTCTTCTTCGCCGTCTATCTGCACATCTTCCGCGGCCTCTACTACGGCAGCTACAAGGCCCCGCGCGAGATCACCTGGATCGTCGGCATGATCATCTATCTCTTGATGATGGGCACTGCCTTCATGGGCTATGTCCTGCCCTGGGGCCAGATGTCCTTCTGGGGTGCGACCGTGATCACCGGCCTCTTCGGCGCGATCCCGGGCATCGGCGAGCCGATCCAGACCTGGCTTCTGGGCGGACCGGCGGTGGACAACGCCACGCTGAACCGCTTCTTCTCGCTGCACTACCTGCTCCCGTTCGTGATCGCGGCGCTGGTCGCCGTCCACATCTGGGCTTTCCACACCACCGGCAACAACAACCCGACGGGTGTTGAAGTCCGCCGTGGCAGCAAGGAAGAGGCCGAGCGCGATACCGTGCCGTTCTGGCCCTACTACGTCATCAAGGACGTCTTCGCCCTTGCCGTGATCCTGGCAGTCTTCTTTGCCATCGTTGGCTTCATGCCGAACTACCTGGGCCACCCCGACAACTACATCGAAGCGAACCCGCTGGCGACACCCGCGCATATCGTGCCGGAATGGTACTTCCTGCCGTTCTACGCGATCCTGCGCGCCTTCACCGGCGACGTCTGGGTCGTGATCGCGGCCAACTGGCTGTCGTTCGGCATCATCGACGCCAAGTTCTTCGGCGTGCTGGCGATGTTCGGCGCGATCGCGGTCATGGCGCTGGCGCCCTGGCTCGACACCTCCTCGGTGCGCTCGGGCCGCTATCGCCCGATGTTCAAGTGGTGGTTCGCCCTGCTTTGCATCGACTTTGTCGTGCTGATGTGGTGCGGCGCGATGCCGGCGGAAGAGCCCTATGCCACGATCTCGCTGATCGCCTCGGCCTACTGGTTCGCCTACTTCCTGGTCATCCTGCCGCTGCTGGGCGTGATCGAGAAGCCGCTGGCCCAGCCCGCGACGATCGAGGAAGACTTCAATGCCCATTACGGCTCCAAGACCCATCCGGCCGAGTGAGAGGAAACTGATCATGTTCCGTAACATCGCACTCATCGCCGCATCGGCCCTGACCCTGACTGCTGGCGGCGCCCTTGCCGCCGGTGAAGAGGCCCATGTCGAGGACGTGGCCTTCGCCCACGAAGGCCCGTTCGGCAAGTTCGACCAGTTCCAGCTGCAGCGTGGTCTTCAGGTCTTCACCGAGGTCTGCGCGGGCTGCCACGGGCTGAAATACGTTCCGATCCGGACGCTGTCGGACGAAGGCGGCCCCGGCCTGCCGGAAGACCAGGTCCGGGCCTATGCCAAGCAGTTCACGGTGACCGACAAGGAAACCGGCGAAGACCGCGAGGGCCTGCCGACCGACAACTTCCCGGCCAACACCGGCGCGGGCGCACCTGACCTGTCGCTTATGGCCAAGGCACGCGCCGGCTTCCACGGCCCCTATGGCACGGGTCTGAGCCAGCTCGTCAACGGCATGGGCGGACCGGAATACATCTATTCGATCCTCACTGGCTATACCGGCGAGACGAAAGAGGAATTCGGCTCGACCTTCTATGAGAACCATGCCTTCCCGGGCGGCTGGATCGCGATGGGCCCGCCGCTCTCGGACGGTCAGGTCACCTATGCTGACGGGCACGACAACTCGACCCATCATATGGCCGAGGACGTGGCCTCCTTCCTGATGTGGGCCGCCGAGCCGAAGCTGATGGACCGCAAGGAAGCCGGCTTTGTCAGCGTGATCTTCCTGCTCATCCTGTCCACGCTTCTGTACCTGACCAACAAGCGGATCTGGGCCGGTATCAAGGGCAAGAAACACGCCTGAACCTAAGGGTTCCGCAAGACAAAAAGCCCCGCCCAACGGCGGGGTTTTTTCATTCTTCCCCCAGATAGGCCCGCAGGGCTGGGGGGGGATCGCGCAGCAGCGCCTCGGTCGGCTGGGGTGGCGCAACGGTTCCGTCAGCAACAAAGGCCAAGTGCCCCCCAAGCGCCCGTGCGTCCGCAGGGTCATGCGTGACCATCAGGACCGTCGCGCCCGTCTCGTCGGCCACCTCACGCACCAACCCCAGCATCTCCTGCCGCAAGGCCGGGCCAAGCGCGGCAAAGGGTTCGTCCAGAAGCAGGATCGGTCGTGCCCGCAGCAAGGCCCGCGCCAAGGCCGCCCGACTGGCTTGCCCGCCCGAAAGCTGCGCCGGGCGGCGTCCGCCCAGACTGGCAAGCCCGACCCGGGACAGGGCCTCGTCAATCCGGACAAGCTCGGCCGGTGACAATCGCAGGTCCGGACGCAAGCCAAGCCCAAGGTTCTGCGCAACTGTCAGATGCGGGAAGAGATTCTGGTCCTGAAACAGGATCGTGATCGGGCGATCCCCCGGCGCAATGGGCCCCAGATCCTGCCCTTCCCACAGGATGCGGCCCTCGGACGGGGCGAAGAAACCCGCGATCGCCGAAAGCAGCGTCGACTTGCCCGCCCCCGACGGACCCATGATCGCAATCCGGCTGCCCCGGTCGCAGGACCAGTGGGCCTGAAGGCGGAAGCTGCCCTCGACAAGGGTGAGGTGATCAAGCTGCAGCACGACGGCCTCCGGCATCGCAGGCCCAGAAGAGGGCGAAGGAAAGGGTGACGAGGATGAGCGCAGCAGCAGCGGCAGCCTCCATCCGGTAGGCGCCGGTCAACTGCGCGACGACCAGCGGCAGGGTCGCCTGGTTCTCACCTGCGAAAAGCGCGATCACGCCGAGGTCCCCCATCGAAAGCGCAGCTGCGACCCCCGCGCCAAAGCCCAGCGGACGGGCGAGGCGCGGCAGGATCAGCCAGCGCAGCCGCGGCCAGCCGGTCAGGGAAAGACTGTCGGCAAGGCGGCCGAAATCGGCGTGAAGCGCCCGCGTCTCGGGCAGAAGGATTCGGTAGAGATAGGGCAGGGTCAGGGCGCAGTTGACCAGGATCGTGACCGGAAGCGCCAGCGTCATTGGCGGTGCAACCGGCTGGACGATCAGGAAAAGCCCGGTGCCCAGGACCAGACCCGAGGTCGCAAGCGGCAGGCTGGCTGCGGCCTCGATCAGCGGTCTTGTCCGGACGGCCGAGGCGAGCGCCAGGGTCAGGGCGATGGCAGTCGTCAGAGCGGTTGAGACCAGCGCCACAAGAATCGACCGGCCAGCTGCTGGCAGGACCGAGGCGGGCAGATCGAAAAGGCCGGGCAACCCACGGGCCGCAACCGCCAGCAGCGGCAGGGTCAGGAACAGGGTGACCGCCGTCAGTGCCATCCCATCTCCCCAGCGCCGCCAGCCCCGGGGTGCGTCAAGCTCCAGCCTCCGGTCAAGCCCGGCACCAAAGCCGGTGGGACGGGTCACGACCCAGGTGGCAAGGGCGGCCAGTGCGCAGACCCCGACTTGAACCGCCGCCAGGCCCGCAGCCCGGCCAAGATCGAATTCGAAGCGGACGGCCTGGTAGATCGCAAGCTCGATCGTCGTCGCCTTGGGTCCACCGCCAAGGGTGATCACGACGGCAAAGCTGGTCAGGCAGATGACCAGGATCACCAGCGCCACCCCTGGCAGGACCTCGCGCAGCATCGGGCGTTCGAGGTGGCGGAAGGTCTCGGCCGGGCCGAAGCCAAGCGAGCGGGCCAGACGGATCCGCTCGGCCGGGATGGCCTGCCAACCTTGCAGGATCATCCGGACGGCAAGGGGCAGGTTCAGGAAGACATGCGCCAGAACGACGCCGTGAAGGCCGTAGATCGAAAGCGTGGGGAGGCCGATTGCGTCAAGGGCTGAGTTCAGGAGGCCGGAGCGGCCGAAGATGGCAAGAAGTCCAAGGACAGCGACGACCGCAGGAAGCAGGAACGGCGCGCCCATCAGGGTGATCAGGACGCCGCGGCCAGGGAAGTGGCGACGGGCCAGGGCGCGGGCAACCGGAATCGCGAGGAGCGTGGAAAAGAGAGCCGAAAGAATGGCTTGCGTGACCGAAAAACGAACGGCGGCCCAGTCGGCCGGGCCAAGCGAAAGGCCCGCCCCCCGCCAGCCGACCATGGCCAGAGGGGCGAGGACCAGCGCCAGCAGAAGGACTGCCAGCGCTGGGGCCGCAAGGCCTAGCGGGCGAGCGCGGCTTGCCATTCGCCCAGCGCCGCGTGACGGGTGGCCAACGCATCCTCAGGGCCCAGGAGCAGCGACTTGGCCGGTTTGAACGTGTCGAAACCTTCGGGAAGTCCGACAGCCGGGGTGACGGCGGGGTACATCCAGTTGGTCTGGGGGATCACCGACTGGAAGGCCTCGGTCAGCATGAAGTCGAGGAATTTGTCGGCAAGTTCGGGCTGATCGGTCGCGGCAAGTTTCCCGGCGACTTCGATCTGCATGTAGTGGCCTTCATCGAAGATTGCGGCAGACTTGGTGTCATCGCTTTCCGCGATCAGGTGGTAGGCCGGGCTGGTGGTATAGGACAGGACCATGTCGGCCTCGCCTTCGAGAAAGAGGCCGTAAGCCTCGGACCAGCCGGGGGTGACGGTGACGATATTGTCAGCAAGGGCTGTCCAGATCTCGGGGGCGCGGTCGCCATAGGCTGCCTTGACCCAGAGAAGGAGGCCGAGGCCCGGGGTGGAGCTGCGGGGGTCCTGGATGACGATCTTCAGGTCGGAGGCGGCGAGGGATTCAAAGCTTTTCGGGGCCTCGGCGGTCTTGGTCTTGTCGAAGACGAAGGCGAACCAACCCCAGTCGAAGGGCAGGAAAAGCGGGTCAGTGAATTCGACGGGCAGGTTGACCGTCGGATTTTTCCCATGTGGCGCAAAGAGTTGCGTGGCAGCGGCCGCGGAGGTGAGGCTGGTGTCGAGGCCGAGGACGATGTCGGCGTCTGACGCGGCGCCTTCAAGCTGGACGCGGGCGAGAAGGGCGGCGCCGTCGCCTGACGGGATGAACTGCAGGTCGCAGGCGCAAGATGCCTCAAAGGCCTTCTCGATCGCGGGGCCGGGGCCCCATTCCGAGGTGAAGCTGTCATAGGTAAGGACAGTCAGGACGGGAGTTTCCGCCAGCGCTGGCAGCGCATTGAACAGAAGGCCCGCAGCAAGGAGTTGTTTTTGCATCGTTTTCTCCAAGTTGCGACGGAATGGTCGGGGATGGAGAACCCATGCACCTTCCCTCCGCCGGTATGATCCGGTTCAGGTTCGACGGGTTCGCTTGCGCATCTCAGCCGTGTGACGGGCACCCCGAGGTAGGGGTGAACATAGGGGAATGTACCGGGTCCGCAAGGGGGCTTTGGTTAGGGAAGGGTGAAGCGGTGGCGGCCAGCGGCTGGCGCGCGCTGTGTTAATCCGCTGAATTGGCTTGGAAATTCCGGTCTGCCTTGCGTCTGCTTTGTGTCTGGCATCCGTATGGCACTGGTCTGGCAGGCAGCGGCGTTAACCAGTCTGAGACAGCGACCACGAATCGGAAGCCAAGCGCGGGGGGAGGCTTGTCGTCGGCACTCGCGTTTGCAGGCACGGCGGCGGCCTTCGGCAGGGTACTTGGCGCCGTGTGAAACCTATTCGCGGCGCAGGTAGATCGTGCCGTTCGGCTCGCCGTTCGTGTCCTCGGTGAAACCAAGCGCGGCCAGCGTGGGGGCGAATTTCGTCCGGGCGGCGGTGACTTCGGACGGGTCGAGGAAAGGGATCAGCACACGGCGGACGCCGGTCAGGTTTTCGGACGTGAAGGCCTCGCCCGGCAGGAGGGGGCCGGAGAGGCGCAGCACCTCGGGCCGGGTCTGCGTCAGAAGCTTGTTCAGCCCGGACCAGATACCATCCGGGTTCAGCGTCAGGTGCGACCAGGCGATGCCGGACGGATCGGGAAAGTTCAGCTCGGCAACCCGGCGGGAGAAGACCCGCAGCGAGGGGCGTTCTTCGTGCAGCGTGACCTGCAGTTCAGGCAGGGCAGCGCGGGCGCGCAGCCCGACGAAGCCGATGCCGCAATCGAGGTCGAGAAACCGGCTGCAACCGTTCAGGAAGCCCGCGATGTTGCGGGCATGGCGGCGGTCGAACTTGCCCGATTTCAGCACTTCCATCGTCGCGGCGGTGAAGACCCTGGGATCGAGAGGGATCTTCAGGGTCTGGTTCTCGACCAGTTCCAGCGGGATCTCGGCAGACAGGTCTGCCGAGCCAGAGACATAGGGTGAAGCGAAGGGCGAGCCCCAGCCGGGCGGGGGCGGCGTGCGGCGTTCTTCTTTCGGCAGGGCGTTGCGGCGCTGTTCAAGCTTGGTCTGGACGGCCTTGACGGCCTCCTTGTCGCGCAGCTTTGGCGGCTTGGCCACGACCTGGCTGATCGGCACCTGAGAGCCCGCGACAAGGTCGTCAACCATGGTCTGATAGTCGGGCGTCAGGCGGATCTCGGCCAGACGCGCTTCGGCCCTGGCATGGGCGGCTTCGTGCAGGCGCCGGACCTCGTCATCCTGCAAAAGTGCGGCCATGATCGCGTTGCGCCGGTCGCGGTAGCGAAGGATGTTCAGGTCCTCGACTTCGTTGCGGTCCTGCAGTGACCAGTAGTCAGAGCCGTATTTTGTCAGCTTGC
This sequence comes from Tabrizicola sp., assembly GCA_016792685.1. Lineage (GTDB taxonomy): Bacteria > Pseudomonadota > Alphaproteobacteria > Rhodobacterales > Rhodobacteraceae > Tabrizicola. The sequence continues at coordinate 5,800 of JAEULQ010000111.1, read as the reverse complement.
CGTTCGCGTTGCCACGAAACTTGCGCAGCGTATAGGCATCCATCGACTTGATGGCATAGTGGTTGATCTGCGCCCAGTCATAACCCACCGTCCGGCGGATCGAACGCCAGCCACGGAACTTGAACCATTCTTCCAGCGGCCGCCCCGAGCCATTCACCCAGAGCTGCGTGTCGGGATAGTCGGTTTCGCGGAACTTCTCCTTGATGACCGGACGATGCATGCCAAGCCGCTGATATTCGGCATCGAAGCGCAGCATGGTCTTGGTGCCCCAGCCCTTGTTCCAGAATTCGGGCGCGGCGCGGGTGAACTGGTCGGTGATCGGCGCGCGCGACCAGTCGCGGACCCCGGAGGACCCGAAGATGCGCCAGGTCATCACCATGGCATGGGCGCCACGCGCGTTGAGATCGGCCACCAGACCGTCGAGCGTGCCCGAGGGGTGGTTGATGACCATGAACTCGTCGGCGTCGATGACCAGAACCCAGTCGGAATTGACGATCAACGGCTCTTCGGCGGCGGATTTCAGCATCGAGGGGTGCGGCTTCATCCCCTTGGGGATCACGTTTTCGCGGTGATGGACGCCGGTGTCCATCGCCTCCAGCCGCTTCAAGAGCGTGTCGGTCCCGTCCGAGCAGTCGTTCGTGTAGACCATCAGCTCGGTGAAGCCCAAGGCCAGGTGATGTGCGACCCATTCCACGACGAAGGGACCTTCGTCCTTCATGGTGGACAGGACCACCAGCGACCCATGCGGGCTGGTCTGTTTGGTGAAGCTCATTCTTCCAGCGCGGCGGTGGGGTCAATGTCGAGCTTCTCGCACATCCGGGCGATGTAGCTGCCCTTCAGCGGCGGGTTCTTGCGCCACCAGGGCCGGGCGGCGTTGGTGTAGATGTGAACCGACAGGGTTGCGTCGGTAAAATGGCCTTCGACGTTGGAATGGGGGTCGTAGAAGACATCATTCAGCTGGAAGGGCACCGGGTAAAGCGTGTCGGCAGTCATGGCCTTGTCGATATCGCCGGTCACCCCTGCGAAATGGGTGAAGGCCTGCGGGCCAAAGGCGGTGCGTTCGGTCTGGTAGATGCGGACGGCCTTCGGGATCGAACGGTCCAGCTTGTCCATCTTCTTGCGCTGCTTGTTGCCCCACCAGGCGGGGTAGTCGGGCAGATTGTCGTAATAGTCGAGCAGGCTTTCGATCAGCCGCCCGGTCTTCGGCATGGCGACGACACCGCAGTTGAGCGCCCCGCGCATGCCGTGGCCGGCGTAGATATGTTCCTGGCCTTCGGGGAAGGGGCGGTAGCAGAAGGCGTCGCAGTCGATCCAGATCGCGCCGGTGGCGGCAATCATCTTGTAACGGAAGACGTTTGACAGGAACGAGGCCGAGGTCTCGGCAACGATGGCGCGGTCGATCTGCATGATTTCCGAGGCAGGGCGGACCTCGACCCCCTTCGGCACGTTGCGGACCTGGTCGGTGCAGTAAAGCGTGACCGGGTGGCCCATCACCAGATGCGACTTGAGGCAGAGCTGGTTGACGTAATGCAGGCTTTCGCCAATCCAGAGCGAGGCGACGGGGCGACGGTTCAGTTCCATGAGTCTGGGCCTTTGCGTGGGGCGGTCAGAAGACCGAGGCGAAGCGTTCGGGCAGGCGGTAAAGCTCTTTGGTGCGGCCACCGCCGAAGAAGGTGATCTTGCCGTTGTGAAGGTGTTCCTGCCCGTCGACCATCTTCTGGCGGAACTCGGCCAGTTCGGCATCCTCGCGGACCGCCACACCTTTTGAAAGCTTGGCGAATTTCTCGAGATCGCGACCCCAGGCAAGGCCGACTTTCGCCGGGTCGCGGTCGCCGGTCATGATCTTGCGCATTTCCTTGCGGCCGGAAAGCCGTTTGGTCACCATGTCGTGGTCGAAGAACCGCAGGTGGATCAGGTAGAGATGCGGGTCCAGCAGGCGGGGCTGGTGCGTGTTGGCATGGCCGCCGACAGTGAAGCTGGTTTCCTTGCGTAGAATGCAGGGCTTGGAATAGTTCGCATTCGCGCGGAATACCCGGCGGCGCGACAGGATGGGCTGATCGTCCGCCAGCGGTTCGGGCTCGGCCTCGGGGTTGTGGATCAGCTCGATCCCGAAGGGCGACAGCGAGGCCGGCGCAGTCGCGGGGTCGGAATGGCGACCGAGATAGGTCAGCAGGTCGGGCGCGACGTCGGGGTCGACAATGACCACCTCGTCGACATCGCTGACGATGAACCAGTTGTAATAGCGCAGAAGACCAGCCGAGAACCGGTTGCAGAAGGCCCAGCGCCGCCGGTCCATGCGGTGCATGGTTTCATCGCGCGGCAGGCGGATGACGTTGGCGCCCTCGCAGATGCGGGCATGTTCGGGGTCGCCGCCATGCGACAGGACGTAAAGATGCTCGCGCCCGAACTGGCGGCCGTAATAGTCGATCCAGCGCTGCAGGAAGTAATAGTCCTGGTAGACCATGGTCATCGCCCCGGCCGGCTTCTTCGTCGGGTCAAGCAGGGCGGGGGTTTCGGTCATTGACGGGTCCATGGGATGCGGACCGACGCTATCATGCGGCTTCGCGGCACTTCAAGCGCGGCTGGGCCGAAGTCGCTCGGCGCGCATCTCTTCGATGAAGGCGCGCAACAGCGGCACCCGGCGGGGGCGGAAACTTTCCTCGGAGATCCGGACATCGGTCATTTCCAGCACCTTGAAGCGGCGGAAGCCCTGGCGAAGGCAGCAGAAGGCCATGCACATCACCTCGCGGTCGAGGAAGACCGTGCCAAGCGGCCAGATGCGCCGGTCGGTCAACTGGCCGGAGGCGTCGCGGTAGGTGAGATCGACCGCGCGTTCCTCCCAGGCCGCCTCGCGCAGGATCTGCAGATGCGGCGGGGCAGGCTTGCGGCGCTCGTACCGATAGGACCGGCTGACGGCGTGAATCGCGTGGCGCTGCACCCTGTCGGGCAGTGTGGCGATGATCTTGGCCTGCGCTTCGGTGGCGGCCTTGGCCAGCATCGGATCGCCGGACAGGGTGACTTCGGCCAGGCCGAGAACCAGCGCCTCGACCTCAAGCCGGGTGAACATCTGCGGGGGCAGGGCGGGGTCTTCGGTCAGGGTGTATCCCGCCCCGGCCGCACCGTCGATCAAGGCACCCGCCGCGCGCAAAGCTCCGATGTCGCGGTAGAGCGTGCGTTCCGAAACGGCGGTCTCTTCGGCCAGACGGGCGGCGGTCACCGGCTGCGGCAGCATCCGGAACACGCTCAAAAGGCGGAGAAGGCGGTCTGCGCGGGCCATCTGATCCTGACAGGTTCTGACAGGATTGAAAGGTTAGACAGGTCGTATCGGAAAGCAAAGGAGAGAAAGATGCTGACCCTGTTCCATTCCCCGCAAAGCCGGTCTTCCGCGATCATGACCCTGGTCGAGGAGATGGGGATTGCCGACAAGATCGACATCCGCATCGTGACGATCCCCCGGATCGACGGCAGCGGCCAGCGTGACCCGGCGAACCCGCATCCCGAGGGCAAGGTGCCGGCGCTGGTGCATGACGGGCGGGTGATTACCGAACGCGCGGCGATCATCCTGCATCTGACGACGCTATTCCCTGAGAGCGGCCTTGCACCGAAGGTCGGTTCGCCGGACTGGGGCGCCTTTGCCGGGTGGCTGGCCTGGTATCAGGGCGTGCTTGAGCCGGTGGTGATCTTCGAGGGCGCGGGGCTCAACCATCCCTGGCTTGATGCCACCTTCCGCGACCACAAGCAGGCAGCGGCGCGGCTGAGGACGGCGCTGGAACGGGGCCCCTGGATTCTGGGGGACAGCTATTCGGCGGCCGACCTCCTGCTGCACGCGCCCTATGCCTGGTTTGCCGAGGCGACGCCGGATGATCCCATGATCCGCGACTGGGTCGAACGTTGCAAGGCGCGGCCCGCGCGGGCCAGGGTGATGGAAGCGGACGCCGCGCGGATGGCGGCCTGACGATGCAGGTCGGGGAAACGATTTCTTCAAAGAAATCGTGCCGGAGCCTTCAAAGGCTCCGGTCCGGAATTTTCGAAAATTCCGGGCCTCAGGACGACGGTGGCTCCCAAAGCTCGATTGGGGTGCCTTCCGGGTCGTGGATACGGGCGAAATGGCCGTAGGACCCGTCGCCATCCCAGTCGGCCCGCGTCTCGACCGCGATGCCTGCGGCGGAAAGCTGGGCAATCAACCCCGGCAGGTCCTCGACCCGGAGGTTCAGCATCCATTGCTTGTCGGCGGCGAAATAGTCGGTCGTCGCCTTGAAGGGTGAGAAGACCGTGGGCCCGGCCTCCTGCATCCAGACCGCGACATCGGGCTGGGTGATGCCGAGATGGGTCTTGTACCAGTCATTCAGCGCGGTCGGGTCCTGCGCCCGGAAGAAGATCCCGCCGATACCGGTCACTCGCGCCATCACATGCCTCCAATGCAAAAGGGCCGCCCGTCGGGCGACCCTCTCACAGAATTGGGCTTTCGCGAAGGCTTAGCCGTTCACGACATCCTTCAGCGCCTTGGCGATGGCGAATTTCACCTGCTTGTCGGCCGGCTTGGTCATGGTCTCACCGGTTGCCGGGTTGCGGACCTGACGCTCGGGGCGGGCCTTGCAGGCAACCTTGCCGAGGCCCGGCAGGGTGATCGAACCGCCAGCGGCAACTTCACGGGCGACGACCGAGGCGATCGCATCCAGAGCGGCATTCGCGGTCTTCTTGTCGGCGCCCATGGCATCGGCGACAGCGGCCACCAGCTGGGTCTTGGTCATCGGTTTGGACATTGGATCATCCTTCGTTGTTATGTGCACGTCTTATCGGCATGACTTGTGCCCGGGAAATGCGGGCGTCCTATCCCCGTTTCCGGGGCCACGGCCCAGACACACGGTTTGGGGGTCAAAATCAACCCCTCACCGAAGAAAAGGCCGCTTTTGACGCTATTTTCGCGAAGTCAAAGGAAAGCAGTCTCCTCGAAACTGCGGAGTTTCCGGCTGTGGAGCCGCTCGATCGGCGTGTCGCGCAGCCGTTCCATCGCGCGGATTCCGATCTGCAGGTGACGGCTGACCTGGGTCTTGTAGAACTCGCTGGCCATGCCGGGAAGCTTCAGCTCGCCATGGAGCGGCTTGTCGGAGACGCAAAGCAGCGTGCCATAGGGCACCCGGAACCGAAACCCGTTCGCGGCGATGGTGGCGCTTTCCATGTCCAGCGCGACAGCACGGGACTGCGACAGTCGGCGGACCGGGCCGGACTGGTCGCGAAGCTCCCAGTTGCGGTTGTCGATCGTGGCGACGGTGCCTGTCCGCATGATGCGCTTAAGCTCGTAGCCTTCCAGCTGGGTGACCTCGGCCACGGCCTTTTCCAGCGCAATCTGGATCTCGGCCAGCGCGGGGATCGGCACCCAGACCGGCAGGTCTGCGTCCAGGACGTGGTCTTCGCGCAGGTAGGCATGGGCGAGCACGAAATCGCCAAGCGACTGCGAATTGCGCAGGCCCGCGCAATGGCCGACCATCAGCCAGGCATGGGGGCGGAGCACGGCAATATGGTCGGTCGCGGTCTTGGCATTCGACGGGCCCACGCCGATGTTGACAAGCGTGATCCCGTTCCCGTCGGCGCGTTTCAGGTGATAGGTCGGCATCTGCGGCAACTTGGCGACCGGTTCGATCACCCCGTCCGGCGTGGTGATCACCTGGTTGCCGGTCGCGACAAAGCCCGTATAACCCGAGGCCGGATCGCCCAGCGCCGCGCGGGCATAGGCCTCGAACTCATCGACGTAGAACTGATAGTTGGTGAAGAGGACGTGGTTCTGGAAATGCGTCGGGTC
>JAEULQ010000105.1 GCA_016792685.1 Tabrizicola sp. | reverse complement strand
AAGGCCCGGTTTCCGGCCGGGTTGCGTAGGTCGGGCTTCAGACCGACTCCCTTGGAGCGCAACGGGTATGGCGCGCATGGGGGGCGGGTTCGGGAAGAAAGAGTCGGTCTGAAGCCCGACCTACGTGGCGATCACGGTTGCGACAAGCGGTCGGACGTTCGACGCGGGAACGAAGCGCCCATCTGGCAAAAGCGGTTCTGGGAGCATCACATCCGGGATGACCGGGATTTTGCGGAGCATGTCCGGTATTGCTGGATGAACCCGGTGAAGCACGGGTTGGTCGGGCATCCGCGGGAGTGGCCGTTTTCGTCATGGCACCGCGATGCGGGCGGAGCGGTGTGGTAGGGCGGGCTTCAGACCGCCACTTTGCGTGTTCAAAGAAAAAGTCGGTCTGAAGCCCGACCTCCGGGTGCCTCGGGACGACACGTATGTCGCAGAGCATGTGCGGTAGTGTTGGATGAACCCGGTGAAGCACGGGTTGGTCGGGCATCCGCGGGAGTGGCCGTTTTCGTCATGGGTGAGACCCGACCCCGCATTTGCGGGGTGAAAACGGTCCAGTGGACCGTTTCCAGGGTCGAACGCCCGCGCACGCTTGCGCGGGCGGGAGGGCGATGCGGGCGGGGCGGTGTGGTAGGGTGGGGTGTGGTCCGATGGTGGGATTTGGGCAGGCCTCGACCTACGCTTGCTCAATCAAAACTGAGTTTTGGATTGGGCTGTTTGCGACGCCTACCGTAATGAACCGATCCAGATGTGTCTGTGCACAGTTACGCAAGGTTTCAATAACGCACTTGGCTCGTACATAGTAAGAAAGCCCAGCATGAACCCCGTTGCTTCGATCGCTAATTGTCTGAAAGTGACCACAATTTATTCCAAGAAACTGATACTCTGGAGCACATTGAACAAAGGTTTTGTCGCGAGGAAAGAGAGATAGCCGTTTATTGGTAAGCAGCGTGCCAAAGTCGATAAGTTCCCTCAGGAGATCAACTTCACGATAAATGAGCGCAAAAACAGGCGCGCCTGAAAAGCCATTCTGTGAGAAGGCATCAATTAATGCATATTCGCTTCCCAGTGCTTTAGGTACGCTAATATTGACCTGAGGATGGGAAGCGATGACCCCTTTTCGCAAGACCATGCTAGGCATAGCTTCATCAGTGGCCTGAATACCTTCAGGATAACCAGAAAACTGCACTTCCGTGCCGATTGAAAGATCAGTGGGCGGGTGAGGCTCGAACAAATCTTTTGCCCAAAGATATACTGGTCGTTGAGTGAACCCATTGATTCTTGCAACGGCGACATCGTTGTCGGACGCATCAAACACCCAGTCTCCTAGATGGAATGTCATGCCCTCACTGGGAGAGTAGCCGTAAGATCTATTCTTTACGAACCCATGCACCAGTACAGATTTTGGCAATGATGATGAAGCTGAGGGATCCCTATACTTCTTGTCTACGCAATGACGTGCCGTTGCGAGAAACAAAGACTCTCGATTGCGGACAATAAGGCAGGTGCCGCCAACCTTCTTCTGCTCGTCCGCAGACACAAGACGATAGCAGCCGTAATATGGCGTGGCTTTCGCCATGTTCACCCCCAAACCTCCACAAACTCCCTCCACTCGCCCTTGCTCATTCCCGAGGCCTCTTGCGTGACCGTCTCCCCGGCCAGCCGCCGCTTCAGGACCGCGATGGCCTTTGCCGAGAGCGTCACTCCGCCCATCCGGTAGTCCTCAAAGGCCGCGTAGGCCAGCGGGACCCAGTCGCGCACGGTGGCCGCAATCGCCTCGGCGTAGACCCTGATCTCATATTGGGCGTGGGGGTCGGCGCGCAGGCGCAGGAAGTGGAAGAGGTTGTGCAGATCGACCTTCCAGTACCACTGGGTGTAGATGTTGGCGGGGAGGTTCATCCGGGCAAGCTCACGTGCCAGGCCCTGCTGGCCGTCCTGGGAGAGCATCGCCTCGTAATGGTCATAGGCGCGGTTGGCGTCGGATTTGAGGAGGTCGAGGACGCGGGCGGCTTCCTCGCCGGTCAGGACCTCGCCGCGGCCCTGGTTGTTGACGGTGGACTGGGCGGCAAGCTGTTCGGGGGCGGGGATGTAGAACTCACGATCCAGGATCGAATAGCGGGCGGAGTATTCGTTGACGTTGGCGGTGCGGTGGCGGATCCACTGGCGGGCGACGAAGACGGGGAGTTTGACGTGGAGCTTGATCTCGCACATCTCGAAGGGGGTGGAGTGCCAGTGGCGCATGAGATAGCGGATCAGGCCCTCGTCGTTCTGGACGTGCTTGGTGCCCGCCCCATATGACACGCGGGCGGCCTGGACGATGGCAGAGTCGTCGCCCATGTAGTCGATGACGCGGATGAAGCCGTGGTCAAGGACGGGATGGGCGCGGTAGAGATGGGCCTCCATCCCCTCGGAGACGGCGCGGAGGGTTTGGCGGGGCGTGGCGCGGGCGGCCTCGATCTCGGCGAGTTGGTCGGGGGTGAGGGGCATTCGGGGCCTCATTTGGTTACGAGTCGGGGACGACTATAGCTTGCGGTTCGGGGGTCCGATACCGCAAGATGGATGAAATGATGGAGGGTGCGAATGGCGATCAGGTATCTGCACACGATGGTCCGGGTGAAGGATCTGGAGAAGTCGATGGCGTTCTACCGGCTCTTGGGCCTGAAGGAGACGCGGCGGCATGAGAGCGAGCAGGGGCGGTTCACGCTGGTCTTCATGGCGCCGCCGGGGCAGGAGGAATGCCCGGTGGAGCTGACCTACAACTGGGATGGCGACACCGGGTTGCCGTCGGACAGCCGGCACTTCGGGCATCTGGCCTATGAGGTGGACGACATCTATGCGACCTGCGCGCATCTGCAGAAGAACGGGGTGCTGATCAACCGGCCGCCGCGGGACGGACGGATGGCCTTTGTGCGCTCGCCCGACAACGTGTCGATCGAGCTGTTGCAGCGGGGGGCCGCGAAGGCCCCGGCGGAACCTTGGGCAAGCATGGCTTCGACCGGGAGTTGGTGAGGGGTCAATGGCAGGTTAAACGTCTGGCATCTGTCTGGCAGGCGTCTGGCATCTGTACAGACGCTTGCCCGCCTCTGCGGTGAGCTGTAGCGCACCCTAAGCCGGGGCATTCGCTGCGGCGAGGACGTTTGTCCGCAGAAGGGAACAGGATGGAGCGGAAACCCGACGATCAGGCGAAGTTCTGGGAGAGATACCAGCGCTTTTCAGAAAAACACTATTCGCCATATGCAGGGCGGTGGTTCGGACTGAAAACCAATCTGATTGTTGCAGTCATTGCGGTTACTGTCTTGGGTCTATTCGTCTTCACTTCAAATCGCTAGACTTGGGAAATTCCTGCCCAAAAGATTGAGTTTGATTGAAGTCATTCCTGGACGCTTTGCCAAAATAGCCGAATGGGCCCTGAATCAATTGAGACCTGTTGATTATCAGCGCAGCTTCCAACGTGAGAAGATGTCGGGACCCAGCGAATAGGTTTCGAACTGGATCGGACGCGGGGCCACGGCAAGCGTATCCAGGTCAAGCGCGCCCATGGCTGGATGCCCTTCCGACCCAATCAGGACTCCTCCGGTGAACATCGCAAGTTCATCAACCAGCCCCGACTTCACAAGTGCTGCGGCGATAGTGCTGCCGCCTTCGCTGAGAATGCGGGTGAGGCCCTTGTGGGCCAGCGTCTGAAGGGCGGCGGGCAGGTCGAGGTGGCCGGAGGTCTCGGGGGTCTCGATCAGCGCAGCGCCGGTGGTCTCCCAAGCCTTGCGGGCGGCGTCCGGGGCGGTGGGACTGTGGAGGATCCAGACCGGGTGCTCGCGGGCAGTGCGGCCGAGGCGGCTTTGGGGGGCGTGTTTGAGCATCCGGTCGAGGAGGATGCGGACGGGTTGGCATTGCGCGCCGAGGTCGCGGACGGTGAGGTCGGGGTCGTCGGCCAAGGCGGTGCCGGAGCCGACCATGACAGCATCGTGCGACATGCGCAGCGCGTGGACCTTGCGGCGAGCTTCGGGGCCGGTGATCCAGCGGCTTTCGCCCGTGGCGGTGGCGGTGCGGCCGTCGAGGGAGGCGGCGAGTTTCAGGGTGACGAAGGGGAGGCCCCGGGTCACCCGTTTCAGGAAACCGGCGTTGAGCTGGGTGGCCTCGGCGGTCATCACGCCCTCGGTCACCGCGATGCCTGCGGCGCGGAGCATCTGGTGGCCGCGACCAGCCACCCGTGGGTCGGGGTCGGTCAGGGCAGTGACGACGCGGGAGACTTTCGCGGCGATCAGGGCCTCGGCACAGGGCGGGGTCTGGCCGTGGTGGGCGCAGGGTTCAAGGGTGACGTAGGCGGTGGCGCCTTCGGCCAGCGGCCCGGCCTGTTGCAGGGCGCGGACCTCGGCGTGGGGGCGGCCGCCGGGTTGGGTCCAGCCACGACCGACAATCAACCCGTCACGGACAAGGACGCAGCCGACGGCGGGATTGGGCCAGACATTGCCAAGGCCCCGCGCAGCGAGGCGCAGGGCATGGGCCATGTGTTGGGCATCTTCGGGCCGGGGGGTCACTCGTCCCCGGCGGCTCCGGGCCGGAGTTCGGAGACGAAGCCGTCGAAGTCGTCCGCTGTCTGGAAGTTCTTGTAAACGCTGGCAAACCGGACATAGGCGACCGTGTCGATCCGGGCCAGGCTTTCCATGACGATCTCGCCGATGGTCTTGGACGGGATGTCGGTGTCGCCAAGGCTTTCCAGCCGCCGGACGATGCCGGAGATCATCTGGTCGATGCGTTCGGGGTCGATCGGGCGCTTCTGCATCGCGATGCGGATCGAGCGTTCCAGTTTCGAGCGGTCGAAATCCTCACGCTTGCCGGAGGATTTGATGACGACGAGATCACGCAGCTGGACACGTTCGTAAGTGGTGAACCGGCCCCCGCAGGCCGGGCAGAAACGGCGGCGGCGGATCGAGACGTGATCCTCGGCCGGGCGCGAATCCTTCACTTGCGTGTCGATGTTGCCGCAGAATGGGCAGCGCATCGGCCCCCTCCTTGCTGTTGTTAGACTTCCTGCCTCAAGGGCCGGGTGTTTTCCCCGGCTTCCCATACTGACTATAGGGGAAGCTCTATCATCTGGGGAAGCCTGTTCTTTGTGGCCCAGAATATGGGGGAGGCGGTGTGGCGGCGGAGACTCAGGGGTGGTACGAAACCGCGTCGCAAACCGTCATTCGCATGTTACGCTTCCATGCATGTGGCGGCGACTCATCCCCTTTCTGGTCCTTGCGGCCCCGGCAGCGGCGCAGAGCCCGATCGCCGAGGTGATCTGCATGCCACGGGCCGAGTTGATGCTGCGGCTGCAGGGGGCCGAGCTGGCCGGATCGGGCCTGCGGGATCAGGAAGCGGTGCTGGAGATCTGGGCCAGCCCGGCGGGCGACTGGACGCTGGTGCAGAGCCACGCCAACGGGATGGCCTGCATCCTGGCGATGGGCGAGGCCTGGGAGGCCGTGGTCCCGCCGCCGGCCTAGTTGCAGAGCCCCCAGGAGTGGCTTTCGATATCCCAGCACTGGCCGATCCCGGCCTTGAGGTCGGTGATCGCGTCGAGGCCCCATTTGACGCTACCCTTGTCGCAGGTCAGCGTGGCCAAGAGGTCGTCGCCCTGCATCACGTTGACCCCGCCTTCCATCACGGCGTTTTCGTCCATCCGGTCGAAGGACGACCAGACTTCGTAAGTGACGCCCTCGTTCTGGAACGCGACCATGTTCCAGATCGCCCGCCCGATCCCGGGCCAGGGGGTGTAGTCGACGGTTTCCAGCGGCTCGTAGAGGATGATCTCAGGACTGCCCTCGCGCCCAAAGCTGTAGGTCAACTCGCCCCGCCAGGAACAGACCTCGACCACCTTCTTGCCGATGGGGCAGGAAAAGACCTCCTCCTCCTGACAGGTGGCATGGGCCGGTGCGGCGAGGAGGGTGAGGAGAAGGGCTGCGCGCATTGGGACCTCCGTTTGCCGGAGTGTGCGGCGCGAGGGGAGAGGGCACAAGGTCAGGCATCCCGACGACGCGTCGGGTCCTCCGGGCTGGATACGTCGCCTTCTACTGGCCGAGGTGAAGCGCCACTTCGCCGGACCAGGGCTCGGTTACGCCCCGCCCGCCGCCCAGGTCTTCAAGGATAGGGCGCAACTTGTCGAGGTTGGCGATCATGGCCGGTCGTGCGGCCACCATCGCGTCCATATCGGCCCATTCACCGATGACAATGAAGCTGCGTTCCCCGGTCTTTACCAGCCAGAAGTTCCGGCCCCCCGGCATCGAGGTGATGTCGAAGTCCTTGTGCAGGCGGATGTATTCGGCTTCTTGTCCCGGCTTAACTCGCATGTGCACGACATTCATAACGGTCATGGCGATCCCTCCCAAGGGTGCAAGCATGGGAAGGATAGCACAGATTGGGCTGAGTCGGGGGTGGGAGAGTGCGACCTCAGGCCACCGATGCCTGCTAGTCGTCCAACGGGCCAAGCGGCGTTGTGGAAGTGTAATAGATGCCGAACGCGTTGCCCCATCCGACAAGATCGACAACCACCTGCGGACCCATGGAGCGCGCGAGTTCCTTGTCCTCCCTGCTGTCGAAGCACAGCCGACCGAACAGATCGCCAATCCGGTCACGAATGACCGACTTGTGCACACAGCCAGAAGAAGGCCGGTCGACACTTCCGACAATGTTCGTCGTCACTGTCACTTGCTGCGTGGTGGACCCTCCAAAAGCGAGCGCAAGGACCCCGGGAAGTGTAATGTAGGCGGTTACGAAGATCAGACCGAAGGCCGCGAGGGCGGGAAGGATCCGGAACACGAAGGCGTTGTCCGGCAACCCTGAGGAATGAACGATCGGGCCGTCTGGTTCGCCCAAGCCACGGATGAGCCAGATCGCCGGAACAGCAATCGCGATCACCAGTGCAAAAACGATCGCATCTTCGAGCCACCAGGTCGAGGGCAGAAAATGGACGCGTTTCGGTGACATCAGGATGACCGGCGCCAGCACCAGAAGGCCCAGCGCGACGGTCGGCCACTTGTGTGACGGCGTCATTGATCCAGGAACGACCTTAGCTTCCGGCTGCGGCTTGGGTGCTTCAGCTTCCGCAAAGCCTTCGCCTCGATCTGGCGGATGCGTTCACGGGTGACGCTGAACTGCTGGCCGACCTCTTCCAGCGTGTGGTCGGTGTTCATGCCAATGCCGAAGCGCATGCGCAGGACGCGTTCTTCGCGGGGGGTCAGCGAGGCAAGGACGCGGGTCGTGGTTTCCTTCAGGTTTTCCTGAATGGCGGAATCCAGCGGCAGGATCGCGTTCTTGTCTTCGATGAAGTCGCCAAGCTGGCTGTCTTCCTCGTCGCCGATCGGCGTTTCAAGCGAGATCGGTTCCTTGGCGATCTTCATCACCTTGCGGACCTTCTCCAGCGGCATCTGGAGTTTCTCGGCCAGTTCCTCGGGCGTCGGTTCGCGGCCGATTTCGTGCAGCATCTGGCGGCCCGTGCGGACGAGCTTGTTGATCGTCTCGATCATGTGCACCGGGATGCGGATCGTGCGGGCCTGGTCGGCGATGGAGCGGGTGATCGCCTGACGGATCCACCAGGTCGCGTAGGTGGAGAACTTGTAGCCCCGGCGGTATTCGAATTTGTCGACCGCCTTCATCAGGCCGATGTTGCCTTCCTGGATCAGGTCCAGGAACTGCAGGCCCCGGTTGGTGTATTTCTTGGCGATGGAGATCACGAGACGCAGGTTCGCCTCGACCATTTCCTTCTTGGCCTGACGGGCCTCTTTCTCGCCCTTCTGGACCTGGTTCACGATCCGGCGGAATTCGGAGATGTCGACGCCGACATACTGGCCGACCTGGGCCATTTCGTTCCTGAGTTCCTCGACCTTGTCGCGGCTGCGTTCGATCAGCGCCTGCCAGCCGCGGCCCGCCTTCTGGGCCATCCGGTCCAGCCAGGTCGGGTCAAGCTCATAGCCCTGGTATTCCTGGATGAATTCCTGCCGGTTGATCCGCGCGGCATCCGCCAGTTTCACCATGCCCGAGTTGATCGACATGATCCGCTTGTTGATGCCGTAAAGCTGGTCGATCAGCGCTTCGATCCGCGAGTTGTTGAGGTGCAGCTCATTCACCAAGAGCACGATTTCCGAGCGGAGCTTCTGATAGGCGGCCTCGTCGGCGGTCGAGAAACGCTGGCTGGAGGACAAGGTCGCGTCCATCCGGCTTTGCTGCATGTCGGCCAGCTTGTCATAGTCCCGCGCGATGAGGTCGAGCGTTTCGAGGACGCGGGGCTTCAGCGCGGCTTCCATCGCGGCCAGCGACATGTTCGCGGATTCGTCGTCCTCGTCCTCGTCCATCTCGCGCATGATCGGGTTGCCGTCGGCGTCAAGCTCGGGCTCATCGCCGCCGCTGCGCCGGGGGGCGCCGCCAACGGCGACCTCGTCGAGGGCGGGGCCGTCGAGGTCTTCCTCGCCATCCAGGCTGCGGCCGAAGGTGGCCTCGAGGTCGATGACGTCGCGCAGGAGGATTTCTTCGGACAGCAGTTCGTCGCGCCAGATGATGATGGCTTGGAAGGTCAGCGGGCTTTCGCAAAGCCCGGCGATCATCGTGTTGCGGCCGGCCTCGATGCGCTTGGCGATGGCGATTTCGCCCTCGCGGGAGAGGAGTTCCACCGACCCCATTTCGCGCAGATACATCCGGACCGGGTCATCGGTGCGGTCGAGCGTTTCGGTCGTGGTGCCCGCAACCGCGATCTCGCGGCTGGTCGAGGTTTCCACAAGCTCGCCGCCAGCCGGGGCTTCGCCTTCCTCGACCTCTTCGTCCTCGATGATGTTGATGCCCATTTCGGAAAGCATCGACATCACGTCCTCGATCTGCTCGGACGAGACCTGTTCGGGCGGCAGGACGGTGTTCAGCTGGTCATAGGTGATGTAGCCGCGCTCCTTGGCGTCGGCGATCATCTTCTTGACCGCGGCCTGGCTCATGTCGAGCGAGACGTCCGCGTCTTCGGTTTCCGGCTTGGCGTCGTCGGTGTCCTTGAGGGCCATGGGGTCTCCATAAGGCGAATCGGTGCGAGGCTGGTCGAATCAATAACGCGAATCAGGCTGGGGGAAAGGCCGAATCAGCGGTTTTTCTTGACCCAGACCTGGCTATCGATCAGGGATTGCAGATGTCTTGACAGGGCGGCGCGGTCTTCGCCCAGGTCGGAGCTGTCGTTGGTCCCGCTACGTTCCGAGCGGTGGCGGGCTTCGGCGGCCTGGGAAAGGCGCCAGGTCAGGCCCTCGTCCGGAAGGCCGTCCATATCCTCCATCGCGTCTTCGATTTCACGCCGCGCGCCGCGCCGGGCTTCCAGTTTCGCCAGTTCTTCGGCCAGACACAGCGCCGCGAGTTCGTCGTCCTGGGTGTTTCGCACCGGGGGTGCGATGGCGACATGGGGCCGCTGCATTAGCGCGTCAAGGGCGGCAGGGGCCGATTGCGCGATCTTTGTGTAAAGGTCGGGCATGTCGGCGCCCGAGATGATCATCTGGCGGAGCATGTCATGGTCATCGCCCGTCAGGTCCAGCCGTTCCAATGCGGATTCGAAGCGGTGGATCAGCGCCGGATGAAGGATGAGCGTGGCCAGGATCACCGCTTCGCGGAGGGTCTCTTCAACCGGCCCGCGCGCTTGCGCCAGAAGCGACGAGCGGGTCGAGGCCAGCGCGCCGCCCGGAGGGGCGAACTTGCCCCGGCCGGGGCGGAAGGGGCCGGGCTGGAAGGGGCGGTACTGGCCGGTGCCGAAAAGCTCGGCCCGCAGGCGCTTCATCTCGTCGGTATAGTGGTTGCGGATCGAGGGGTCGGTGATGCGCGCAAGATGGCCGCGCAGGATCTTGTCCAGCGCGGCGCGGCGTTCGGGGCTGTCGAAGCTGCGGCCTTCGGTTTCGCGCTGCCAGAGGAGCTGGACCATGGGCTTCGCACCGTCGAGGACCGCCTGCATCGCGGGCGCACCTTGCGCCTTGATCAGGTCGTCGGGGTCAAGCCCGGTGGGCAGGATGGCGAAGCGGAGCGCCTTTCCGGCCTCCAGCATCGGCATCGCCAGGTCGATGACCCGCTGCGCGGCGCGGAGGCCTGCAGTGTCACCGTCGAGCGCCATGATCGGTTCATCCGCGATGCGCCAGATCAGGCGGAGCTGGTCTTCGGTGACCGCAGTGCCCAGGGGGGCGACGGCGGCGGTAAAGCCTGCCTCAGAGAGGGCGATCACGTCCATGTAGCCTTCGGCGACGATGAGCGGCTTGCCCTTGCCCGCGGCTTCCCGCGCGGGGGATTGGTTGAAGAGATTGCGGCCCTTGTCGAAAAGCTCGGTTTCCGGGCCGTTGAGGTATTTGGCCCGCGCATTTGGGTCGAGGCTGCGGCCGCCGAGCGAGATGACGCGTCCCCGCCCGTCGCGGATCGGAAAGATGATCCGCGCGTGGAAGCGGTCGTAAAGGCGCCCCGTGTCGGACTTGGCGACGACCCCTGAGGCGGTCATGAGGTCTTCCGTGAACCCTTTGGCCTTCAGGTGGTCCACAACGGCTTGTGCATTGTCGGGCGACCAGCCGATGTCCCAGCGGTCCCAGGCTTGTTCGTTGAGACGGCGTTTCTGCGACAGGTAAGTGCGGGCAGCGGAGCCGGCGTTGGTCTTGAGCTGCAGGCGGTAGAACTTCACCGCCTCGTCCATGACCTGCGCCAGCAGCGTGCGGCGGTCGGCGCGTTCCGCCGCTTGCGGGTCGCGGGCGGGCATCTGCATCCCGGCTTCCTGGGCCAGGACCTGGACGGCTTCCATGAAGCCGAGATTTTCCGATTCCTTCACGAAGGTGACGGCGTCGCCTTTGGCGTGGCATCCGAAGCAGTAGTAATAGCCCTTGCGGTCATCGACGTGGAAACTGGCCGATTTTTCCTGGTGGAAGGGGCAGGGCGCCCAGAAATCGGCCTTGGCCATGTTCGACTTGCGCATGTCCCAGGTGACCTTCTTCCCGACGATGGAAGAAAGCGTCACGCGGGTGCGAAGCTCGTCGAGGAATCCGTTGGGCAGGGACATGGGATAGATATGGCGCTTGCGACCTGACGAGTCGAGGGGCGGAAGCCCCGGGGGCCAGCCTGCGGACCCCGGGGATATTTCAAGACAGATGAAACAGCGGCTGCTTCAGAGGCCCAGACGGTCGCGCATCGCATACCAGGTCATGGCCATGACCAGAAGCGGCCAGCGCAAGGCCGCGCCGCCGGGGAAGCGGTGCTGCGGCAGGCTTGCCATCAGGTCGAAGCGTTCCATCTGCCCGGCCGTCGCCTCAGCCATGAGCTTGCCGGCAAGGGTTGCCATCGCGACGCCATGGCCGGAATAGCCCGAGGCGGAAAGGACGTTCTGACCGGGCCTTGTGAAACACGGCATCCGGTTCACGGTGATTGCGAGCGTGCCGCCCCAGGCGTAGTCGATCCGGGTTTTGGCGAGCTGGGGGTAGATTTCCAGCATCGGTTTTGAGACGACCTTGATCACGTCGGGGAAGCGGTAGCCATAGCTTTCGGCCCCGCCGAAGAGGAGGCGGTTGTCTTCCGAAAGCCGCCAGTAGTTTACGACGAACTTGCTGTCTGAGACGGCCACGGGTTCGGAAATGATGTCGCGGGCGCGGTCGCCAAGGGGTTCGGTCGCGACGATGAAGTTGTTGATCGGCATGACTTTTGCCGCAACTTCTTCGTTCAGTTGGCCAAGATAGCCGTTGCCCGCCAGGATCACCGTGGCGCAGTCGACATAGCCCGAGGGAGTGCGGACCACTGGGCGGGGGCCGGGCTCGACGCGATGGACCTCGCTCATCTCGTGGATGCGGACCCCGGCTTTCGCGGCCGCCTGCGCAAGGCCGATGGCGTAGTTGAGCGGATGGAGGTGGCCCGCATCCCGGTCGATTTCGCCGCCGACATAGGTGGTAGAGCCGATCAGGCGGCGGATGCCGGTGCGGTCGAGGGGTTCGAGATGGGCATAGCCGTAGTCTCGGCGGAGCTTTTCGGCATAGGCATGGGTCTCGCGGACCTCGGCCTCGGACCGGCAGGCGTGGGCGATGCCGGGGTAGAAGGTCACCGGCATGGCATGGTCGCGGACGAGCGACTTGACCAGCGACTTGGCCTCTTGGGCCAGGTCCCACAGGCGGTGGGCGTTTTCGCGGCCCACGGTCTTTTCGATCCAGACCTGATCCTGGCGCTGGCCGCTGACGACCTGGCCCCCGTTCCGCCCCGAGGCGCCAAAGCCTATGCGGTGGGCTTCAAGCAGCACCACGTCATAGCCGCGCTGGCGGAGGTGAAGGGCGGCGGAAAGCCCGGTATAGCCCCCGCCGACGACGCAGACATCGGCCTTGGTCGCACCCTTCAGGATGGGAAAGCGGTCAAGGGGCGTTGCAGTCGCGGCGTAGTAGCTGGCGGGGTATTCCCCCCGCCGGTCATTTGCATGCAGAAGATTCAGGCGCATCAGACGTTCAGGAGCAGATGCTCGCGCTCCCACGGGCTGATGACTTGCAGGAACTCCTTGTATTCGTTCCGCTTCACCGAGTCGTAGACCTTGATGAAATCGACGCCCATCACCTCTTGAAGCGCGGTGTCTTCCTCGAGAAGGTCGAGCGCGTCGCCGAGGTTCGCGGGGATATCCTCGTTGTCGATATAAGCCGAGCCCGAGAATTCGGGCCGGGCCTGGGTCTTGTTCATCAGGCCGAGATAGCCGCAGGCGAGGGTCGAGGCGATGCCGAGATAGGGGTTGCAGTCCATTCCCGGCAGCCGGTTTTCCACCCGGCGGGCGGCGGCAGAGGAGATCGGAATGCGCAGGCCCGTGGTCCGGTTGTCGCGGCCCCATTCCAGGTTGATGGGGGCGGCGAAGTCCGGGACGTAGCGGCGGTAGGAGTTCACGTAAGGCGCGAAAAGCGCCACGGCGGCGCCGAGGTGTTTCTGGAGGCCGCCGATGAAGTTCAGGAAGGCCTCGGTCTCGACGCCCTTCGGACCGGCGAAGATGTTCTTGCCGGTCTTGATGTCCACGACCGACGTGTGGATGTGCATCGCGCTGCCGGGTTCGCCGGCAATGGGCTTGGCCATGAAGGTGGCAAAGCAGTCGTGGCGCAGCGCCGCCTCGCGGATCATGCGCTTGAAGAAGAAGACATCATCGGCCAGGCGCACGGGATCGCCGTGGGCGAGGTTGAGTTCGATCTGGCCTGCGCCGCCTTCCTGCAGGATGCCGTCGATTTCCAGCCCCTGCGCTTCGGCATAGTCGTAGATGTCGTCGATCACCTTGCCGTATTCGTCGACCGCCGACATCGAATAGGCCTGCTTGCCCGCTGCCCGGCGGCCGGAGCGGCCCATGGGCGGGATGACCGGCATGTTGGGGTCGATGTTGCGGGCGGTGAGGAAGAATTCCATCTCGGGCGCGACGACCGGCTTCCAGCCCTGTGCGGCATAAAGGTCGACGATGCGGCGCAGCACGTTGCGGGGGCTGAAGGGGACGAGGTTGCCCTGCTGGTCCTTGGCGTCATGGATGACCTGAAGCGTCACGTCCGCCGTCCAGGGCGCGGCGGTGGCGGTGGACCAGTCGGGCTCGAGGATCATGTCGGGTTCGGTGAAGGCGTCAAATGGGTTGTCGGCCCATTCGCCGGTGATCGTCTGCAGGAAGATCGAATTCGGCAGGAAGTAGTTGGTCTGCTTGGCGAATTTCGCGGCGGGCATTGCCTTGCCGCGGGCCACCCCGGCGATGTCGCCGATGATGCATTCCACTTCGTCTACCCGGCGGTTGCCGATGTAGTCGCGTGCTGCCTCGGGCAGCTGGTCGGTCCATTTGGACATAAGTCACACGTTTGTTGGGGGGTGGCCCCCGCGGCCGATGAAATCAGGCGCGGAGCTTCTCGGCCCCAGATTTGGCTTGGTGGGTCAGGAAGAATTGCGCGATCCGGTCGGCCATCGACGGGCTGTCGAGGGGCGTCTCGATGCGGGCTTTCGCATCGGCAAGGATCGCGTCGGGGACCAGACCCGGCCCCCGGAACTTGATCAGCCCCTCCATGAATTCCTTGCGGAACTCGGGGTGAGGCTGGACGGAAAACATGCGGTCGTCATAGAGGAGCGCCGCGTTCTGGCAGAAATCGGTCGAGGCGAGGACCTGCGCGCCCTCGGGTTTTTGCGTCACCTGGTCCTGGTGCCAGGCGTTCAGCGTGTATTTCTGGTCGCCGAAGTCGTATTCGGTCGGGCCCACGGACCAGCCGCCCTGGTATTTCTCGACCTTGCCACCCATCGCCTGGGCGATGATCTGGTGGCCGAAGCAGACGCCGACCACGGGGACATGTTCGGCATAGGCCTTGCGGATGAAATCCTCGAGCGGCGGGATCCAGGGATGCGGCTCATAGGCGCCGAAGCGCGAGCCGGTGATCAGCCAGCCCTCACATTCATGCACGTCCTTGGGGAAGTCGTTCCGAAGGACCGCCCAGCGGCGGAACGTCAGGCCGCGGCCTGCGAGCAGGGTCTCGAAGAAATCCGGGTAGTCGCCCATGTCGGCGCGGAGCGCGTCGGGGGATTCGCCGGTCTGGAGGATGCCGATCTGCATGGGTCTTGTCCGAGGCTTCGTCTACGAAAGGTGGGCGCAAGGCCCCCCTCTGGTCAAGGGGGGCCGAATGGTTAAACGGTGTCGAGGTAAAGCTCGATCCTTTCCTCGGGCGAAAGCTCGGCGATGTAGTGCAGCTCTTGCCGTTTGGTCTGGACGAGGTTGCGGATCAGCTCCTTGGGCAGGAAGCGATAGAGCGTGTCGGAGTTTTCGAACGCGTCGATCGCGGCTTCCCAGGTCGTCGGGATCTGCGGCAGGTCCATCGCATAGGCGTTGCCGCTGACGGGCGGCGGCGGCTCCTTCTGGTCCTCAAGGCCTGACAGCGCGGCACCGAGGATCGCGGCGAGCATCAGGTAGGGGTTCACGTCGCCCCCCGCCACGCGGTGTTCGATCCGCCGGGCAGAAGGGTTGCCGGCCGGAATGCGGATCGCGGAGGTGCGGTTCTCATAGCCCCAGGAGATCGCGGTCGGCGCGTGCTTGTCGGGCACCAGCCGGTCGAAGCTGTTCATGTGGGGGGCAAACAGAAGCGTCGAGTCATGCATCGCGTCCAGGCAGCCGGCCACGGCATGGCGGAGCTGCGCGGTGCCTTTCGGGCCGCCCGAGTCGAAGATGTTCTCGCCCTTTTCGTCCAGGATCGAGAAATGGGTATGCAGGCCCGAGCCGGAATATTCGGCATAGGGCTTGGCCATGAACGAGGCGGCAAAGCCGTGGCGGCGGGCGAGGCCCTTCACCAGCATCTTGAACAGCCAGGCATCGTCGGCGGCGCGAAGGGCGTCGTCGCAATGCATCAGGTTCACCTCGAACTGGCCGAGGCCGGTTTCCGAGGTCGTGGTATCCGCCGGGATATCCATCGCCTCGCAGGCGTCATAGAGGTCGGTGAAGAAGGTGTCGAAAGCGTCTAGCGCGCGGATCGACAGCGTCTCGGCGGCCTTGCGGCGCTTGCCCGAGCGCGGCGAGGCGGGAACCTGCATGGTCTTGCCCGAGTCGTCGATCAGGAAGAATTCCAGCTCCATCGCACAGACCGGGGTCAGGCCCTTGGCCTTGTAGCGGTCAACCACGGCGCGGAGCGCATGGCGGGGGTCCCCGTCATAGGGCTGGCCGTTTTCGCGGAACATCCAGATCGGGAGCAGCGCGGTCGGAGCTTCCAGCCAGGGCATCGGCATGAAGCCGCGTTCGGTGGGTTTCAGCACGCCGTCCTGGTCGCCCTGTTCGAAGACGAGCGGGCTGTCGTCGATATCCTCGCCCCAGATATCGAGGTTCAGGACCGAGAAGGGAAAGCGGGTGCCGTCCTTCACGACCTTTTCGGCAAATCTTGCGGGAACGCGCTTGCCGCGCGCCTGGCCGTTCAGATCCGCAGCGGCCACGCGGATGGTCCGCACGTCGGGATGCTTGCGCAGGTAGTCTTTCATCGTCATGTCAATTCGAGGTCAAGGCACGGCCCCCGCGCCCGCAGTCCCTGAGGACCGCCTCGATGCGCCGGTTCGGACCATGCCCTTGGTCCTTCCCCTGGTTTTCGATCGCCTCCCCGCCGCGCCATGGTTCGGACTGCAACGGGCCCGGGCGGGTGCCCGGATAATTTGATCAAAAGTAGCCTACTACCGGATCAACTGCGGACGCAAGCGGATTCTGCTGCGCGTGTTCGCGGGCAAGTGCCGGTTCAGGTGGCGGTTCACCCGGCCGTAGATAAAGGTCACGATGAGCGTCAGCAGGATGAAGTAGAAGGCCACGATCGGATAGGGGATGAACGGGTTGAAGGTCTTGTCGGCGAAATAGTTCGCGTAGTAGAGCGCGTCGCCCTTCTGCGCGAAGGCGGGGAAGCCCGAGAAATAGACCAGCGTCGTGGCGTGGAAGAGGAAGATCGCCTCGTTGGTATAGGCGGGCCAGCCGAGCCGCAGCATGGTCGGCCATTCGATGCGGATGAACTTCTTCCAGCCGGTCAGACCATAGGCCTCGGCGGCTTCTAGATCGCCCTTGGGGATCGATTTCAGCGCGCCGTGGAAGATTTCGGCCGAATAGGCGGCGGTGTTGAGGAACAGGACCAGAAGCGCCCCGGCCCAGGCGCGGGTTGTCCAGGACGTGTTCAGATGGATGCCCAGGATGTCGATGCCACCCTTGGGCAGAAGGACCAGCGCCTCGTAGGCGAGGAAGAACTGGATGAACAGGGGCGAGCCACGGAAGACGAAGACGAACCATTCGGCCGGCTTCCGGATCATCGGGTTGCGGGCGTTCCTTGCCAGCGCGATGGCATTGGCCAGGAAGAAGCCGAAGGTAAGGGCGAGAACGCCGAAGTAGAGGTTCCAGATCAGGCCCGAGCCAATCAGGGTGAACTGCTGGCAAATGGTGAAGTCGGACTTCGGCAACAGGTTTTCCCCGATGCCGATCGAGCGAAGGCCATAGGCCTGAACGGTTTCCCAGCAGGTCATGCTCATGCTGCAGCCTTTCGCAGGGCTTCGCCCCCTGCCGTGGCCTGGCCATGGCTGAGCTTGCGGGTCAGCCGGGTGATGCCGATCTCGGAGATGCGCGTGAAGACCAGGTAGAAGACCAGCAGGCCAAGGAAGTACCAGAGCCGCCAGTCGCCATGCGGATATTCATAGGCCTGGGTCTTGGACCCGCCCAACTCACGCGCGTAGTAGACGATGTCCTTGACGCCCAGCAGGAACAGCAGCGGTGTGGCCTTGATCAAGATCATCCAGAGGTTTCCGAGGCCGGGCAGGGCATAGACCCACATCTGCGGCACCAGGATGCGACGGAAGACCTGGGCGCGGCTCATGCCATAGGCCTCGGCAGTCTCCAGCTGGGCCCGGGGAACGGCATTCATTGCGCCATAGATGACATTGGCCACGAAGGCGCCGAAGACGATGGCGAAGGTCACGACGGCAAGCATGAAGCCATAGGCCTGGTGCCAGAAGGCGGAGGACTTGGCGAGCGGGACCTTGGCTTCGGGGCAGACGCGGAACTCAAGCCCCTGCCAGGGCCAGGCTCCGCCGTCGCAGACAAAGAGGTTCTTGATGTATTCGAGCCCCTGGTCGAGCGCGATGACGAAGAAGAGGAAGAAGATGATGTCGGGGACGCCGCGGACCATCCAGATATAGGTCCGGCCCAGGAGGCTGAGCGGCAGGACATGCGACCGCGCCACCGTGGCCCCCATGAAGCCCATGCCAAGTGCCGCCGGTGCGGTGATGGCAAGCAGGAGGAGGACGGTCAGGAAGGACCAGTAGAAATCGACATGCTTGGCCGAGGTCAAATAGCAGGCGGCCCAGGTAAGGCCCTCGATGGCTTTCGGATCGGCGCAAACTTCGAACATTCATGCAGTCCTGTTGGCAAGGGGCGGGCCCGAAGGCCCGCCCGGACAAAGCTTAGCAGCCTTCCTTGCCGGCATCGCCCCAGGTCTTGGCCTCGGGCCCGAAGTATTCGGCCTTGGTGATCATCGCGTCGAGCGTGCCGTCGCACTTCATCGACTTGATCGCCTCGTCGAACTTGCCACGCAGGTCGTCGTCGCTGTCGCGGAAGCCAAGGCCCACGCCGCCGCCGATCGACTCTTCCTTCGCCAGCAGCACCAGCGCGCCGCCCGATTCCGCCGCGATCGGCGCGAGGTAGTCCTTGTCGGCCAGCACGGCGACCGCTTCGCCGTTCTTCACGGCAGCAACGGTTTCTTCCGGGGTCGCGTATTCCACGAGCTGCATGCCGTTCTCGGCCACGAAGGCGGCCTGGATCGTCGAGGTCTGCGCCGCGACCGGGCCGGACATCAGGTCGGCATCCGCCGCAGCGGCCAGATACGCCGACGAAGCCGGGGGCAGGTAGCCCTGGCTGAAGTCGATGACTTCCTCACGCTCGTCGGTGATGCTCATCCCCGCGATGATCACATCATAGTTGCCCGACTGCAGGTTCGGGATGATCGAATCCCACTCGTTCGTCACCCATTCGCAGGTCAGCCCGGCGCGCTTGCAGAGCTCGTCGCCGAACTCACGCTCGAAGCCCGCGACTTCACCGGCGTCGTTGATGAAGTTGTAGGGAGGGTAGGCACCCTCGGTCCCCAGGCGCACGACATCCTGCGCGAAAGCTGCGCCAGAGAAGCCAGCGAGGGCGGTAGCGATCAGTAGTTTTTTCATCCGTTGTCTCCCTTAACGTGGATGGTGGTGCCGGTCATTCGAACCAGCGAGTTTCAATGCTTGCAAGCGTTCCATCACGACGCATGGCATCCAGCGCCGCATTCAAGCTGTCAAGCAGGTCGGTATTGCCCTTGCAGACGGCCATGCCGACGCCGTCATCGAGGATGAGTTCGGAATAGACGAAGTCGAAGCCGTTCTGATCGACAAAGGTATGGATGTCCGCCCGCGACTCGAACGGGCCCAGAGCGAGATCGACCTTGCCGTCGAGCAGCGCCTGCAGGACCTGCGGTTCGGTCGGAAACGAGACATGGCGGTAGCGCATCTGGCGCAGGTGGGCTTCTTGCACGGTGCCGGACTGCACGGCCACCAGCGCTGCGGCCGGTTCTGGCGCGCCGGGCTTGCCGATGTACCATTCGTTCGGGTCGGTGCCGTGGTAGGGTTGGGTGAAATCCACAAGCGCGCGGCGTTCGTCGGTCACGGCGATCCCGCCAAGCACGACATCGAAACGGCCAGACATGACGCCGGGGATCAACTGATCGAAATTCGCCAGCTCCCAGTTGCAAGTCAGTGCCGAGCGGCTGCAGACCTGATCCATGATGTCACGCTCGAACCCGGTGATCTCTCCGGTGTCGTCGACATAGGTATAGGCGGGGAAGGGGGCGTCGGTGCCGATGACGATCGGCTCGGAGGAGGCCAGGATCAGCCCGGTCATCACCGAGGCGATAGCGCCGACGCAGGACATCAGGCCGCCGTCGCCGACAGGAACCCGCGAAGCCGTTCGCTTTGCGGATTGCCGAACAGGCTGGCAGGCGGGCCCTGCTCCTCGATCTTGCCCTGGTGGAGGAAGATCACATGGTCAGAGCAATCCGCAGCAAGCTTCATGTCATGGGTGACAAGAAGCATCGTGCGGCCTTCGTCGGCCAGGGCCTTGATGACGCGGACGACCTCTTGTTCCAGCTCGGGGTCGAGCGCGGAGGTCGGTTCGTCGAACAGCAGCGCGCGCGGTTCCATGCACAGCGCCCGCGCAATCGCGGCGCGTTGCTGCTGGCCGCCGGACAGCTGCGCGGGCCAGGCATCGGCCTTGTCGCCGATCCCGACCTTGGCGAGGTAATGGCGGGCCTTTTCCTCGACCTCTTTCGGGTCGCGCTTGAGCACGGTGACCGGCGCCTCCATCACGTTCTGCAGGATCGTGAGGTGGGACCAGAGGTTGAACTGCTGGAAGACCATCGATAGGTTGGTGCGGATCCGCGTGACCTGCGCCCGGTCGGCGGGGTGGCGGTTCAGGCCTTCGCCCTTCCATTGCACCGCTTCGCCTTCGAACTTGATCACGCCCTGCTGGCTGTCCTCCAGCAGGTTGCAGCAGCGCAGAAGCGTGGACTTGCCCGACCCCGACGACCCGATGAGCGACACGACATGTCCGCGCGGGGCGACAAGGTCAACGCCCTTGAGCACCTCAAGCTTGCCATAGCTCTTGTGCAGGTCGCGGATTTCGATGACCGGGATGTCCGTGGCGTCTGGCATGGGGCTTCGTGTCTAGGTCGGTTGGTCAGGCAGTAGGGCTGAGAATCTGCGCTATTGCAACGCCGAATTGGCCGAAACCGCAGCAACTCGTCGGTGATTTGATCAGATTGACGCGGCAATCTGTTCGGGGGCTGGCGGATTGGGCACGGCAAGGTAGGCGGCCAGAGGAATACGCACGATACCCTTCAGCCGAAGCGCCACGCGATCCTCGTCCGAGAGGGCGGCGATCGCGGCGCTGATGGCCTGGAAGATCGGTTCCGGATCATGGCCCGGTCCGCTGATATAGGGCAGGCCCGGGGTCGGATCGGTCACCGCGATGACGCGCAGACGATCGGAAACCGGGTCGCTGGATAACATCAGTGCGTGGGTCACGGCATCCAGCGCTGCAAGGTCGGCCCGGCCCTCGGCGACCGCACGGGCCGACAGCAGGTGTCCGCCGGTCTGCAGGGTCGGCGGCAGTCTGATCCCAAGCTTGGCGGCATGGGTCTGCGGCGCCGCCCAGCCGGACTGGGACAGGGGTTCGTTGAAGGCAAAGCGCGCGCCGTCGAATTCGGCCAGCGTCCGACGCGGATCATCCGCGCGGGCGACGAAGACCGAGCAGTAGTGGCCGGCCGGGCAACCCTCGACGCCGTAGTCCGGGGTGCCGACATAGGTGACCTTGTCGTGCAGACGGGCCCGGAACGGATAGCCGCAGGTTTGCGACAGGATCAGATCGGGAGATTGCCAGGCCGGCCAATAGGCCGCTTCGCCGCGGGTCAGGGTCTCGGGGGCGGGGATGCCCTGGTCGCGCAATGCGTCACGGACAAGCCGCCAAAGCCGGTCATTCGCGCCTTGTAGCGGCCCGAAGTCATACATGCCAAGGCTTGCGATCATTCTGTTTCGGCCCTCTGCCGTGCGAGGGCCGATTCGACGTCAGTCAGGCCCAAAAGATTTGCCACCAGCCGCAGGAGCCGGTCTTCGTGCGCCTCGCGCAATCCGTCGGCCAGCGCGACCGACCAGAGCGCGGTCATCAGCCCCGACCGTTCGTCCAGTGCCACGGCGTCTTTCAGCGCGCGGGTGAAGCGGACCGTATCGGGAGCCTCGCGTTCGATCTCCTCTGCCTGACTGCGCAGTTTGGCGGCGGCAAAGGGATCAAGCCCGTGGTGGCGGGCCAGAACGCGGTCGATCCGTTCCACCTCTTCGGCAGAGTAAAGACCATCGGTCCGGGCGACGCGGACCAGAAGGGCGGCCAGCGCCAGCTTGGCATCGGGCTCGGGCAGGCGGGCGGGTTCGGGGGCCAGAAGGCGGCGGATGAGGTCGATCATGCCGGATATCTAGGGCTTCGGCGCCGCCTTGGGAAGCCTTGCGAAGCGGGCGCCAAGCGCCGAAAGCTCGGCATCCAGCCCGTAGGGCGCATTGACGACAAAGAGGCCCGACCCTTCCATCCGGTGCCCTTCGCGTGCAGGCGGAAAGCGGACCTCGTGGCAAAGGCCTTCAGGAAAGGCCTTTGCAAGCGCCCGCAGCATCGGGCCATGCGCGCCGCCCCGCAGGATCGGATACCAAAGAATAAGGATCCCGACATTCCATTTGCGATGGATCGCGGCCATGTGGCGGGGAATGGCTTCGTAATCGGCCTTCACCTCGTAGGAGGGGTCGATCAGCATCAACCCCCGGCGCGGAGTGGGCGGGGTGATGGCCAGCGCCAGTTCGAACCCGTCCTGCCGGTGGACATGGGCACCCCAGTCCTTTGCGGCAGCTTGCAGGAAGGCGTGCTCCTGAGGGTGAAGCTCGGCCAGATGGATCGAGTCGGTCTCGCGCAGGCCCAGAGCCGCGATCAGCGGAGAGCCGGGATAGGCATGCGGGCCATAGGCTGCCCGGGTCTCCTCCAGCCGCTGGCGATAGGGATGGTCCTTCGGGAACAGGGATTCCGCCAGGGCGATGCCCGCTGCCGCCTCGCCGGTCTTCACGGCCTCTTCGGCGCCCAGATCATAGAGCCCGCGCCCGGCATGGGTCTCGATATAGGTGAGCGGCTTGTCCTTGCGGGTCAGATAGTCCAGCACCCAGGCCAGCGCCGCATGTTTGTGGACATCGGCGAGATTTCCGGCGTGGTAGAGGTGCTGATAGGAGAGCATGCCCTCGCCCTACCCGGCTTTGTGCCGCTTGGAAAGCCGCTACTGACTTGATCCCAAGCCTGCGCGCGCGTACGAGCGTCGGGAAACGCGAGGGGAACGGGATGGAAATCTTCACCTACGAAGGGCTTGTTGCCCTGATGCAGGTCATCGGCATCGACCTGGTGTTGGCGGGCGACAATGCCATCGTCATCGGTCTGGCGGCGGCGGGTCTGCCAAAGGAACAGCGGGCCAAGGCGATCCTGGTCGGGATCATCGCGGCAACCGTGATGCGGATCGGCTTTGCCCTGGTCACGACCCAGCTTCTGGCGATTGCCGGGTTGCTGCTGGCGGGGGGCGTCCTGCTCCTGTGGGTCTGCTGGAAGATGTGGCGCGAGCTGTCGACCACCCACCAGGCCGAGGATGCCGCGGTTGAAGCCCTGGCCGAGGCCGACCTGAACGCCGACGGAACGGTGGCGGGTGGGGCGCCGCGGAAGACCTTTGCCCAGGCAGCGATCCAGATCGTGATCGCGGACGTCTCGATGAGCCTCGACAACGTGCTGGCCGTCGCTGGCGCCGCGCATGGGCATCCGACCGTTCTGATCATCGGCCTGATCCTGTCGATCGCGCTGATGGGCCTGGCCGCGAGCTGGATTGCCCAGCTTCTGAACAAGCACCGCTGGATCGCCTATGTCGGCCTCCTGATCATCCTCTATGTCGCGCTGAAGATGATGTGGGAGGGCTGGCACGAGGTGGAGCCGATGGTTCTCGGGATGCTGAGCTGACCACGCAGGACGGCCTTGGCGGGTCCTTGTGAATCAGGGACTTGCCTGTGGGCGTTTAGGTGGCGTTAAGGATTGAGGCCGGGACCGATCTGGCCTCGGCCTTTTCCGTCTGGCGCGGCGATCAACCAGCGCACCTCGGCAAGCGCGTCGAGATAGGTTGCTTCAGTGACTTTGCTGACATGCCCGATCGAGGGCAGAGCATAATCCGGGCTATTGCCCCCAAAAAATCTGCCGTCAACTCACGAAAGGCATGCACTCGATATTATACTTCATGTCAGAGACTGCGATGCCGCCTTCGTCTATGTTCTCAACTGTGATTCCGCTGATCGATGGGATCGCGCCGGTAGATTGGGAAAAACCAAAACTAGTACTGTCATCTCTTCCAAGAACATATTCTCCCAAAACGTTCCCTTCCGCAGTGTAGAAGGTGACTCTCAAGGGGCCGCGGATGTAGTTTCCAGAGATCGGACGCATCGGTCTTTTGATGTTGGCCTTGAAGGCAAACTGGCAGACGGGCTCATCAAAAAGGATTGAAATGGAACCCGCGCCGATTGGGTCGTTTGAACCGCTAGGGTGCTGACTTATGCCGCTTAGGGCAAGCGAGGCAGAGCCGATCGGGTCACCGATCCAGAGACTTGCGCCGCTGTCACTGTTCAGAGTCAGGGGGTTACTGGGATTGCCGACAAGTTCATCAAACAGTTCGCCGTAGAATTCGCGAGACTGGACAGATTGGCCTTTGAATGTTCTTCCGATCCGCCCCCCGAAAAAACTATAGGTGCCTTCTAGGGTGATGCCTGAACCGTCAGGCACATCGGGAAGGTCGACTGCAATTGCGGGGGGGCTCTTGATCGACGAATAGGGTACCGGGCCGACTTCCTGGGCGGAAGCCATGCCTACCACGAGGGTCAAGCAAGACATAGCGACGCCATAACCCGCGCATGCGGCGGAACTCGTTAAGCGTCTGAAAGACACAGATGATCCCTCACACCAACCGGCTCACCTCTACCGCCGCCCTCACAAAGTCCGCAAACAACGGATGGGGCGCGAACGGCTTTGACTTCAGCTCGGGGTGGAACTGGACGCCGATAAACCAAGGGTGGTCCTTGACCTCGACGATCTCGGGCAGCTTGCCGTCGGGGCTCATGCCGGAGAAGATCAGGCCGCATTTCTCCAGCTGGTCGCGGTACTGGATGTCGACCTCATAGCGGTGGCGGTGGCGTTCCTCGATCACGTTGGTGCCGTAGATGCGGGCCACGGCCGAGCCGTCCTTGAGGTTCGCGGTATAGGCGCCCAGCCGCATGGTGCCGCCCTTGGCGTCATCGGCCTTGCGGCGGACGGTGTGGTTGCCCTGGACCCATTCCTTCAGGTGATAAACCACGGGCGTGAAACGCTTTTCGCCGGCTTCGTGGTCGAACTCCTCGGACCCGGCGTTCTTGACGCCCACCAGGTTTCGGGCGGCTTCGATCACTGCCATCTGCATGCCAAGGCAGATGCCAAGGTAGGGGACCTTCTTTTCCCGCGCGAAGGTGGCGGCCTTGATCTTGCCTTCCGTCCCGCGCTCGCCAAAGCCGCCGGGGACGAGGATGGCGTGGAAGTTTTCCAGCCAGGGGGCGGGGTCTTCGCGTTCGAAGATCTCGGCGTCGATCCATTCGGCGCGGACCTTGGTGCGGTTCGCCATGCCGCCGTGGGTCAGCGCCTCGGCGATGGATTTGTA
This sequence comes from Tabrizicola sp., assembly GCA_016792685.1. Lineage (GTDB taxonomy): Bacteria > Pseudomonadota > Alphaproteobacteria > Rhodobacterales > Rhodobacteraceae > Tabrizicola. The sequence continues at coordinate 47,954 of JAEULQ010000105.1, read as the reverse complement.
GGCGTCTTCCAACTGGGTGTACTTGCCGACGATGGCCACGCGAACCTCACCCTCGGGGTGGGTGATGCGGTCCATCACGTCTTCCCAGCGGGCGAGGTTGGGTTTCGGCGCCGGGGTGATGCCGAAGGCGTCGAGGACGGCCTGGTCGAGGCCCGCGCGGTGGTAGGCCAGCGGGGCCTCGTAGATCGTCTTCAGGTCATAGGCGGGGACGACGGCCTGTTTGCGGACGTTGCAGAAGAGGGCGATCTTTTCCAGCTCGCGGTCGGGGATCGGGTGTTCGGACCGGCAGACGAGGACATCGGGCGCAAGGCCGATCGACTGAAGCTCCTTGACGCTGTGCTGGGTGGGCTTGGTCTTCAGCTCGCCCGAGGCGGCCAGGTAGGGCAGCAGCGTCAGGTGCATCAGGATCGACTGGCCGCGGGGACGTTCGTGGATGAACTGGCGGATGCTTTCGAAGAAGGGCAGGCCCTCGATGTCGCCGACCGTGCCGCCGATCTCGCAGAGCATGAAGTCGACCTCGTCGTCGCCGATGCGAAGGAAGTCCTTGATCTCATTGGTGACGTGGGGGATGACCTGGATGGTCTTGCCGAGATAGTCGCCACGGCGTTCCTTCTCCAGCACGTTGGAATAGATCCGGCCGGAGGAGATGCTGTCGGTCTGCCGGGCATGGACGCCGGTGAAGCGTTCGTAATGGCCAAGGTCGAGATCGGTCTCGGCGCCGTCGTCGGTCACGAAGACCTCGCCGTGTTCAAAGGGCGACATCGTGCCGGGGTCGACGTTCAGGTAGGGGTCGAGCTTGCGCAGGCGGACGGTGTAGCCCCGGGCTTGCAGAAGCGCGCCAAGGGCGGCGGAGGCGAGGCCCTTGCCGAGGGAGGAAACCACGCCGCCGGTGATGAAGATGTAACGCGCCAAGGCGGGACTCCCGTGTCAATCAGCGCGATTCGGACTGGGTGGAATCGCGGCACCACGGGAGTCGAGGTATAGCGACTCCCGCAACGTTAGGCAACGCCCGCCCAGCTATATCATGCGGGCGGCGCGTCAGGCTGGCCAAGCAGTTGTAGTCTTAGGGGTTGGTGGCGGGGGCGGCGGGTTCATCCGCACGCGGCGGCGTCACGGGCGCGTCCGCCGTTCCGGGCAGAGTCAGGTCGGTCCCAGCGAGACCGCCACCGGTGGCCGGCGCTTCGGTCGTGGTCGTATCGGTGGCGGGAGCTTCGGCGGCAACACTGTCGACCACCGAGCCGCCCTCATTGCCGCGGGTGGCAAGGATGGTGAGGGTCACCGAGGTGACGATGAAGGCCGCCGCGAAGATCCAGGTCAGCTTGGTCAGCGCCGTTGCAGCGCCGCGCGCTGACATCGTGCCGCCGCCACCACCGCCGATGCCAAGGCCGCCGCCTTCGGAGCGCTGCAAGAGCACGATTCCGATGAGAAGCAGGGCGAGGATCAGGTGGATAGTGAGGACGACGTTTTCCAAGGGACGCTCCGGCGGCTGACGCGCCTATCTAGGCGGAAGGGGGGCGGGGTGCAAGGGTTCCCGGAGGGGAGCTGTCCTCCGGACATCCATTCGCCGGGAAAACCTATACGTTCTCTGATCCGGCTCATATCCATTGGACGGTGCTGCCGTGGGACGGTCGGAGGCGCGGTGCCCGGGGCAGGCGTCGGTGCCTCCGGCGGGGATATTTGGGCAAAAGTGAAAGGGCGGGCTTACGGGCTTTCGTGGACAGCGGAAAGCTTGTTGCCATCGGGGTCACGGACGTAGCAGGCGTAGAAGCCCGTACCATAGGGGCGCAGGCCCGGGGCGCCCTCGTCACTGCCGCCATGCGACAGGGCGGCCTTGTGGAAGGCATCGACGGCCGCGCGGCTGGGTGCCACCAGGGCGGGCATAGAGCCGTTGCCCACTGTGGCGGGCTTGCCATCGAAGGGGCGGGTGATCCAGAGCCGGGTGCGGCGGTCCTCGGGCAGGCCGTAGCCGATCTCCTCCGCTTCGGTCGCGCGGCGGATCATGCCCAGCGGGGCAAGGGTCGCATCGTAAAAGCGGGTGGCACGGGCAAGATCATTGGTGCCAAGGGTGAGGTAGAGGAAGGTTTCGGTCATTGGGGGTCCTCAGATTGGGAGCCGGTCGGCAGGATGTGATGCGAGGCTGCGTCCGCTCCGCCGCGAGATGAGCCTGATGCGCGCGTCGAGCTCTTCTTGGGTCGGGTTGGTCCAGCCGCCGCGCGCCGCGGCGAGAAAACCCGCGTCGGCCAGAGCGCGTTCGAGGCTTGGGAAGTCGGGCAGGCTGTAGCTTGCGGTCCAGGCGTCGCTGGTCTCGACATGACCGGGCGGGCGGAAGATTTGGGTGGGCGGGCGAAGGACGCAGGCTGAAGCTCCCGAAAAGGCCCGGAACTGACCGGCGAGCGCTTCGGGAAAGTATGGCCGGCGGCCGAGGATCGCAACCTGCGCCGAGGCCGGGGCGGCGAAGGCGGCAAGGTGAAGCGCCGAGCCGTCCACACCGACGATCCGGGCGGCACGCCGGTAGAGCGCTACCTGGTCTTCGAGGCTGGATCGTTCGGGGTAGAAGACCTGGTATCCAGCGGCGGCCATCAGGGTCTCGATCCTGTCTTCGAACATGAGGCCGGTCTTGGCGTACCCAAGCTTCAGCCGGGAGACATAGAGATGGGTTTCGGGGACATGGGCCGAAGGAACTGACCCTGGTGCCGGGCAAAGGCGCCGCCGGATGAACGCGCGGAAGCCTTCGGTACCCGCGAAGAGGTCGGCGCTGGTCGAGATGCCGGCTTCGGCGACGACCAGCTCCTCCACCCGTTCGTCCTGGCCGACCGTGACCACAGGCAGATCGATGCCGAGGAGCGCGAGGATCGCCTCGACATGGCGGCTGGTGCCGGAGCGGGTTCCGTGCCGGGTACTTCGGTCGAAGTAGAGGATGCCATCGACCGCACCCTTCATGTGATCAAGTGCCCAGAGCCGGGCCGTCGAAAAGATCAGCGCATGGCCAAAATGCAGGAATCCGATGCCGCCGAAGAGCCAGCGGCCGCTACGGAGGGGCAGGCCGGCGGGATCGGGACAGGGCGCGGACAGGGACAGGCGTCCGGGGCGGGCGATGGTATCGGAGAGGGCGACGGGGCGACGGTCCGGTCCGAAGACGCGGCAGACCTGCGCGAAGTCACCCTTTTCCCCCGGCCGGGTGGCGCGGAGGATCGCGTCCTTCACCACCTCAAGCCCGGCACTTGTTTCGAGGTCAGGTCGCACTCAGCTATCGACTTCGTCCGTGGTCTGCTGGCCCGACAGGCGCTGGCGCAGGATCGACCAGGACATGCCGACGCCAAGGATGAGCGAAAGGGCGAGGATGCCGAGCCAGACGTTCAGCGCGGAATTGTCGAGGCCGAGGAGGCCCCAGTCGGTGAGAACCCAGAGGCCTGCGGCAAAGATGGCGGCGATGACCAGGGCGCCGAGCACGCCGATCGAGCGCATCGTGGCAACGAGGTAGACCATGGCCAGGACCGCGAGGATCAGCCCGATGAAGACAATGAGCGGCATCTGTTCTGCCCAGTTGGCCCGCGCCCAGGTGGCGTAGTTCCAGCGTGTCGGGTTGAAGATCGCCGCCAGAAGCACGAAGGCGCCGAGCCAGCGCAGGAGGATGCCCATGATGTTCCCCTTGTGGGTTGAGGTCGCGCCGATGCTAACCCGTCCGGTGCAGCGCGGCAAAGGGGGCTTTCCTTTAAAGGCCCGGCGCCGCCAGGGTGCCGGGCCTGTCGGGTCAGCTCGCGCGTTGCGTGGACGGCATCCGGGCCAGGCTGAGGCCGAGGCCGGTGGAAAAGAGGGCGGCGTTGATCATCGGGAAGGCTGCGACCGCGAAGGGAATTATGCCAAGCGCGGTGTAGACCAGGCCAAGTGCCAGGTCGACAGCCTGGATCAGTACCATGTTGGCGATCCAGAAGCGTGACGGGTTCGCCGCGCGGGCGAGCATCACCATGCCGATCCCATAGGCCAGGAAGCGGGCGCCGAGCATCCCGATCATGTAGCCATTGTCGGGCGCCGGGGGGGTAAGGCCCATCCAGGCAAAGAACGGGATCGGGGCAAAGAGGGTCAGGGCGGCCAGAACGAGCTGCGAGGCAGCGATGATCCAGAGCAGGGGGCGTAGCATTCAGGTCTCCTTTGTTGTGTGTGGACCTGATCTGCGCCCGGCAGTATAGAAAAGGAAGTAGTTACATTTTCTATAGTTGAAGAAAGGTCAGGGCATGGATTGCAAAGACGATTGCCCGGTGGCTCGGGCGCATGCGGTGCTGGGCGGGAAGTGGACGACACTGATCTTCCGCGACCTGATCGGCGGGAAGCGGCGGTATTCGGAACTGATGCGCAGTCTGGACGGGATAAGCCCGCGAATGCTGGCCGAGCGTCTGAGAATGCTGGAGACCGAAGGGCTGGTCACCCGGACCGTCTTTCCGACAGTTCCGCCGACGACCGAATATGCGCTGACCGCACTTGGCCAGAGGATGGGACCGGTGATCGCCGCCATGGCGGAGTTCGGGCAGGCGTTGCAGGCGCAGGGGGCGCGATGACGCGGGAGTGATTTGCAGGGTTTCCCCCCCGGCTGCCTGCCGCTATACCCCGCATCGTTTGAACCTGACTCGGGGAAATGCGAATGGCCAACGTCGTCGTGGTGGGTGCCCAGTGGGGCGATGAGGGCAAGGGCAAGCTGGTCGACTGGCTGAGCGAGCGGGCAGATGTCATTGCGCGGTTCCAGGGCGGGCACAACGCAGGCCATACGCTGGTCATCGGCAACACGGTCTACAAGCTGTCGCTTCTGCCGTCGGGCATTGTGCGGGGGGGCAAGCTTTCGGTCATCGGCAATGGTGTGGTCGTGGACCCGTGGCATCTGGTGGCGGAAATCGAGAAGCTGCGCGGGCAGGGGGTGGAGATTTCCCCCGAGAACCTGATGCTGGCCGAGAATGCGAGCCTGATCCTGCCGATCCATGGCGAACTTGACCGGGGGCGCGAGTCGCAGACCTCGGTCGCGAAGATCGGGACGACGGGGCGGGGCATCGGTCCGGCCTATGAGGACAAGGTCGGGCGGCGCGCGATCCGGGTGGCGGATCTGTTCGATGCCGCGACGCTGGACACGCGGATCGGACGGCTTTTGACGCATCACAACGCGCTGCGGGCCGGGCTGGGACTGGATCCGGTCGATCCGGAGGCGCTAAAGGCCAGCCTGCTGGAGATCGCACCCAAGCTGAAGCCCTATGCGGGACCGGTCTGGAAAGTGCTGAACGAGGCACGGCGGGCGGGCAAGCGCATCCTCTTCGAGGGCGCGCAGGGCTCGCTTCTGGACATCGACTACGGGACCTATCCCTATGTCACCTCGTCGAACACCATCGCCGGGCAGGCCGCGACGGGCACGGGTGTGGGGCCGACGGCCATCGACTTCGTGCTGGGGATCGTCAAGGCCTATACCACGCGGGTGGGCGAGGGGCCGTTCCCGGCCGAGCTGCACGATGCCGATGGCGAGCGGCTGGGCGAGCGGGGGCATGAATTCGGCACGGTCACCGGACGGAAGCGGCGCTGCGGCTGGTTCGATGCGGTGCTGGTGCGGCAGACCTGCGCGACGAGCGGAGTGTCGGGCATCGCGCTGACCAAGCTGGACGTTCTGGACGGGTTCAAGAAGCTCAAGATCTGCGTGGCCTATGATCTGGACGGCCAGCGGCTGGACTACCTGCCGATCGCAGCCGACCAGCAGGCCCGCTGCAAGCCGATCTATGAAGAGATGGATGGCTGGGCCGAGACCACGGCCGGTGCGCGGTCCTGGGCGGAACTGCCGGGTGCGGCGATCAAGTATGTCCGGCGGATCGAAGAGTTGATCCAGTGCCCGGTCGCCCTGCTGTCGACCTCGCCCGAGCGCGATGACACGATTCTGGTGACCGATCCTTTCGCCGACTGAGGGGAAGGCTCATCAAGCGGCTTCGCCTTCGGTTCGCGGGGCGCGGCACCCGATCGATGAGACCGCAAAGCGTTCCGGGGAGAGACGGCATGGCGCTGAGTTACAAGGCCCGCAGACGATGGTCGCTGCTGATCCTGCTAGTGGGGTTGCCAGTCTATGTGGTGGCCGCCGTGACCCTGGTTGGTCTGATCGAGCGTCCGTCCTTTGTGGTGGAACTGGTGATCTATGTGGCCCTGGGATTCCTTTGGGCCATGCCCTTCCGCTTCATCTTCCGGGGCATCGGCCAGGCGGATCCGGATGAAAAAAAGACGGACGGGAAAGACCCGTCCGCCTGAGCCTTCTGAAATAACTTTCCTGGTCAGTTGAGGCGACGTGCCTCGGCCAGATAGGGGGAGGTTTCGGCTAGGGTGTAGTGGCCGCGACCGACCTTTTCGATGCGCTCGGTCCGCAGGAGCGTTCCGAAGCTGCGCAGGCCGTCTTCGCGGCTGATCGGCTTGCCGCCAGCCGAAGCCATCATCCGGCGCATCAACTGCGGGCGGGTGAACTGGCTGCGGTTCTCGACGCAGATTGCATAGGCAGCGGCGGCTTCCATCATCTCGACGGTCGTGCGGGCCCCTACGGTCTCGACGAAGGCAGCAAGCGCGATTTCGTCGAGTTCATTGACGTCTTCCGAAAGCTCGTCGTCCTCGTCGGCATCGGTCGCCGGACCATAGGACGGCTTTTCCAGCACCAGATTGCGGGCCGGCGATCCCGAGCTTGCGACCGCAGCCCCGACGCCGATGGCGCCGGATAGACGGCCAGTGCGCAAGGCGACCATCGGCTGGCCGTCGGAATGCGAGGGCCCGATGCCGGGAACGGACGGCGACAGCGAGGGGGCAGCGGCCGGCGGCGGTGTCTGCACCCGGTCAATGCGCTGTTCGGAGACCAGGACAAGCGGCGGCGGGCTGATCATGCCGGGGCGGATCGTGCCGGGACGCGGTTCCTGCGGGCGGACCGAGACCGACTTGCGGCGCGGTTTGACTTCGGGGCTCGCGGGCGCGGACTCGTCTTCACCGGGCAGGATCGCCTCGGCGAGGTCGTCGCGGTAGGGATCAAGATGGGCTTCGGCTTGCGGAGCGACATAGTCGATGTCGGCGCGGTCGGCTTCGGTTGCCGCAACGGCGGCCTTCAGTCGCGACAGCGCTTCATGCCGGCGGCGGTTCTCGTCCTCGGCCATGACTTCGTCGGCCTGCTGCATCAGGCGGGAAATCTCGTCGGCCTCGTCCTGCGAGGACAGGATACGGGTCGCAGCCGGATCGTAGGGCGCAGAGCTTTCGTCGGGATGGATCCGGACAATGCGCGAGCTGACGCGCTTGGTCCGGGCGCCCGAACGGCCGGAGACAACCGGATCTTCGATCGCGGGTTCCGGCTCGGGTGCGGCGGTCACTTCGGCGGCGACGGCGTCGGACCCGTCATCGGCGGCTTCGGGCAGCGGATCGACGATGCCGGCGTCTTCCAGAAGAAGCTCTTCCGGCAGTTCTTCCGGCAGCTCGTCTTCCAGGGCGGCGGCAAGGGAGGCCTCGTCAAGCGCGGCTTCTTCTGCAACCTCGACACCGTCGAGGCGGGCAAGATCGGCCAGGTCCTCGTCCTCGGCGGCAGATTCCTCGGGCATGTCGTCGGAGAGCGCAGGTTCGTCCGCATCGTCCTGCGGCAGGGCGGCCTCGGCCTCAAGCTCTTGCGGCGGCAGGTCGTCAGCTTCGGCCAGGTCGGTCACGCCTTCCTCGTACCAGCTGTCCGCCAGATGGACGTCGGATGCGGCTTCGGGTGAGGTGTCCTCGATCAGGGCGCCAAGGCGCGCAACGACATCATCGGCGGCATCGGCTTCGGTGTCGTCAGCGCTGCCTTCGTCTTCGAAGGTGGTCTCATCAAGCCCGGCCAGCGGAGGAAGCGCGTCGAGCGTGTCGTCGGACAGGTCAGCCGCATAGGCAGTGACGGGCTCGCCAAGGTCACCGGTGACTTCGGATGCGGCCGGGATGGCCACGCCGGCAGCGGCCGGATGCACGGCCCGGCGGATCCGGGCGAGCTTTGCCGCCACGCCATCGGGGATCACGTCGATCAGCGAAGGCTCGGGCGCGGAAACTTCCTCGTCGACCGAGGTATCGGTCGCATCGACCTGCGGCGCGGCGCGGTGCGTGGGCGTGTTCAGATGAATCTTCGGTCCGCCGGCATCGGCCGCGTCTTCCTGAGGCGTCAGGAGGCCCGTATCCTCACGCGTGCTGTTGGCGACCATCCGCGAGACCTCGCGTTCGGCCAAGCGGTGCAGCATGGCGGCGTCCGGTGGCGGCGGCTCGGCCCCGAAGTGGCGATCCTGGGCGGCAAGGTCCCTGAAATATTCGGCAATTGCCTTCATGGTGTCGAAAGGATTGTCGAACCCCTCCAACGTGCAACTGAAGGTCCCGTAGGACACGGTCAGGATCTTGCTCTCACTGGTCATGACTAGACAGCCTTTCGCCTTGCTGGTCGCATCATTCTACTCTTCGACGGCCCTAATGCATGGACAGACGGGGGTAATTTGATGGATTGATTGTGGCCGGACCCCAAGAATCCTGCCTTAATTGGATACAGTCTTACATGAATTCGTCGATTGTCCAGTCAACCTGCGGTGTAACGCTTGCCGGTGGAGGACCGTTTTCCACGCGAGACCTGAAACTGGCTCTGGCGCGGGCGCCGATGGCCGTGGCGGCGGACAGCGGGGCAGACCACCTGTTGCGGCTTGGGGTGATGCCGGAAGCCGTGATCGGGGATATGGATTCGATCTCACGCGGGGCTGCGGCGGAAATTCCCGTTTCGCGTCAGTATCTTGTGTCCGAACAGGTGACCACGGACTTTGACAAGGCGCTGCGGTCCATTTCGGCCCCACTTGTGCTTGCGCTGGGATTTGCGGGGGCCAGGCTTGACCACGGTCTGGCCGCCTTCAGCACCCTGATCGCCCGGCGAGAGCGCCGCTGCATCCTCATCGGACCGAAGGACCTTGCCTTCGCCGCCCCACCCCGGATGGAAGTCGACGTGGCTTTGGGCGAGACCGTGTCGCTTTTCCCGATGGCCGCGGTCACGGGCCGCAGCGAAGGGCTGGAATGGCCGATTGCGGGAATCAGTTTTGCCCCGGACGGGATGATCGGCACGTCGAACCGGGCCGTAGCGCGGCGGGTGGTGTTGGAATTCGACCAACCGGGGATGCTGGTGATCCTGCCGCGCCGGCGGCTGGACGCAGCGATCAGAGCGCTTCTGTCAGCGCCGTAGCCGCCTGCGGGGGCGCTTTTGCCTTTGCCCGGGCTGCAAGCCGTTCGCGGTGGATGACATAAAGGCCGGAAGATACGATGACGGCGATGCCCGCCCAGGTCATGGCATTCGGGAAATCGCCGAAGATCAGATAGCCAAGGATGACTGCGGTCACGATCTCGGAATAGTGCAGCGGGGCCAGGGTCGCCGACGGGGCGAATTTCAGCGCATAGGTCATGCTCATGTGGCTGACGGCCGCCCAGAAACCGACACCAAAGAGCCAGAGCCAGTTCCAGCCCTGTGGCCAGATCGGGTCAAGCGAGGGGATGCCGGAGCCATCTGCCAGGATCATCACCGGCAGGCACAGCAGGACCCCCGTCCAGGAGGTGTGGAACTGCATGCTGACCGGATGCATCCAGGCCGAGATCGCGCGGGTCACCAGCATGTAGAAGGCAAACAGCACCGCCGTCGCAAGAGGCCAGAGCGCGACAAGGCCGAAGGCGGCCAGTGACGGCTGGATGACAAGAAGTGCGCCGACAAAGCCCACCGCGCAGGCGGCGATGCGGCGCGGGCCGACCTGATCGCCGAAGATGAGACGCCCGAGGATCAGGAGAATGAAGGGCTCGACGAAGACGATGGCCAGGGCATCGGCGATCGGCATGACCTGGATGCCCGAGACGAAGGCATAGGTCGAGACGAGCAGGAAGAGGGCCCGCAGCGAGGTGAAGGCAAGCGCCCTGGGTGAGAGCCGGATTGTCAGGCCCATCCACACCACGACCGGCAGCATGAGTGCGGTCTGGACCACGAAGCGTGCGGCGGTGATCTGGCCGACCGGCATGCCGTTCTCGGCGGCAAGCTTGGCGGCAACGTCCAGAAGCGGCGCAATCACGCAGAAGGCAAGCATCAGGACGACGCCCTGGAGCGTGGTGTCAGCCGTACGGGTCATGCCCATGGACTAGGGCCTTTGGCCGGAGCCGTCCAATTCAAATGCGACCTCTCGGGGTCGTTCGGGCGGAATGCCGGGGACTTGTTTGACAGGGTCATCTGTCCTTAGGCTGTGGCCCTGGCAGGGAGGGTCAAACGCGTGCTGGTACTGAAGGAGGCGCGGCTGGTCTATCTGGCCAACCCCAAGACTGCGGGGCGATCCTTGCGGCTGGTGCTGGAGCCCTTTGCGATCAAGGTGACCCTGGGCAATCTGGGCAGGCACATTCCGGCCCAGGTCTACCAGAAGCAATGGCGACCGCTTATCCGCGAAGAGCTGGGTGCCGATCCCGAGACCTTTGCCGTGATGCGCGAGCCCAGGTCGCAGATGGAAAGCTGGTTTCGCTACCTCCAGCGCGAGATGACCCAGGGGCACAGCCGCTCGACCCATGCCGCAAGCTTTGCCGAGTTCGTCACCGCGCGTCTGGCCGATGCGCCTCCGGCTTATGCGCGGATCGGGCGGCAGGATCAGTTTCTGGGCTTCGGGCGTCGGGGCGTGCCGGTCACGCATGTCTTCGACTACAACCGGCTGGACCTGCTGTTGGGGTTTCTGGAAACGCGGCTGGGGCAAAGTCTGGAGTTGCCGGTCGTGAATGTCTCGCCGCAGCTGCCGCCAGAAAGCCTGACCCTGCCGGCCGAGCTGGAGGCGAGATACCGCGACCGGCACCGCGCCGAGTTCGAGCTTTACGAACGGGTCGCGCGGGATGGGGTGCTGGTCACCCGGGTCTGAGCCTCAGCAGTTCGGAACGTTGACGGCAAGGCCGCCGAGCGAGGTTTCCTTGTACTTCTCATGCATATCGCGCCCGGTCTGGCGCATCGTCTCGATGCAGACATCAAGGCTGACAAGGTGCTGGCCGTCGCCCCGCAGGCTGAGGCTGGCGGCCGAGACCGCCTTGATCGCGCCAAGCCCGTTGCGTTCGATGCAGGGCACCTGGACAAGGCCCTTGACCGGGTCGCAGGTCATGCCGAGGTGGTGTTCCAGCGCGATTTCAGCGGCGTTTTCCACCTGCTCGGGCGTGCCTCCGAGAACGGCGGCAAGGCCGGCAGCGGCCATGGCGGCGGCCGATCCGACCTCGGCCTGGCAGCCGCATTCGGCGCCGCTGATCGAGGCGTTGTGCTTGCAAAGCCCGCCGATGGCCGAGGCGGTCAGCAGGAAATCACCGACCTTGGACGGGCTTGCGCCCGGCACATGGTCAAGCCAGTAGCGGATGACGGCAGGGACGACGCCTGCGGCCCCGTTGGTCGGCGCGGTGACGACCTGGCCCCCGGCGGCGTTCTCTTCGTTCACCGCCATGGCGTAAAGCGACATCCAGTCGTTGATCGTGTGCGGGGGCGTCAGGTTCAGGCCGCGTTCGGCCAGAAGTGCGTCATGGATACCCTTGGCGCGGCGGCGGACTTTCAGGCCCCCCGGAAGGATCCCTTCGCCCTTCATGCCGCGCGAGATGCAGTCGTTCATCACCTGCCAGATGCGGTTGATGCCCTGGTCCAGTTCGCTGGCCGAGCGGAACTTGAGCTCGTTCGCCCGTTTCATCGCGGCGATGGTCAGGCCGGATTTCTTCGCCATCTCAAGCATTTCGGCGGCGGTCTCGAACGGGTAGGGCACATCAGCCCGGGCCTTGGCCTTGGCACCCCCGGCTTCGGCCTGTTCCGCCTCGGTCAGCACGAAGCCGCCGCCGATGGAGTAATAGGTCTCCTGGAAGATCACGTCGCCCTGGGCGTCGGTGGCTTTCAGGATCATGCCGTTGGCATGGCCGGGAAGAGAGGGGCCGTAGTCGAAGAGGAGGTCCTTTGCCGGGTCGAAGGCAAGGGTGCCGAGGCCGGGGGCCTCGATCTGCTTCGTCTCGCGGATGCGGGCCAGCGCGACTTCGGCCTTGTCGGCGTCATAGGTGGCAGGCTCGAACCCGGCGAGGCCGAGGATCGTCGCGCGGTCGGTGGCATGGCCGACGCCGGTAAAGGCAAGCGAGCCGTGGAGCGAGGCCCGGAGCCCGTGGAAATGGAAGGGCGAGGCGCGCAGCGTATCAAGGAAACGCGCGGCGGCGACCATCGGGCCCATGGTGTGGGACGAGGACGGGCCGATGCCGACCTTGAACATGTCGAAGACAGAAAGAAACATCAGCTGCTCGCTTCCGTGAAGGGTTTGGGGCCAAGGCCCTCGTCTGCGGCCACACGCTGGACAGCGGGACGGGATTCCTGTGCGGCAAGGACCGCGCGGAGGTTCGGGAAATCGGCAAGGGCGATCCGGTAGGGCTCGGGCGGGAGCGAGGTGAGCCAGCGCACCAGCACGCCGATGTAGAAGCCGAGGACACCGGGGTGTTCGGCAGAGAGCCAGCGCGGGTGCTGGCTTTCGATCAGGCTTTCGATCAGGCCAAGCCGGGCGATCACCTGGTCATGTCCTGCGGCGCGGGCGGCGTCGGTGTTGGCTTCGCCTGCGGGGCGGTGCGGGTAGAACATCGCCAGCGCCGCTGTATGGAGCGCGTTCGAGGTGAAGAAGAGCCAGGACAGGAACTGGCCTCGGTCGGGGTCGTTCGGGCCGGGGCCAAGCCGTCCGGTCTTGTCGACGAGCCACAGAAGGATGGCGGCGGTCTCGAACATGGGACCGTCCGGGGTCTCCAGCGCCGGAATCAGGCCCACGGGATTGAGCCGTCGATACTCTGGCGTCATGAGGCCGCCGCCCGCAAAATCGACAAGCGCAATGGTATGGGGCAGTTCCAGCTCCTCGAGCGCCAGGCGGACGATCGTCGAAGCGAAGTCGGGGGTGTGATGCAGGACAAGGCTCATGGCACGGCCACCGGGGTTGTGAAGGGATGGGGCCCAAGCGCATCGGCTGCGATCACGCGGCGGGCGGCAGGGAAGGTCTCGTGCGCGGCGAGGACGGCATGAAGCGCAGGGAAGGGGCGGAGCGAGAAGCGGTAGGCTTCCTCTGGCAGGGCGATCACCCAACGCAGGAGGATGGCAAGGTAATAGCCTAATGCTCCGGCCCGGGCGGAGGAAAACCAAGCCGGCGATTTCGTGGTGATCAGGCTTTCCAGCATGGCGGCCTGCTGGTTCAGCCGCTCGAAGGCCAGCCTGCGGGTCTCGGGCGCGGCCTCCTCGCCCGCGGCGCGGTGCGGGTAGGCCACAGCGAGGACGGTCGGGTGCAGGGTATTCGCAACGAAGAAGAGCCAGGAGAGGAAGGCCAACCTATCCGGCTCGCCTTCGCGGGGGCCGAGGCCGCCGAAGCGTTCGTTCAGCCAAAGGAGGATGGCGGCGGTCTCGAAGATCGGGCCTTCGGGCGTGGCGAGGACCGGGATCAGCCCCTGCGGGTTGAGGGCGCGGAAATCCGGGGCGTCGAAATCGCCCGCGTCCCAGTCCAGCAAGCGGATCTCATAGGGCTGACCGATCTCCTCCAGCGCCAGGCGGATGATCGAGGAGCCCCAGTCGGGGATATGGTAAAGCGTCAGGGTCAATAGGCACTTCCTTCCGGCGGGGTCGGCTGTTCCGGCCGGGTGAAGGGATGGGCCCCGAGCCCCTCGGCCCGGGCGATGACCGGGGTCTCGACCCGGGCTTCCTGCGCCTGGGCCAGGGCTTCAAGTGCGGGAAAGGCGGCAAGGTCCATCCAGCGCGGCGCGTTCACGGGGTAAAGCGCGGACCAGCGGGTCAGGGCGAGCGTGTAGACCCCAAGCGGTGTCGCAGGGGCAAAGAGCCTGGGGTTCTGCCGGGCGACTGTGTCGAGAAGCCCGAAGTGGCGGAGCATCCGGGTCGATATGATCTCGTGATGCGCGGCGGCGGCGTCGGAGGGGGTGTATTGATGCGGGTAGAAGATCATCCTCAGGTCCGCATGAGCAGTGTTAGACAAGAAAAACAGCCACTTGAGGAAAGTAGGCCGGTCGGGATCACCCGGTGCGGGGCCAAGCTTGTGGGTGTCCGAAAGCCAGAGGAGGATCGCCCCGGTCTCGGAAATCGGGCCGTGCGGGGTTTCCAGCGTCGGGATCAGTCCGGTCGGGTTCAGGGCGCGATAGGCGGCGCTGTCCTGCTGGCGTGTCGCCCGGTTCACCAGCGCGGTGCGATAGGGGATGCCCGCGCCATCCAGCACCAGGCGGATGATGAGCGAGGCATTGTCGGGGGCGTAGTGCAGCGTGTACATCGGGGACCCTTGGCTTGGGCGGGAGCCTTGCCGAACTCTACCCCGCGCGCTGGCAGAAAAGCGACCCCCTGTCGCCTCCGGGCGGTCACGTCTTAACGATCCGTCAACCCTGTCCGGTGCAAGCTGGGTCCGAGACACGGGCAGGAGGCGCGGATGATTGGACGGTTCATGGCCCTGGCGGGGCTGCTGATCGGGATGACGCAGGCCGCATTCGCGGAGGAAGACCCGCTCGCCGAAGCGATGGCGCGTGACCCCGAGCGGTTCCTGGAGCGGGCGGTCGACCTTATCGCGGGCTTTGGCGCCGCGGATGGGCTGCGGGCCGAGGGGATCGAGGCGCATATCGCGCTGGAACGGGCGGGCGCACGGGCCTCGGCGTTGCGTCGGTTCCAGGCGATGGATCTGAACGTTGACGGCGTCGTCGACCGCGCCGAGCTTGCGGTCAGTCGGCAGGCCGCCTCGGCCACGGCCCGGGGTCGGCTGGAGCGGCAGTTCCAGGCAGCGGATGCCAATGGCGACGGCAAGGTGGATGCGCAAGAAATCGCGGCCATCGCGCAAGGTGCGGCGCTGCGTGCGCTGGGCGGGGATGAGGCCGAGGTGCTGCGCGCCCTTCTGCGGCTGGATGCAAATGGCGATGGCGCGCTGGTGGCCGGGGAAGTGGAGCAGGCGCTGGCGGGTCTGGGAACAGACACCTGACCGACCTCCGGGATGTGGCTGGCCCCGATGCACAACCCTCTCGCCCTGCGCGGACCTTTGCGCTATGCCGTGGGCAAAGAGGGGAGTATCCGATGACTGCCGAGCTGTCGCCCATCGATCAGGCCAAGTTCGTCGCCGCGCGCCGGTCGGTGGACTTTGTCGAGAACGGCATGAAACTGGGTCTGGGCACTGGCTCGACCGCGGCCTGGATGGTGCGCTGCCTGGCGGAACGGGTGCGCGCCGAAGGGCTGCAGGTCACCTGCGTGGCGACCTCGTCGCGGACGATCGAGCTTGGCACCAGCCTTGGGCTGGAGATTGTGCCGATGGACGAGGTCAAATGGCTGGACCTGACCATCGACGGCGCGGACGAGTTTGATGCGAACCTGAACCTGATCAAGGGCGGCGGTGCGGCGCTTTTGCAGGAAAAGATCGTGGCGACGGCGAGCGACCGGATGATCGTCATCGCCGATGCTGCAAAGGAAGTCGCGCAGCTGGGCGCCTTTCCCCTGCCGGTCGAGGTCGTGCCCTTCGGCTGGCGCACGACCAAGGCGCTGATCGAGGAAACGCTTTACAGCCTGGATGTGATGAACCGAGAGGTCAGCCTGCGCATGGGCGGGACCGAGCCGCTGAAGACCGATGAAGGCCACTACATCCTGGACCTGAACCTCAAGCACATCGGCAATCCGCGACAGCTGGCGCTGGTGCTGAACCAGATCCCGGGCGTGGTCGAGAACGGCCTTTTCATCGACATCTGCGATGTGGTCGTGATCGGCCACGGCGACGGTCGCGTGACCGTGCGTGACATCAACTCCGGCCGGGTCGAGAACGGGTCGGTGGACATCACCGAAAGCCGCAACATCTTTGCCGATCTGGACTAGGCCCCGGTCGACCTCTCGGGCCCAAGGGGAGGTCACTGCAAGGTGACTGGAAAAGCAGGCGGCAGGCCTGTCCGTCCGGGGGTGAAGCGATTAGCTGAGGCCGTGACAGGCAGCAAACGGAACGGAACATGACTTTCGACTACGATCTTTTCGTCATCGGCGGCGGCTCGGGCGGAGTGCGCGCGGCCCGGGTGGCTTCGGGCGAATACGGCGCGAAAGTGGGCCTGGCCGAGGAAAGCCGGATGGGCGGCACCTGTGTGATCCGGGGCTGCGTGCCGAAGAAGCTGATGGTCTATGCTTCGGGCTTCGCCGGCATCTTCGAAGAGGCGCGCGCCTATGGCTGGCAGGTCGATGGCGGTGCCTTTGACTGGCAGGCCTTCCGGACGCGGCTGGAGGCCGAGCTTGACCGGCTGGAAGGCGCCTACCGCAACACGCTGAAGAACGCGGGCGTCATTGTGCATGACGAAAGGGCGACGCTGGTCGACGCGCATCGGGTGCGCCTGGCCTCGGGGCAGGAATTCACGGCCAAGCATATCCTGATCGCCACCGGGGGGCGGCCGTTTGTGCCCGAAATCCCCGGGGCCGAGCTGGCTGTGACCTCGAACGAGATGTTCCATCTTGACCAGCTGCCACGCCGGGCCCTGGTGGTGGGTGGTGGCTATATCGCCAGCGAATTCGCCTGCATCCTGAAGGGGTTGGGTGTCGAGGTCAGCCAGTACTATCGTGGGGCGCAGATCCTGCGCGGCTTTGATGACGAAGCGCGCGGGCATGTGTCAAACGCCATGCGGGCGGGGGGGATCGACATCCATTGCGGCACCGATGTGATGCGGCTGGAGAAGACCGCCGCGGGCATCCGGGCTGTCGCAACCGACGGGACCGACCGGGAGTTCGACCTGGTGATGTATGCCACTGGTCGGCGGCCCAACACCGAGGGACTTGGGCTGGAGGCGCTGGGCGTGGGTCTTGGCCGCGAGGGGCAGATCCTTGTCGACCGTTACAGCCAGACCGGCGTGCCCTCGATCTTTGCCGTGGGCGATGTGACGGGCCGGATCAACCTGACCCCGGTTGCGATCCGCGAGGGCCATGCCTTTGCCGACACGATCTTTGGCGCCAAGCCCACGGCTTTCGATCATGAGCTGGTCGCCTCTGCCGTCTTTACCCAGCCGGAACTCGGCTCGGTGGGCCTGAGCGAGGAAGCCGCGCGGGCCGAGGGGCCGATCGAGGTCTACTCGACCGCTTTCCGCCCGATGCGCTCGGCCTTTGCGGGTCAGCAGGACCGGGTGTTGATGAAACTGATCGTCAGCAAGGCCACGCGCCGTGTGCTGGGGTGCCATATCGTGGCCCCCGAGGCGGGCGAGATGATCCAGCTTGCCGCCATCGCGATCCGCATGGGGGCGACGAAGGAAGACTTCGACCGGACCTGCGCGGTGCATCCAACGATGGCCGAAGAGCTGGTGACGATGCGAAAACCGGTACGAACTGCCTGATCCTGGCCTCCGGGGCGCTTGATTTTGCGCGCAGGATGACCAGCTTAGGCTAGATGCGAAAAGAGAGGTTCTGATCCATGGCAGGTAGTGGCGGTCCCTGGGGCGGCGGTGGCGGCTCGGGCGGGGACGACCGGGGCGGCGGCAGGGGCGATGATGACGACGATCGTCGCGGCGGTGGACGGCGCGGCGACGGCGGACCACAGATCCCCGAGATCGACCAGCTGATGAAGCGCGGTCAGGAACAGCTGCGCGTGCTGATGGGCGGACGCGGCCGGCCTGGCCAGGGCGGCCCCGGCGGCGATCCGGTCGGGCCGGTCTTCAGCAAGCAAGGCCTGGCGCTTGGCGCCCTGGCGCTGGTTGCTGTCTGGTCTTTCATGTCCTTCTACACGGTGCGCCCGGAAGAGCGCTCGGTCGAGCTGTTCCTGGGCGAAAGCTCGGGTGTCGGCGATCCGGGCCTGAACTTCGCACCCTGGCCGATCGTGAAATATGAAAAGGTCCAGGTCACCGGCGAACGGACGACCGATATCGGCACGGTTGCAGGCAGCGCTGACAGCGGCCTGATGCTGACCCGTGACCAGAACATCGTCGACATCGGGTTCCAGGTGGTCTGGAACATCTCGGACCCCGAGAAGTATCTCTTCAACCTGGCCGATCCCGAAAACACGATCCGGGCCGTCAGCGAAAGCGCGATGCGCGACATCATCGCCCGGTCTGAACTGTCGCCGATCCTGAACCGCGACCGGGGGGTCATCTCGTCTGACCTGCGGACTGCGGTGCAGGCGACGCTGGACAGCTACAATGCCGGGATCACGGTCATCCGGGTCAACCTGCAGATCGCCCAGCCGCCGCGCGAGGTCATTGATGCCTTCCGCGCCGTGCAGGCTGCACAGCAGGAACGCGACCGGCTGGAGAAAGAGGCGGATGCCTATGCCAACCAGGTCACGGCCGGCGCCCGCGGTGAGGCCGCCCGGCTGGTCGAAGCCGCCGAAGGCTATCGCGCCGAAGCGGTGAACAGCGCCCAAGGTGAGGCCGCGCGCTTCATCTCGGTCTACGACGAATATGTGAAATCGCCCGAAGTCACCCGGCGGCGGCTTTATCTGGAAACCATGGAGCGGGTGCTCGGCGGTATGAACAAGGTGATCCTCGACGGCGTGTCAGGCGGCGAGAGCGGCCAGGGTGTCGTGCCCTTCCTGCCCTTGAACGATCTTGGCCGGATGTCGCCGGCACAAGGGGCCGGGACGACGGGAGGGAACAACTGATGCGCGTGCTTTACATCATTCCGGCACTGGTGATCCTCTTGGTGCTCGTGCTGTCCTCGGTCTTCATCGTGGACGAACGCAAGAAGGCGCTGGTGCTGCAGTTCGGTCAGGTCATGCAGGTCAAGGAAGATCCGGGCCTGGGGTTCAAGGTGCCGCTGATGCAGGACGTCGTGCTGTACGAGGACCGTATCCTCGGCCTGCAGACGCAACCGATCGAAGTCACGCTGCTTTCGGATCGCCGTCTGGTGGTCGATGCCTTTGCCCGCTGGCGCATCGTCGATCTGGTGCAGTTCCGCCAGTCGGTCGGCACCGGCGGCGAGGAGCGTGCGCAGCAGCTTCTGGGCAACATCCTCAGCCAGGCGATCCCGGAAGTGCTGGGTAATGCGACGCAAGAACAGGTGCTGAGCCAGGATCGTGCCGCGCTGATGAACCAGATTCTGGTCATTGCCAAGCGCGAGGGCCAGGCGCTGGGGGTCGACGTGATCGACGTGCGGCTGACGCGGACCGATTTGCCCGAACAGAACCTGGAGGCGACCTTCGCCCGGATGCGGGCCGAACGTGAGCGGGAAGCGGCGGACGAAAAGGCCCGCGGTGGCGAAGCCGCGCAGCGGGTGCGGGCTTCGGCCGACCGGACCGTGATCGAGCTGACCTCGGACGCGCGGCGGCAGGCCGAGGTGATCCGCGGTGAGGCCGATGCCGAACGGAACCGGATCCTTGCCGAAGCCTTTGGCCGCGACCCGGAGTTCTTCTCGTTCATCCGGTCGCTGACCGCCTATGAGGTCAGCCTGAAGGGTGGCAACTCGTCGATCGTGATGCAGCCCGACAGCGAGTTCTTCAACTACCTGCGGTCGGAACGCGGTGCGGATGCCGACGCGGCAGCGGTGCCGGCAGCCCCGGCGCCGTGAGCGAGATCGTTCTGGCACTTGGACTTGTGCTGGCGGTGGAGGGGCTGGTCCTGGTACTGGCCCCTCGTCGCATGGAAGAAGCGCTGCGCCTGATCGCATCGCTCGGCGTCGACCAACGGCGGATGATCGGGCTTGTCGCGCTGGCGATTGGTGTCGGCCTGGTCTGGTTGGCGAAGGGCTGATGACAAGTTTCTTCACATCCCTTTGAAGCGCCGCGACGGGGTTTGCATTGTGGTTCCCATTCACTAACTGTTTCTTCAGCACTGTCGCGGTCAGGCCCTGATCAGATCCCGCCGCAGTCACATCCGATTGAACAGGAGTTCGCATCGTGCCCGACCTCACCCCTTCGATCCGCTCTGCCCTGCGGTCCAGCACCATGCTGGCGCTGGTGCTTGGCTTCGGCCTGAGCCTTGCGCCTGCGAGCAACGTACAGGCCTTTGGCGCCCCGGAAAGCTTTGCCGAACTGGCCGAGACGATCAGCCCGTCGGTTGTGAACATCACCACCAGCGCGATGATCGCGGCCCCGACCGATGGCATGCCGATGGTGCCCGAAGGCAGCCCGTTCGAGGATTTCTTCGAGGACTTCGGTGGCCCCGGGCCGGGTGGCCCGCAGCGGTCTGAAGCGCTCGGCTCGGGCTTCGTGATCAGCGAGGACGGCTATATCGTCACCAACAACCATGTGATCGAGGGGGCCGACGAGATCGAGATCGAGTTTTTCTCGGGCGAGCGCCTGAAGGCGAAACTGGTCGGCAAGGACCCCAAGACCGACATCGCGCTGCTGAAGGTCGAAAGCGACAAGCCACTGCCGTTCGTCACGTTCGGGAATTCCGACCTGATGCGGGTCGGTGACTGGGTGATGGCAATGGGCAACCCGCTTGGTCAGGGCTTCTCGGTGTCGGCGGGTATTGTCTCGGCCCGGGGCCGCGAGCTTTCGGGCAGCTATGACGATTATCTGCAGACCGACGCCGCGATCAACCGCGGCAACTCGGGCGGGCCCTTGTTCAACATGGACGGGCAGGTGATCGGGGTGAACACCGCGATCCTGTCGCCCAACGGCGGGTCGATCGGGATCGGCTTCTCGATGGCCTCGAACGTGGTGACCAAGGTTGTCGACCAGCTGAAACAGTTCGGCGAGACCCGCCGCGGCTGGCTGGGCGTGCGCATCCAGGATGTCACCCCCGACGTCGCCGAGGCCATGGGGCTGGGCGATGCGGTGGGTGCGCTGGTCACCGACGTGCCGGAAGGTCCGGCCCGGGACGCAGGCCTTGTCGCAGGCGACGTGATCACCCGGTTCGCGGGGCAGGAGGTCTCGGATGCGGGCGATCTGACCCGCCGGGTGGCCGATGCGCCGATCGGCGAGGCCGTTCCGGTAATCGTGCTGCGCGAAGGCCGGACCGAGACACTGCAGGTGACGCTGGGCCGGCGCGAGGAAGCGGAGGCAGCGACGATGCCGGCCTCGTCCCCGGCCCCCGAGGCTCCGAAGGAAATGGAAACCCTCGGGCTGACTCTGGCGCCGCTGGATGACGACATGCGCTCGCGCCTTGGGCTGGATCCTTCGGCTGAGGGGCTGATGGTGCTGAAGGTCGACCAGGCCTCGGAGGCTTTCACCAAGGGCCTGACCGAGGGTGACCTGATCACCGAAGCCGGTCAGCAGCGCGTGGTCCGGCTGCAGGATTTGGAGGACCGGATCAAGGAAGCGAAGGACGCTGGACGCAAGTCGATCCTGCTTCTGGTGCGCCGCGGTGGCGATCCGCGCTTTGTGGCGCTGTCGATCGAATAGCAGGCAAGGCAGCCGACGGTCACCATCGGCGCCATCCGGTTGGACTGGCGCCGATTTCCGTTCGGAAATCGGACCGAAATCCGTTCGGATTTCGGCGTCGCGCCTCAGGGTTGGTCGCCCGCCCGGGTTCCATCGTGGCGAAAGCCCGGGTCGAGCAGCCGGTCGAGAAGCGGCGAGAGATCCTCGATCAGCTCGGCCACCACATGCACCACCCCCGCCTCGCGCTGCAGCCTGCCGGTCACCCGCAACAGCCGCCCGGCGATCACGGCCCGGCGGAAGCGTTCGTAGACCTGGGCCCAGACCACCACATTGGCGGTGCCCGTCTCATCCTCGAGCGTGATGAAGATCACCCCCTTGGCCGTGCCGGGCCGTTGGCGCACCAGCACCAGCCCTGCCACCGTGACCCGAGCCCCGGCCGGAGGCTCGCCCAGCCGCCCGGCCGGAAGCGCCCGCGGCGGACGCGGCCACGAGACTAGGCGGGGTGGAGGGGCCTTGGTGGGGGCTGGGACGGCAATCATGAGAACAATAATAGAACATGTGCGCCGCGAAACAAGGTGATGTGGCCCCCTCTGGCAAAGCTCGTGCGATTGACTTATGTCGGGGCCGGACGTCCCGGGAGACAAGAATGGCGAAGATCACTTACGTGGAACACTCTGGCCGCGAACATGTCGTCGAGGTGGCAAACGGCCTCACGGTGATGGAAGGCGCGCGCGACAACGGCATCCCGGGGATCGAGGCCGATTGCGGCGGCGCCTGTGCCTGTTCGACCTGCCATGTCTATGTCGATCCGGCTTGGGTCGACCGGCTGCCGAAGCGGGACAGCATGGAAGCCGACATGCTGGATTTCGCCTGGAACCCCGACCCGGTCCGCTCGCGCCTGACCTGCCAGCTCAAGGTCTCGGACGCGCTGGACGGCCTGCGCGTGCAGATGCCGGAAAAGCAGATCTGACCGTAACGGCCCGCCTGTAACCTCGTCACTCCCAGCGGACACCCCCGAGGAGGAGATCCAGTCGGACGAGGCGGCGGCGCTCAGCCCTCGGGCTTGGCCAGGCGGTCGGCCTTGCGGCGGACGAGCATGCTGCGCAAATCGTGCATCGCGAGCAGGAGCGCGTCGGTCACCGCGTCGAGCTGCGCATCCGTGGCGCGCGACTGGGCCCATTGCGTGGTCAGGTTCAGATGGTCGACCGTGCGCAGGATGTCATCGACCTCGCGCGCGGCAAGCTGGGCCTGACGCGCCACCAGCCAGTCGTTGATGGCCGCCTTGTCGGCCGCGCTCAGCTTCACTTCGCCATGTGGCTTCACATTGCCATTGCGGACATTGACCGTGGCGATCTCTTCCATCTCGATCCGGCGCTGTCGGTTCTCGGTGCCAAGCCGGAACACGGCCGCGCCGTTCTCGCGCACCCGGAAGTAATAGTCGGGAAGGTCAGCCGTCATCACCCGTACCCGGTCCAATGCTCGATCGCGGCGGGAAGACCCCGACGCATGCCCCGCCATTCCTTCCGTAGCGCAGAGGAGTCGTCAACCCGCAACAGCGGGTTGCCCTGCTTTGCCCCGGGCAGGAAGGCCCTAGACCAGGGAAGCGCAGAAGCGCTGGATGCGGCTGCAGGCCTCGTGCAGCACCTCGTCCGAGGTGGCGTAGCTGACGCGGAAATTCGGCGACAGCCCGAAGGCGGCACCAAAGACCACTGCGACCCCGGTTTCCTCCAGCAGGGCGGTCGCAAAGACCTCGTCATTCGAGATGACGGTGCCTGCGGGCGTGGCCTTGCCGATGCAGCCGGAAATGTCGGGGTAGACGTAGAACGCCCCTTCCGGCTTCGGGCAGCGGATGCCCTTGGCCTGGTTCAGCATCGACACCACCAGGTCACGCCGGCCCTGGAACACGCGCCGCCAGTCGGCCAGAAACTCCTGCGGGCCGCTCAGCGCCTCAAGTGCCGCATGCTGGCTGACCGAACAGGGGTTCGAGGTCGACTGCGACTGGATCGTGCCCATCGCCTTGATCAGCGCGATCGGCCCCGCCGCATAGCCGATCCGCCAGCCGGTCATCGCATAGGCCTTTGACACGCCGTTGCAGGTGAGGGTGCGGTCGTAGAGGCCGGGTTCGACCTCTGCCGGGGTGCAGAATTGGAAATCGTCGAAAACGAGGTGTTCGTACATGTCGTCCGACATCACCCAGACATGGGGATGGCGCATCAGGACATCGGTCAGGCCCTTCAACTCGTCGCGGGTATAGCCTGCGCCCGTCGGGTTCGAGGGCGAGTTGAAGATGAACCACTTGGTGCGTGGCGTGATCGCGGCCTCAAGCTGGGCGGGCGTCAGCTTGAAATTGGTCTCGATCCCGGCCACGACCGGCACCGGCGTGCCACCAGCCAGCAGTACCATGTCGGGGTAGCTGACCCAGTAGGGCGCGGGGATGATCACCTCGTCGCCCGGATTGCAGGTGGCCATCAGCGCATTGTAAAGGATCTGCTTGCCGCCCGTGCCGACCGACACCTGTGCCGGCGTATAGGTCAGGCCGTTTTCCTTGAGGAACTTGGCGCAGATTGCCGCTTTCAGCTCGGGGATGCCGTCTACGGCCGTATAGCGGGTCTTGCCGTTGTCGATGGCCCGTTTTGCAGCCTCACGGATGTTTTCCGGCGTGTCGAAATCCGGCTCGCCCGCGCCCAGGCCGATGACGTCCTTGCCCTCGGCCTTCAGCTGCGCCGCCTTGGTCGTGACCGCGATGGTGGGCGAAGGTTTGACGCGCGCCAGCGTATCGGAGAGGAAGGCCATGAAGCACCCCTTTCAACGGGTGGAGTTTCGATGCCGCCTGTCTTAGGGTCCGGCCCGATGGGGTTCAAGCGGGAACGGTGGGGCAATGAGCGAGACGGCTGAAGCGCGCCTGAAGCGGATGGCAATGCGGTCCTGGCGGCGGGGGACCAAGGAAATGGACCTCGTCCTCGGCCCCTTTGCGGACGCACACCTAGCCGGGCTTTCCCCGGCCGAGCTTGAGCTTTACGACGCGCTTCTGGCCGAGAACGACCAGGATCTCATGGCCTGGATCCTGGGGCAGATGCCGCCCCCGCCTGCGCTTGCGCCGCTTCTGGGCCGGATCACCGCCTTTGCCGAACGGCGTCTGGCACGGGAAAAATAGCCCGAGTTCTTCGCAAGTTTACCGAATGTTTGCGGTTTGTGCCGATTCTGCACCCGTCCGAACGGTGGAGAGATGGTATGACGCATTACGCCCCGGTGCTCGACGGATCGCAAAAGGCGTTTCTGTCCTGCTACCTTGACAACCTTGCCCTGGTCGAGCGGCTGCACCGGCTGCTTCTGGATGTTATCAAGGATGAATTCGAGCGGCTGAACATCCTGGAGATCAACTCGGTCCAGGCGCTTTTGCTGTTCAACATCGGCGAGAACGAGGTGACCGCGGGCGAGCTGAAATCGCGCGGCTATTACCAGGGCTCGAACGTCAGCTACAACCTGAAGAAGCTGGTCGAGCTTGGCTACATGCACCACCAGCGGTCCGAGATCGATCGCCGCTCGGTGCGGGTGCGGCTGACGGAAAAGGGGCGGAACGTGCGGGGCATGCTCTCGGCACTTTTCGCGCGCCATTCGGAAGGGATCGAGAAGCGCGGGCTGATCGATGCCTCGGGGATGGATGAGATCAACATGTCGCTGAAACGGATGGAGCGGTTCTGGACCGAACAGATCCGCTACATCTACTGAGGGTCCGCCCTGCCGGACGCTTATCAGGCGGAGCGCCCGCGAAGGGCGGGCGCAAGCCTCTTGTCTCGCCTCTGCGGCAGGGCCGCAACCGGCTCGGGCCCCGGCATCGGCGCGGTGAAAGGGCCCCTTGCGGGGACCTAGCTGCGGTCAGTTCATCTTGCGGGCGTGCAGGAAGGGCAGGGGGGCGACCGGCAGGCCCTCTTCGATCATGCGACGGGCCTCGTCGGGACGGGCCTCGCCGTGAATGGCGCGTTCAGGCACTTCGCCCGAGTGGATGCGGCGCGCCTCGGAGGCGAAGTTCATGCCGACATATTCGGAATTCTCGGTGATATGGCGCCGCAGGGTGGCGATCGCCTGCTCAAGCTCGGAGGTGGGCGCGGAAAGGTCGGGGCGTTCGGGCGCTGCGGTCCCGGAAGCCTCAGCCTTGCGCGCCGGGCGGACCGAGGGTGCCATCAGGTCTTTCTCGATCACCCCGTTGCCGCAAACCGGGCAGGAAATCTGGCCCGACGCTTTCAGCGCCGAAAACGCATCGGCGTTCTGGAACCAGCTTTCGAAACCGTGGCCGGTTCCGCATTTCAGGCTGTAGCGGATCATGCCTAAGGGCCTGCGTTCAAGTCTGAGGATTACCTAAGGATCGTTGCCGAAAGGTCAATGGGGCTTGCGCCCGTCACCCTTGCCGCGCTGCGGATGTTCGACCTCGTCAGCCGCGATCGGCGCGGACCGGCCGACATGGGGCGGGGTAAAGCCGGCAATGATCTGCGCCAGTTCGGGTTCGGCCACCAGCGTGGCGGCCGTCTGCAAGGGGAACCATTCACGCCGCCGTTCGCGCGCTTCGGGAAAGGCTGCGGCAAGTCCGTCGACCCTGAGGCCGTAGACCGAGACGGCACAGGGCACCGAGGTCTTGACCGACAGGCATTTCTGATAGCCATAGCGTCCGATGCAGACCGGGCTGACCGCCCCCTCGACACCGGCTTCTTCCCAGGCTTCCTGCGCGGCGGCGGACTCTGGCGCGAGGCCCGGCATCGGCCAGCCCTTCGGGATCACCCAACGACCCGTGTCGCGGCTGGTGATCAGAAGCACCTCGATGCCATCCTTGCCCGAGCGCCAGCACAGCGCCCCATACTGCATTCTGGCGCCGTCTGCACCGGCGCGTCCAGCCGTCAATCTGTCTTGCGACCCCATATCACGCCCACCTGGCCGCCCGTTTCCCGGATCTGGCCCCTGCTCGAAACCCTCAGGGTCAATATGGCATGCCCGGCAATGAATTTACAGTGAAATCCCGCCGATTTGACCAGGAGCGCCGCCGGATTATCTGATCGGCATCAGGCAGGGCAGGAAAGGGTGCCGGGATGCGGCTGCGGATCGGGCGTGCTGTCCCTGGCTTGCGGATGGTTTCGGCCAGCCGCTTGCGGGCACTGCGGCAGTCGGGAAATACTGTGTCATGACCCATGATCCGACCTTGCCCCTGGCCTCCGGATGATCGCCGCTCCGCCTCCAGCACCGGCCGCGCAAGCGGAGACGGCCCTGTTCATCGGGTCCGAGATCTATCGCGGTTCGTCCTACGGCAAGGCGCATCCCTTGCGGGTGCCGCGTGTGTCGACGGTGATGGATTTGGCGCGCGCCTTGGGCTGGCTGCCGTCGGGCCGGTTCCGGACGAGCCCGCGCGCGAAGCCTGCGGCTTTGACGCTCTGGCACCAGCCAGACTACATCGCGGCCCTGCAGGCGGCCGAGACGCTGGGGGACGCAACGCCCGAGATGCGCGACAGCTACCAGCTCGGCACCCTGACCAACCCGATCTTCCCCGAAGTCTTTCGCCGCCCCGCCACCGGGGCCGGAGGCGTGATGCTGGCGGCCGAGCTCTTGGCTGCGGCACCCGGCGTGATCCATGTGCCGGGCGGGGGCACGCATCACGGGCTTCCGGGGCGGGCGAACGGATTTTGCTACCTGAATGACGTCGTGCTGGGGATCAAGGTCATGCAGCGCGCGGGTCTTTCCCGCATCGCCTATGTCGACCTCGACGCGCATCATTGCGACGGGGTGGAACTGGCCTTTTTCGGCGATCCGGGCGTGCGGATGATCTCGGTCCACGAAGAGGGGCGCTGGCCCTTCATGGGGGCAGTTGGAGACACGGCCGGGGGCAGCGCCTTCAACCTGCCGGTGCCGAAAGGCTACAACGACACCGAAGCGCGGGCCGTGCTGGAGGGTCTGATCCTGCCGCGCGTCGCCGAGTTTTCACCGCAGGCGCTGGTCATCCAATGCGGCGCGGACAGTCTGCTGGAGGATCCGCTGTCCCGACTGGCGCTGTCGAACCGCGCCTATCTTGAGGCTTTGCGGGCCCTGCGCCCGCTCAGCCCCCGGCTTCTGGTCCTGGGTGGCGGCGGCTACAACCCCTGGTCGGTCGGGCGGCTCTGGACGGCGATCTGGGGTTTGCTCAGTGGGCAGGAATTGCCGGAGGCGCTGCCTGAGGCCGGTCGTGAGGTTCTTGCGGCGTTGAGCTGGGGCGGCGGGGGAAGGCCGCCGCCCGAGCCGGGAATGCTGGCGACGCTGCTTGATCCGCCACGTGAAGGTCCGGTCCGTCCCGAGATCCGTGACCGGTTGGCCCAGTTGGCACGCCGATGATCCGCGCCTTTCTTGGCCTGGCCCTTCCCGCCGAGATCCGGGGGGCGCTGCAGCTGCAGCAGTTCCTGCTTCCCTTGCCGCGCAAGGTCGAACCCGAAAGCCTGCATCTGACGCTGGTTTTCCTGGGAGAATGTCCCGAACCGGCGCTGGAAGCCGCGCATGAGGGGTTTCTTGGGCTGCGAGAGCCGGGTTTTTCCCTGGTGCTGGAGGGATTTGGACTTTTCGGCAAGGGAAAGCCGCACTGCGCCTGGGCGGGCGTCCAATCCTCCCCCGCGTTGGGCCACCTGCAGGCGAAAGTCGAGACCATCGCCCGGCGGGCGGGTTGTCCGGTCGATGCGCGGAAGTTCACACCGCATGTCACGCTGGGTCGGTTCCCGGTGCCCGAACCGGCCGAGACCGCAAGGCTGGAGCGCGCCATCGCCATGACCCCGTTCACGGCCGGACCCTGGGAGGTGGACGAAATGGTCCTGTGGCAAAGCCTGCCCGGCCGCAAGTCGAACCCCTACGAGGTTCTCGCGCGTTATCCCTTGTCCCCGCCTTGAATGCGCCGGACGCTTTCGCCTAAAGTCGCCGCCGGAAAGGCGGGACGATGGCCGGGAACGGGCAGAAGATCACTCTGAACGTGTTGCCGGTCGGTACCCGGGCGCTTTATGTGGCCCTGCAGGTCCTGGCGCATCTCTTGGTGCCGGTCGTGGCCGTCGCGCTTCTGTGGCGCTCACGCAAGGAGCCGGGGCACCTTCATCACCTCTCGCATCGGTTCGGACTTGGACCGGTCGGCGTGCCTGGCGCGATCTGGGTCTATGCGGCCAGCCTTGGCGAGACGCGGGCGGCAAGCCCCCTGATCCGCCGCTTGCGGGCCGCCGGTCACACGGTGATCCTTTCGCATCAGTCGCCCGCGGGCCTCGCCGAAGGCTGGCGGCTTTTCCCGGAGGATCCGGGCATTCTGCACCGCTATGTGCCGATGGATCTTTTCTGGACTGTGCGGCTTTTCTTGCGCCGCGCCCGCCCCGCCGCGCTGGTCGTGCTGGAGATCGAGCTCTGGCCCGCAATGCTGATCGAGACGGTCCGCAGGGAAGTGCCGGTCGTGATGGCCAACGGCAATCTCTCGGACCGGGCCTTGCGACGCCGGAATGGCCTTCGGGACCATGTCCTGCGGCTTTATCGGCTCTTCACGGCGATCTTCACCCGGGAAGCGGCCTATCGCGACCGTTATCTGGCTGTCGGCGTCGATCCCGACCGCGTGCATGTGGTGGGCGAGCTGAAATACGACCAGTGGATCGACCCCGCGCATCCGGCCATGGGGCGCGCGCTTCGGTCGCGCTGGCCGGGGGCCGAGCGGGTGCTGATGATTGCCTCTTCGGTCGAGGCCGAAGAGGGGGTCCTTCTGCCAATGGTCAGCCGATTGCTTGCGGCCGACCCGGGCCTGCGGCTTCTCTGGGTGCCGCGCAGCCCGCAACGCTTTGACGCAGTTGCCAATATGCTGACCGCCGCAGGCATCCAGACCGCCCGCCGTTCGACCCTCGGGCCCGACATGTCGGGACAGATGCAGGATGCAAAGGCGCTTGTCGGTGACAGCATCGGCGAGATGAACGCCTATTACCCGATGGCCGATCTGGTCTTTGTCGGCGCGAGCCTCGTCGACCACGGCGGGCACAACATCATGGAGCCCATGGCCCTGGGCCTGCCGGTGGTGATGGGCCCTTCGACCTATGGTATCGCCTTTGCCGCCGAACCGGCGACCCGGATGGGCGCCTTCGAAAGCCTGCCAGACGCAACCGCGCTGGAAGCACGGATCGCAGCGCTTCTGGCGGATCGCGACGTACTGGCACGGATGGCCAAGGCCAGCCGGACCTTCGCCGCCACACGCACGGGAGCCGCAGAGCGGACTGTCGAGGGCTTGCAGGCACTGCTTTCCGCGCGGGCGGAGGGGTCGACCTGACGGGCAATCCGGCAAGGCATCTGGCCGGGACCCTTTCCTCGTCAAGCCTTCCGGGCCGCAGTCAGCCAGGCGGGCAAAGATAGGCGCTTCGCTGCAGCTTGCGACGGGGCCTGTGGAAATGCGTCGCGAAGGGCGATAGACAGCCCTGACTGGCGCCCGGTTCGGCGCGGACAGGATGGAAATGCCAATGCTCTCGAACTCCACCATACTCGTCACCGGCGGCACCGGATCGTTCGGGCATGCCTTCACGGCCCAGACCCTGGCCCGGTTCAATCCGAAGAAGATCATCATCCTCAGCCGGGACGAGATGAAGCAGTGGGACATGGCCAAGCTTTACGGCAATGACCCCCGGGTGCGGTTCTTCATCGGCGATGTGCGCGACCGCGAGCGGCTTTACCGGGCTTTCCGGGGGGTGGATTATGTGATCCATGCCGCCGCCACCAAGATCGTACCAACGGCCGAGTACAACCCCTTTGAATGCGTAAAGACCAACGTCAACGGCGCGATGAACGTGATCGATGCGGCCATCGACTGTGGCGTGAAGCGGGTGGTGGCGCTTTCGACCGACAAGGCGTCAAGCCCGGTCAACCTTTACGGGGCGACCAAGCTGGCCTCGGACAAGCTGTTCGTCGCCTCGAATTCCTACGGGGGCGAGCATGGCACGCGCTTTTCGGTCGTGCGCTACGGCAACGTCATGGGCTCGCGCGGGTCGGTGATCCCGTTCTTCTTCTCGATCGCCGAGAAGGGCGTGCTGCCGATCACTGACGCGCGGATGACCCGCTTCATGATCAGCCTCGAGCAAGGGGTGGAACTGGTCTGGCACGCGCTTGAGGACATGGAGGGCGGCGAGGTCTATGTGAAGAAGATTCCGTCGATGAAGGTGACGGACATTGCCCGCGTCGTGGCCCCCGAGGCGCGGCACGAGATCATCGGCATCCGCCCGGGCGAGAAGCTGCATGAACAGATGATCGGCCCCGAGGATGCCGCCCATACCTATGAATACCCCGAGCATTTCAAGATCCTGCCCGCGATCCACAACTGGTCGGCAAGCCCCGTGCGCATCAAGGATGGCGTAAGGGTGCCGGAAGGGTTCACCTATGCCAGCGACACCAATGCCGACTGGATGTCCGATGCCCAGCTCAGAGCCTGGATCGAGACCAACCGGGCAAAGATCGGGGCGATCTGACGATGATCCCCTATGGCCGTCAGGACATCTCGGATGAGGACATCGCCGCCGTCGTTGCGGTGCTGAAATCGGATTTCCTGACCCAGGGCCCTGCGGTTCCGGCCTTCGAGGCGGCCGTGGCCGCGCGGGTGGGCGCGGCGCATGCCGTAGCGGTGAATTCGGCCACTTCGGCCCTGCATGTGGCCTGCATGGCATTGGGACTTGGGCCCGGCGACTGGCTCTGGACCGTGCCCACGACCTTTGTCGCCAGTGCCAACTGTGGGCTTTATTGCGGGGCTTCGGTCGATTTCGTCGACATCGACCCCGTGACCTGGACGATGTGCCCGAAGGCGCTGGCCAGCAAGCTTGACCAGGCTAAGGTCGAGGGACGTCTGCCCAAGGTGATCGTGCCCGTCCATCTGTGCGGCCAGTCTGCCGACATGGCGGAAATCGCCCGTCTTGCAAGGGCTTACGGCGTCCGGGTGATCGAGGATGCCAGCCATTCCATCGGCGCCGATCACGAGGGGCGACCGGTCGGCGATTGCCGGTACAGCGACATCTGCGTCTTCAGCTTTCACCCGGTCAAGATCATCACCACTGCCGAAGGTGGGCTTGCCACCACGCAGGACCCCGTATTGGCCCGGAAGATGGAGCTTGCCCGCAGCCACGGCATCACCCGCGATCCGGCCGAGATGACCCAGGCCCCGGACGGGCCCTGGTATTATCAGCAGGTCAGTCTTGGCTACAACTATCGCATGACCGAGATGCAGGCCGCACTTGGCCTGAGCCAGATGTCGCGGCTGGACGCCTTTGTCGCCCGGCGCCGCACGCTGGCTGCGCGCTACAACCGCCTGCTTGGCAATCTGCCCTTGGTTCGCCCCTCACCCCCGGCCGATGTCGCCTCGGCCTGGCATCTCTATGTCGTGCGCGTTCCGGCAGACCGCCATCGCACCGTCTTCGACACGCTCCGGGCAGACGGGATCGGGGTGAACCTGCACTACATTCCGGTCCATACCCAGCCGCATTATCAGTCGATGGGCTTCCGTCCCGGCCAGTTCCCGCAGGCAGAGGCCTATTACGCCGAGGCGATCTCGATCCCGCTTTATGCGGGGCTGAGCGATGCCGATCAGGACCGTGTGGTCGCCGCACTGGAACGGGCCCTGACATGAGCGTCTGCATCATCCCGGCCCGTGGCGGATCGAAGCGGATTCCGCGCAAGAACATCCGGCACTTCCACGGCCGCCCGATGATCGGCTGGTCGATCGCCGCCGCCCGCGCCTCGGGCCTTTTCGACCGGATTGTCGTGTCGACCGACGACCCCGAAATTGCCGAGGTCGCCCAAGCCGAGGGCGCCGAAGTTCCCTTCCTGCGTCCGGCCGAACTGGCGGATGACCACGCGGCAACGGTGCCCGTCATAGCCCACGCCGTGACCGCCCTGTCGCTGCCCGCAGACTGCCCGGTCTGCTGCCTTTACGCCACCGCGCCCTTGATCGAGACGGGAGATCTGGTTGCGGGTTTCGAAATGCTGGCTGGCGCACGCTTTGTTATGGCGGTGACGACCTTTCCTTATCCGATACAGCGGGCCTTGCGGCGAAAGGAAGATGCCTCGGTCGAGATGATGAACATTGAATACGCCAGTTCCAGAAGTCAGGATTTGGAGGAAGCGTGGCATGATGCAGGGCAATTCTATTGGGCAAGAGCCCAGACATGGACGTCAGGGCTTCCTGTCCTTGGAGCCGGGGCAAAGGCCGTGTCGCTGCCGCGACATCGAGTGCAAGATATTGACACCCTTGACGACTGGTTGAGGGCAGAGCTCCTGTTCTCGATATTGAAGGCAGGCTCATGAAATTCGCGTTTCGGACCGACGCAGCAACGTCTATTGGTTCAGGTCACGTCATGCGCTGCCTTACGCTGGCTCGAGTGCTTGCAGAAAAGTCCCATGATTGCAGGTTCGTTTGCCGGGATTTGCCCGGGAACCTGAATGACAAGATAGCAATCGAGTTTCCTGTGGTGATCTTGCCGAGGGGAGACGGGGTCGAGGTCGACTGGCAAGCCGACGCGCTGAAGACGGCAGCCTCTGTTGGAGAGGTCGATTGGCTGTTGGTCGATCATTACGAATTGGATGCCCGGTGGGAAAAGGCGGTGAGGCCCTGCGCGAAACGCCTGATCGTCCTGGATGACCTCGCAGATCGACCGCATGCCTGCAATCTTTTGCTGGATCAATCACTTGGTCGTAGGCCTGACGATTACTCGGCCTTTGTTACGCATGATACACAGCTGCTCCTCGGGCCGGAGTACGCGCTCTTGCGCCCGGAGTTCTCGGCGCAGCGCAGTCAGAGTCTGGTGGGCCGCAACCGCAGGTCGATCCGAAATCTGCTGGTTGTCATGGGTGGTTTTGACGCGGACAACACTATTGGCGCGATACTGCAGGCAATTGCGAATTTGCAGGACGCGAAATTGTATGAAGTATCCGTTGCGATTTCCAGTCGCGCGACGCACCTCGAATCCCTGCGTTCGGAGACTGCCAGAATGCCCTGCAAAACAAGTCTCCGGGTCGATGAAACCGATATGGCCGGGCTCATGAAATGGGCCGATGTCGCGATTTCTGCGAGTGGATTGACGGCTTACGAATTGGCCTGCATGGGCGTTCCTATGATTCTCTTGCCCGTTTCGGCTATTCAATTGCGCGTCGCAAACGAACTCTCGCAGATCGCCGAAGCGGTTGCCTTGGTGGGGTGGCAGGAAGATCCCGCAAATCGGATCGGCATCGCACTTGCTGACATCCTGACAAGGTTGTCCACTCTCGCGCCCGAAAGCCGTCGGGTTGCCACTGCTTTCGACGGGCTTGGCGCCATCCGTGTCGCCGAAAAGATGTGCGAGGAACACAATGTATGACGTTGCGATCATCGGAGGCGGCTTTGCCGGGATCTACTCGGCCTGGCGATGCGCACACGCCGGACTCAAAGTTCTTCTTGTTGAGAAGGACGACCACCTGGGCGGCGCGCTTCATTCCGTCGAGAAGCTGGGCTACCTTGTAGACATTGGCGCGCATCACCTCGATCTGCGGGCCCCCCGCGACGCCGAGTTCTATGGCGATATCCTGGGCGGATCACTAAAGATTATCGAGAACCATGGCTGGGCGAGCACGACAGGCGGCGCATTCACTTTTGGACTTGAAGTCCCGGATTTCTCGACCTCGGACACCGACCTTTGTGCCAAAGCTCTGAGCGAACTTGCGCAAATTCGGGAGAGCGAAGTTCAGCCTGAAGGCCTGCAAGACTGGCTTTCCTGGAAGTTCGGAACAACACTTTCGACACATCTGGGAGCCATAGTTGCCAAGGTTACGGGCGCCCCCGCGTCTGCATTGGATCGGGCTGCGGCAAGTGGCCTTGGCATGCTCAGCCGAGTGAAGCTAGGAAGCGACAGCGAAATGGTTGCGCTGAAGGGCCAGTCCGAGATATTGAATGATCGTCTTGCCGTTTCGTTGGCGTGCCGTGACATCAGATTTCTCGGCAAGAACAACACGTTTCGATTTGGCTATCCGGCAAGCGGGTCTTTGCGCGCCTTCTGCACTTCGGCGGCGGAGCGACTAACGGAGCTTAAGGTAGAAATTCGGCTTGGCGAATCCATCCTTGACATTTCGTCCCGCCCCGAATCTGTAAGCCTCACTTTATCAGACTCAAAGGCTACGGCGAGGTCAGTACTTTGGACTTTGCCGGAAAACGGCTTGCTGAAGTTGCTTCGGCTGGATTCCGAGGTATCAATGGCATCTCAGCCGGTCGGGGCAGTAATCCATGTATTCGAGGTCGGGGTTGATGATATCCTGGGACCGTCCTACGTACATGACTTTTCTCCGGATCGCGTGAGCTTCCGTTACTCGCGTCCTGGAACCTATAGCGGCCAAATTCGACCGGACGGCCGGACCTTCGTTTTGGCTGAAATTCCTTGCCATCCCGCGCATGTGGATCATTCTACAGGCCTGCAGAACCATGCTTGGCGCGATCTTGTAGCGTCGGGCTATCTCCGTGGCGACGCGCAGTGTCTGGGCCATGCGTCGCTGCAGTATCCAGTCGCATATGCCTTGCCGCGCCCAGGGTGGCAACCGATTGTCGATAGGGCAAAGACCCTGATAAGCGAGAGCGTTCCAAGGATACTAAGCATTCCGTTCAAACAACGTGGGCGCGATAGCTTCATGACCTACTTTGACGACCAACTGATGCCGGTATTGATGGACCGGAATGCAAGCTTGGGGAGGACCACATGACCGAGGCTTTGACAAAACACTACCGCCACCTACTCTTGACACATGGAGACAGCGCAGAAGCCGCTCAATACTCCAGTCGGGAAAGCCAATTTCGTCGCTTTGCGGCTTTGGCGCGAGTCGCCGATTTGCGTGGCAAGCGGGTTCTGGATTTTGGCTGTGGCACCGCAAGCTTTGCGGAGTATCTCTTGTCAATTGATCAGATGCCGGCTCATTACCATGGCGTAGATATCATGACTGATTTCTTCGAGTATGCTCGTGAGAAGGTCCCCGGCGGGCGTTTTAGCCACCCAGATGAGCTTGGCGATGAACGCTTTGACTTTGCTTTTGTAAGCGGAGTTTTCAACAATCGGCGGAAAGGTAACCGTAAGTTCTGGCAACAGACAGTTCGTGATCTATTTTCCAGATGTGATATTGGTCTGTCGTTCAACCTGATGAGTACCCATGTCGATTATCAGGACCCAGGTCTTTTTTACGAGGATCCGGCGAGGGCATTCACCTTTGTCAAGCGTGAAGTGACCCCTTTTGTTACCCTATGCCATGATTATCTGCCCAAGCTTGGATCAATTCCGTTTGAATTCGTGATACACGCGTTTCGGTCACCCTCAGATCTGAAGATCTAGGAAATGCGTATCGCCATCATGCAGCCCACGTATCTGCCCTGGTTGGGGTACTTCAATCTGATCGCGCAAGCCGATAAGTTTGTTTTTCTGGATGATGTGCAGTTTTCCCGCCAGTCCTGGCAGCAGCGGAATCGGATCATTGTCGGCGACGAGATGGTTTGGATCAGCGTCCCGGTTGTTACTTCGGGTCGGATGGGCCAGACTATTCGAGAGGTCGAGGTTTCGGATACAACACCCTGGCGCAAGAAGCAGCTTGGCAGTCTTTCGGGGGCTCTTGCGCGCGCTCCCTACGGTCAAGAAGTCATCGAGCTTGTCAAACCTACTTTGGAAAGTCGGGAATCCCGCTTGTGCGAGATCAACATCGCCTTGATCACGGCCATCGCCGACTACCTCGAGTTGCCGACTAGCCTGTATCGTTCCTCGGAACTGGCATGCGAGGGAGGTCGGTCAGAGCGCCTTCTTGCAATATGCCGGACCTTAGGCGGAAGCCGGTACCTTAGCCCAGCCGGGGCGCGTGACTACATTTCTGAAGATGGCGCGTTCTCAGATGCTGCGTTCCCGGTGAGTTTCCAGTCGTTTTCTCCGGGTCCCTACCGTGACGCGGCGCCGCTGCGTGCAGGAGAGTTCCCTTCCATCATCGACGCCATTGCTTGGACCGGTCGAAAGAACACCCGAACCTTGATCGATCAGGAGATCAAATGACCCACCTTACGATGACGATCGCCGGCCGTCCGATCGGCCCTGCCCATCCGCCCTATGTGATTGCCGAGCTCTCGGCCAATCATAACGGCAGCCTGGATGCGGCTTTCCGGATCATTGATGCCGCCGCTGCGGCCGGGGCCGATGCGGTCAAGATCCAGACCTATACCGCCGATACGATCACGCTGAATTCCGCACGGCCGGAGTTTCAGATCACCGAAGGCAAATGGGCGGGGCAGAGCCTTTATCAGCTGTATCAGTCGGCCTATACGCCCTGGGAATGGCACCCCGCGATCTTCGATCACGCCCGCAAGCGCGGGATCACCATGTTCTCCTCTCCGTTCGATTTCACCGCGATCGACCTTCTCGAGGACCTGAACGCCCCTGCCTACAAGATCGCCAGCTTCGAAGCCGTCGATCTGCCCTTGATCCGCTACGCCGCCTCGACTGGAAAGCCGATGATCATTTCGACCGGCATGGCCGATGCCGAAGAGATTGCCGAGGCGATCCAGGCAGCCCGGGACGGGGGCTGCAAGGAACTGGCGATCCTGCATTGCGTCTCGGGCTATCCGGCCCCGGCCGAGGACTACAACCTGCGCACGGTGCCGGACATGATCGCCCGCTTCGGGCTGGTCACCGGACTGTCCGACCATACGCTCGACAACACCACCGCGATTGCCGCCGTGGCCCTGGGCGCTTCGATCATCGAGAAACACATGACCGAGGATCGGACTGGCGGCGGACCCGATGACAGCTTTTCGCTGGAGCCCGCCGAGTTTGCGGCCCTGTGTGCGTCTGCCCGGACGGCCTGGGAGGCTCTGGGCGCCGTGGATTATGGCCGCAAGTCCAGCGAGCGCGCCAATGTCCTCTTCCGCCGGTCGCTTTATTTCGTGAAGGACCTGCAGGCGGGCGAGGTGATCACGGCCGATGCGATCCGTTCGGTCCGGCCCGGCGTCGGCGCGGCCCCCAAGCACTGGGACGCCATCGTCGGCAAACGCACAGTCCGGGCGATCCAGGCCCAGACACCGGTGTCGCTGTCGGACGTCACGCCGTGAGCCCGGGCGGGGTCAAGCCAAAAGGGCGTGGATGATCATGGGGGCAGCAGCGGGGTTTCTTTCGGTCCACCGGCTGTTTCTGCTGCTACTGGCCCTGCGCTATGCCGTTCCGCTGCTTTTGACCGGCAGCATTGCAGTCTCGTCCCATGACAATCTTGATTCCGAGGTTGTCTATAGCGTGGTGGCTGGCCGGTTCTGGGCCATGGGTCTGGATCCTGCCGCTTTCGAGGTCTTCCTGGCAGGGCAATTGGACTGGACCTATTTTGCGCGCAGCTTGCAGCCGCTGTCGCTGATCTACGCGGTTCTGCCGCCAGAGCTTGCCTATGTCGTAACGGACGTCCTGCTGCTGACGCTTGCCTATGGCGGCATGCGCACCCTCTTGGCCCGATTGGACCTTGGCGGCGGATCAACGTCTCTTCTGGCCTGCATGGCGGCGTTCGGCCTGTCCTACTCCAGTCTTGGCGCCGGTCTGGCCGGGGCCCCACTGGTGCTGGCTTTGATCATGGGGAAAGAGCAGCGCGCGAGCCTCACTGCGCTTATCGTTGCGGGCTTCGTCGGGCTGAACAGCGTACTCGTGCTCCATGGCCTGTTCCTTCCGGTTGCCGCGCTGGGACTCACGGCCCTTTCGGGGCAATGGCCCCCCCTTCGCCGGGCCATCAGTCTTTGCGGTGCCTTCCTGGCCGGAGCGCTCGCCTCGGCGTCGGGGCTGATCATGACCGTCCTGTCTGGGGTTCCGTCGCATCGGACGGACTGGTCGGTGGACGCAGGCGACGGCCCGCTGATCGAATTCGCCGAATCCGCGATCAGCAACCTTCTGACCATGGGCGGGGCCTATCATGCGGTCGTGACCCCGGCGGTCCATGTGCCGGTCATCCTGATTGCGGCGACGCTGGTCGGCGGGCTGAGCCGCCGCGCAGCGTTGGTCCTTGTGCTCTATGTCCTGGCAGGAGCTGCCCTGAAGGCGGCTGAACCGGTTCTGTCGTCGATCCTGCCGGATGCCTTTGCCACGGTACAATGGAACCGCATCCTGTTCTTTGCGCCGCTCCTTGCGCTTGTCGTGGCTGCGATGCTTCTGCAGCGGGGCAAGGGTCGCGCCGCCCGGGTCACGCGTGGCGCGCTGTGGCTTGCGCTTGTCCTGGCGTCCCTTGCCGGAATGGGCATCAATCCGGCCGTGATCAAGGGCGCGGTGCCCCAAACCGCCGTCGAGGAGGTGCGCGCATCGCTTCGGTCCGGAGACCGGATGGACGCGCTGGCCAAGGCGGGGCAAGCCATTGCCGCCCTGCGACCGGCTGGCCTGAGGGCGAGCATCGAAACCTGGTCGGCGCAGGCCAGGCCGGAAGACTATGCCTGTCTGCGTGGTGCCATGGGCTCGTCCGGACGTGTCTTGTCCTTTGGGCCGGACCCGATGATGGCACCGCTGAACGGCATCGCAGCGATCGACGGCTACCACAACTTCTACCCGCTGAGCTACAAGCAGGCCTTCCGGCCGGTGATCGCGGCCAAGCTGGCGGCGGACCCGGATCTGGCGGCGTATTACGACGGGTGGGGCAGCAGGGTCAGCGCCTTTGCCGATCGTGCGCCAGAGGTCCTTCCGGACTTCGCGGCTGCCCACAGACTGGGCGCCACCCATGTCATTGCAGACCGTGCCGTGCAGGACCCGGCCCTGACCGAGATCGCCAGTTGCGCGGGACTTGTGCTCTATCGCATCGCGACCGAATGACCTCCGACGGTGCAAGCCGTCAACTGACAGCCGGCACGCAGCGCGACGATCCTGGGCCTTAGGCCAGAACCGGCGGGCGCTTCTGCGGCCATTCGGTGGCCCGGTGATAGGCTTGGCCGATGGCCAGCACGCCGGCATCATCCCCCGAGCGCCCGATGATCTGCATGCCCGAGGGCAGGCCCTCTGCACTGAAGCCGACCGGGACGGACAGGGCAGGCAGGCCGATGAGGCTGGCCGAGACCACGACCTCCATCCAGCGGTGATAGGTGTCCATCTTGCGACCCGCGATCGCCTCCGGCCAGCGCCAGTCGGCCGGGAAGGGCCAGACCTGAGCCGTGGGAAGGACCAGGGCATCGAACCGGCGGAACAGGCGCGCGGCGTGGGCGTGCCAGCGGCTGCGGACCTCGCTAGCCGCATAGACCGCCTGGGCGGTAAGGCCCAGCCCCTGCTCGATTTCCCAGATCGTCTCGGGCTTGGTCTGGGCGCGCTTTGACGGGTCTTCCGCCAGCGAACGCTTTCCCCCCGCATTCAGCATCGCGCGCAGGGTCACCCAGGACGACCAGAGCTTTTCCGCCGGGAAGGGCGGGGGCAGGGGTTCGACCACCGCACCAAGGTCTTCCAGAACCCGCAGGCCACCCATGCAGGCGTCCAGGATTCCAGCCTCCATCGGATAGGCCCCGCCCCAATCACCCAGCCAGCCGATACGCAAGCCCTTCACCCCGCGTTCAAGCCCGGTCAACACGTCGGGCAGCTGGCGCGGGAAGGGGGTTTCCGGGTTCTCGCCGGCCTGGACCAGCAGAAGGCGCGCGATATCCTCGATCGTCCGGGCCATCGGCCCCTCGGTCGACAGGGTAGAAAGGTAAGTGTCGCCCTCGGCATCGGTGGGCACCAGGCCCCAGGTCGGGCGGAAGCCATAGACGTTGCAGAACCCCGCTGGATTGCGCAGGCTTCCCATCATGTCCGACCCGTCCGCGACCCAGGCCATCCGCGTGGCCAGCGCCGCCGCCGCCCCGCCGGACGACCCCCCAGCACTGCGCGTCACGTCATAGGGGTTCCGCGTCACCCCGAAGACGGGGTTGAAGCTGTGCGACCCCTGGCCCCATTCCGGCACGTTGGTCTTGGCCGGAAAGATCGCCCCCGCTGCACGCATCCGTGCGGCAAGGATGTCGTCCGACAGGGGCACATGGTCCCGCCAAAGCGGCGAGCCCCAGGTGGTGCGCAGGCCCTTGGTCGCCACAAGATCCTTCACCGGCAGCGGAATTCCATGCAGCCAGCCCGAAGGAGGCGCATCATCCAGGGCACGCGCCTCGGCCATGAGCTCATCGGGATCGCGCAGTGAAACCAGGGCATTGACCGCCCCGTTCACCGCCTGGACCTGCGCAAGCCAGGCCGCCATCACTTCGGAGGGTGCCACTTTCCGCGCATGGATGGCGCGCGACAGGTCCGATGCCGACCATTCCAGCATGGCTTTCCCTTCCGCAAATATCCTTGAAGGTCCTGGGGGCAGGGCGCCCCCCTCCAGCGCTGGCAGATGACTGCGCCACGAAAGGCATGTCCCGGGGCCGCTGTCGGCCCCGGGACGCAATTTGAAACGCGTCCCTTACTTCTGCAGCTCGGTCCAGATTGCCGAGATGTAGTCCAGCGACTTGCCGGTGCAGGTCGGCAGGAACACGCCGTTCGCCTTGTGCTCTTCCGGAATCATCACCTCGGGTGCGCCGGTCATTTCTGCGTCCATGAAGGCTTCCGACCCCGAAATCCCGTTCGCATAGCGCGCGAAGTTCGAGATCAGCGCGGCGTTTTCCGGCAGCATGATGAAGTCCAGGAACTTGTAGGCTTCCTCGACATTGGTGGCGTCCTTCAGCAGCGCGACCGAATCCATGAACAGCGGATAGCCTTCCTTGGGATAGCCGTACTGCACATCGCCATTGGTATTCAGGCGGACCCGCATCGTGGACCCGTTCCAGTTCACACTGGCCGCCCAGTCGCCGTTCGACAGCCGCTCGGTCGCGCCATAATCCATGGAAAGCCAGTTCGGCTTGGCCGCCAAGAGCAGGTCGCGCGCCTTCTTCATCACTTCTGCGTCTTCGCTGCAGGGCTCGCCGCCGACATACATCGTGGCCAGGCTGACGATGTCGTTCATCTCCGGCACGACGTTGATCTTGCCGACAAGCTCGGGCGGAACCTCAAGGAAGACGGCCGAGGTATTGATATCGCCGCCATAGATCTTCGTGTTCACCGCGATGCCGGTCGAGCCCCACTGCCACGGGATGGTGAACTTGCGGCCCGGATCCCAGGCCACATCCTGCCATTCGGGGGCGATGTTGCCCTTGTTCGCGAGCTTGGAGTTGTCCAGTTCGACGATCAGCCCCTTTTCGATCCAGATCGGCACGTAGTTGGCCGAGGGCACCACGAGGTCGAAGCCCGACCCGCCGGCCTCGACCTTGGCCAGTGCCACGTCGTTGCTGTCATAGTCGGTGACGGTAACCTTGATGCCCGTCTCTTTCTCGAACTTCTCCAGAAGCTCGGGGCTGGTGTAGTTGCCCCAGTTGTAAAGCTGCAATTGGCCCTCGGCTGCGGCCAGCGTTGCCGAGGCAAGCATCATTGCGGTCGCGGACAGTAGGTATCTCATCAGTCGTCTCCCCGTTTGGTTGTCAGTCTTTCTTGCGTGTCAGGAGGAAGAAGGCGGTAAGCATGACCACCGTCACCCCCAGAAGCATGGTCGAGATCGCGTTGACCTCGGGCGTGAAGGCCCGGCGAAGCTGGCCCAGCATGTAGGTCGGCAGCGTGTCTTGCCCACCTGATTTCACGAATTCGGTGATCACCACATCATCAAGACTGATGACGAAAGCAAGCATCGCCCCCGCCATGATGCCGGGTGCAAGAAGGGGCAGCGTGACCCGCCGGAACGTGGCCCAGGGCGAGGCATAGAGGTCCGCCGCCGCTGTCTCGAGGCTGAGGTCCATGCTTTCCAGACGCGCCCGGATCGGCAGATAGGCGAAGGGGATGCAGAAGGCGGTATGGGCGGCGATCAGGTAGCCCAGGCCCTGATAGCCGGTCGCAACCTTGATGATCCCGAAGAAGATCAGAAGTGCCACGGCGGTCACGATTTCCGGCACCATCAGCGGCTGGTTGATCATGACGTAGATGAAGGTCTGGCCCTTGAACGCCTTGCGCCGTGTCGTTCCAAGCGCGGCCAGCGTGGCCAGCGTCGTCGAGAGGACCGCAGCCGAGACCCCGATGATCAGCGACCGCATGGTTGCCGCCTTCACGTCGTCATTGGCCCAGGCATCGGCATACCAATGCAGCGAAAACCCGCCCCAGACCGCGACCGAGTTGGAATCGTTGAACGAAAAGATGACGAGCGTGACGATGGGCAGATAAAGGATCACGAAGGCGGCGATTGCGATGGTGGCAAAGCCGGGCAGTCGGGATATCTCGAAACCGCGCTCAGCCATGGCCTGCCCCCCGATCCCGGTTTGCGACCCGCACATAGACCAGGAGTGCCGCCATCACGATGATCAGAAGCAGGACGGACAGTGCCGCACCCAAGGGCCAGTTCTTGCCCTGCAGGAATTGCAGCTCGATGAAATTGCCAAGCATCATCTTCTTGCCACCCCCGAGGATGCGCGGGGTCACATAGGCGCCAAGCGAGGGCACGAAGACCAGGATCGAGCCCGCGATGATCCCTGGCTTGACGATGGGAAGGATCACCCGCCGCAAGGTGTGCCATCGGCTGGCGTAAAGGTCGTAGGACGCTTCGAGAAGCCGCATGTCGAAGCGCTCGATCGTGGCGTAGAGCGGCAGCACCATGAGTGGAAGGTAGACATAGGTCATCCCGATCAGGACGGCCGTCTCGGTGTAGACGATCTGCAGGGGCGCATCGATCACCCCCAGCCAAAGGAGCATGGTGTTCAGAATCCCTTCGTTCCGGATCACCTCGTTGATCGCGAATGTGCGGATCAGCAGGTTGGTCCAGAAGGGAATGGTGATCAGGAACAGCCACATTGCCCGTTGGGTGGCGGGCCGGGTCGCGATGAACCAGGCGGTCGGGAAGCCTATGGCGAAGGTCAGCGCCGTCGTGGCCAGCGACAGCCAGACGGATCGCCAGAAGATCGTCAGATGCGCATCGGCCAGCGCGTAGCGTTCCTCGAAGATGTCATAGGTCAGGAACACGCCCTTCCAGCCCTCAAGCGAGAATTCGCGGATCACGCCGCCGGTGTCGTTTGCGGTCAGGAAGGAATAGTAGACGACGATCAGCAGCGGCCCCGCAGCCGCCAGTGCCAACATGATCAGCGCGGGGGCCGAGAGGAGCCACCCGTTGCGGGCCGAGGTCTTGACGGCCTGTTCCTCGGCGGGGCTCATCAGTCTTCCACCCGCTGGACAGCACCTTCGGCAAAGCGGATGCCGACGGTCTGCCCCTCGCTCAGCCCCGCCTCGCCCGAGGCAGGGCTTTGCAACCGCGCCACGATGCCGGTCCCGTCGGCCAGCTCCAGATGGCAATGCGTGTCCGTACCGAAGTAGACCAGCGCCGTCACCTTGGCCTGCAGGCCTCCATCCTGCGGTGTACCAAGGCGCAACTGCTCGGGCCGGACGCTGACAGTGGCATTTCCGCCCGCCTTCATCCCCCGCACGTCGATCCTTTCACCCGTCGGCAGTCGCAGGGTGTTGTCCTCGGCCGCGCCGGTCAGGAAGTTCGTCTCGCCGATGAAGCTGGCGACGAAGCGGTTCTTCGGATGGATGTAGATATCCTTGGCGCTGCCCACCTGCTGGATCTTCCCCGCACTCATCACCGCGATGCGGTCGGACATCGTCAGGGCTTCTTCCTGGTCATGCGTCACGAAGACAAAGGTAATCCCGGTTTCCAGCTGCAGCCGCTTCAGTTCGATCTGCATTTCCTTGCGCAGCTTCAGGTCCAGCGCGCTGAGCGGCTCGTCCAGAAGCAGCACCTTTGGCTGTGGTGCCAAGGCGCGGGCCAAAGCCACCCGCTGCTGTTGCCCGCCCGACAGCTGGCTGGTCCTCCGGCCGGCCATCGCCTCAAGCTTTACGAGGGCCAGCATCTCGGCCGTCCTTGCCTTCACTTCGGCGGCTGGCTTGCCCAGCATTTCCAGCCCGAAGGCGACGTTCTGCGCCACGGTCAGGTGCGGGAACAGGGCATAGCTCTGAAAGACCGTATTCACCGGTCGCCGGTTCGGTGGCAGCGTGGTGATGTCGGCGCCGTCCAGCAGGATCTGGCCGTCTGTCGGCATCTCGAAGCCGGCGATCAGGCGCAGAAGCGTGGTCTTGCCGCAGCCGGAAGGACCAAGCAGTGTGAAGAATTCTCCGCGCCGGATGTCCACCGAGACATCGTCTAGCGCCCGGACCACACTTGCGCCTTGCCCGAAGGCCTTGACGACATTGCGGGCAGAGATGGTCACCTC
Source organism: Tabrizicola sp. (assembly GCA_016792685.1). GTDB lineage: Bacteria > Pseudomonadota > Alphaproteobacteria > Rhodobacterales > Rhodobacteraceae > Tabrizicola. Next base: position 3,455 of record JAEULQ010000105.1, on the reverse strand, counting down.
AGCTGACACGGTTTCCCCCATTTCCGCCCCCGGCTTTTGATCATATTGGTCGGAAACTTTTATTCCCCGCAAGCGATTCCTTTTTCTCAACCGGCCATCGGCGCCCGTTTCCCTGCCCAGGGCGCGGCCTGCTCGATTTCCGCGCAGAGGCTGATCAAAAGCTCGTCCTGGCCGAAAGCCGCAGCCAGATGGACCCCGATCGGCAAGCCGGATTGCGACCAGCCCAGCGGCAACGAGGCGGCAGGCTGACCACTGGCATTGAAGATAGCACAGAAGGGCGAGTAGGCAAAAATGCCTTCCGGGCCAGTGCGATAGGCGACATAGTCTTCGGTCAGATGGCTGAACCGGCCAACCTTCGCCGGAGGCTCGGCAAGCGTGGCCGACAACAGGATGTCCGGCCCCTCGTCAAAGTACCGCGCCATCTGGCGGCCAAAGACGTGGATCTCGCCCACGGCTTCAAGATAGCGCGTCGGATGCAAGGTCCGGGCATAGGCCCAGGCCCCGCGGCCAACGCCTTCGACTTCGTCCTCGCGCGGTGCCCGGTCGCCGATCTTCGAACGGATTGACAGCGCCGTGCCAATCCCGACGATATCAGTCCAGGCCCGCATCATCATCGGCACATCGGCCTTTGGGCGGGACGGCTCCACCTGATGCCCCAAGGCTTCCAGCAGCCGACCCGTGGCGCGGACGGCCTCTGCGACCTCGGGATGGATCGCCTCGCCCGTCAGCGTCGTGTCGCAGATGCCCACCCGCAGGCGCCGGGGTGGGCGGCTGATGGCGGCGGCATGGCCCCGGTCAAGGGGCGGTGCCCAATAGGGCGCGCCAAGGTCCGCGCCTTCGCAAGCATCAAGCATCACCGCCGTGTCCCGGACCGAGCGTGTCAGGAACCCGTCAATCGCCATTCCTGCCCAACCCTCACCCGCATAGGGGCCATCGGGAAGACGGGCCCGCGTCGGCTTGAAGCCGAAGAGCCCGCAGGACGAGGCCGGTATCCGCACCGATCCACCGCCGTCTGAGCCATGGGCAAAGGCCACGATCCCCGCCGCGACAGCAGCGCCTGCGCCGCCTGACGAACCGCCGGAGGTATGCTCCAAACCCCAGGGGTTCCGGGTGGGACCGCCATAGACCGCGGCCTCGGTGGCGGCCCCGATCCCGCCTTCGGGGCTGGTCGTGCGGCCGAAAGTCACCACGCCCGTCGCCTTGATCCGCTCAAATATCGCGGAATCCAGCCGGTAGGTCGTATTGGCCAAAAGGCGCGAGCCATTGTGCGAGGGAAAGTCCTTCGCTTCGATCCCGAGATCCTTGATCAGGAAGGGCACGCCGCGGAACGGGCCGGGCGGCAGGCCATCGGCAATCGCCTTTCGCGCCACACCTTCCTGCAACAGAACCACGGCATTGAGGGCCGGGTTCCGTGCCTCGACAGCGGCAAGGGCCGCATCCAGAAGCTCACCCGGACTGACGTCCTTGCGGGCCACCATCGCGGCAAGTGCTGTGGCATCGGCTGCGCCAAGATCTCCGATCATCGGTGTCCCCCTTCATCCTGACGCGAGCTTGGCGCCAAACCCGGCCAAGGCATGTCAGAGACCGACATCGACTGCCGCTATCCGTCACGCTTGGCCAGGACCGATGCCAGGACCGCGCGCAGGGTTTCCGGCAGGATCGGCTTGGGCAGGAACCCGTCCAGCGGCTCGGCCTCCTGCGCTTCGCGCCGGGCGGCAAGGATATCGGCCGTCATTGCGACGACCGGCACCCGGGGGCCGGGCCGGGCACGAATGCGGCGCAGCGTCTCCTGCCCGTCCATCTCGGGCATCATCATGTCGAGTAGGACAAGATCGATCCCGCCGCGCTCTAACCGTTCCAGCGCCTCCGCCCCGCTGGCGGCCTCCACCACCTGGGCGCCCGCCGCAAGCGTCAGCTGGGCCGCCACAAGCCGGTTGGTGGCAATATCGTCCACGACAAGGACAGTCCTGCCGGTGAAATCCGATGTCGTGGCCTTGGGCGCGGCGTCGGCCACTTCGGGGGCTTCGACCGAAAGGCGGAATGTCGTGCCGCGTGGCGTCGGAACCAGGACCAGATCGCCCCCCATCTGCTGCGCCAGCGCACGACTGATGGCCAGACCCAGCCCGACGCCGGGGCTTTCGCCCGATCCGCGGAAGAAGGGTTCGAAGATCCGCTCGCGCAGCTCCTCCGGGATGCCTTCGCCTTCGTCCGACACGTCGATGACCAGAAACGGAGCCTCATAGCCGACCGTGGTCAGGACCGGCCCGCCGCTCGCATGCTTGATCGCATTCCCGATCAGGTTTGACAGACACTGCCGCAGCCGCTGGCTGTCCAGCCTGAGGGTCTTCGGCACCTCTTTCGCGACGGAAAGGCGGATGTCCCGCCCCTGTTTGCGGGCCTGGGTTTCAAAGATGAAGACCAGTGCAGCCAGTTCGGACCTGATGACGGCCGGGCGGGGCGAAATCGGGACACGCCCGTCGGTAAGGGCCGAATAGTCAAGCGCATCATCCAGCATCACCGAAAGGTCCCGGGCGGACGTGACCATGGTCTTCAGCCGCTCGCGCGTCTGGCCGGTCGCGCTGGCGGCCTCGATCTCGCCCAGGCCGATGACCGCGTTCAGGGGGGTCCGCAGTTCATGGCTGATCTGCGCCAGAAACCGTCCCTTTGCCGCATCCGATGCCCGCGCATCCGAGGCGGCCGCAGCGCTTGCCCGGTGCAGCTTGTGGTTCGAAACCATGGCGACGGCTGCGTAACCCAGGCCCGCCGATGCGGTGATCGTGCAGACCACAAGGCCGCGCCAGTCGCCGGCGCTGGTCCAGTAGTAGGTGTTGAAGATGAAGGCGACAGCGCCGACCGCGGCAATGCCCGCCGATCCCATCGGCAAATGGATCGAACGGATCGAACTCAGATGCAGCAAGGTCGCCATCGAGATGCCAACCGCCACCGCCTTCGCATAGGAGCTCTCCTCCAGCCAGACCAATCCGGTGCCGATCATCAGGGTGGCTTCCATCGTGACCATCGCCCAGATCGCTGCCCGGTATCTCCAGGGCGATTTCGCCGGATCAAGCCCGTTCATCGCCCGGTCGCAAGTCACTTCGGCGCTGAAATTGATCGCAAACAGCAGCCCCATCAACCAGGCAGGCGCGAAGATGGCGCAGATTGCAAATGCCAGCGCCGTGGCCATGACCCGCTGCGAGAATTCGTTCGTGGCAATCTCGTGCTGTCGCGCGATCTCCTCGCGAAGCCGGTCTGCGTTGGCGTCGGTCGATGGCGACAGGTGCAGCATCGGGGCGGTCGGACCGGGTGACTGGAGTTGATGCCAAGCTAGCCCGATGCCGACCGATCAGGTCAAGGGGAAGCTGTCAAGTCGATGATCATCTCCTGCCTGAGCTTGCCGTCCTTGCCGAAGATCAGGATGGTATCGTCGGTCGTGACAACGGCAATCCAGCCGGTGC